>CAMARC010000402.1 GCA_945860405.1 Candidatus Kuenenia stuttgartensis | reverse complement strand
GTCGGCGACCGGGTGGCCGTCCTCGAGCATGCCTACTACAGCGTCATCAGTCCGGAGGGCTGCGCCGGGATTCTCTGGAAAGGCGCCGAGCACAAGGCCGAGGCGGCGCGGGCCCTGAAGATGCGATCGCACGATCTCCGGTCGCTCGGGGTCATCGACGCGGTCATCGAGGAGCCGCCGGGTGGCGCTCACCGTGATCCGCGGCAGATGGCCAGTCGAGTGAAGAACTACCTCGTGCGGACGCTCAAGGAGCTCCTCACCAACCCGCCGGCGGCGCTTGTCGACGCCCGCTACGGGAAGTTCCGGGCGATGGGAAAGTTCCTCGAGGCCGATCAGGTTTCCGCCTGAAAAGCGGCCTGATTCTCCCCTCTCCCCAACGTCCGATAATGTCTCTTATGTCCGATTCAGGGTCGTTTTTTCCCGGGGAAAACGCCCTTTTCCGCCGCGGCCCAGTCGCGGCGCAATCGTCCCCTGCCCCTGCCTCTGCCTCTCGCCCTGGGATCGCGGTGATGATGGCCGGCGGTTCGAGGACCGTTCCTCGCATGACTCGCTTGGGCGTGATCAGCGTACCGGCAGCGGTGATTGCGCGCCGACGGGATAGCCTGCCGGAGCTGGGCTGCTGTACCGGCTCGCGGTCGGTCGTGGTGGTTCGGGAACGGGGGCCGGGGCGATCGGTTGAAACCCGGCCGGGAGCGCCGGGAGCGCCGGGACCGAAGCCGGGACCGGGGCCGACCTCGTGCCAGCCGGGGGGGCAAACCAGGCGCTGCCCGGCGGAAGGGCGCCCCCCGCCTGATGAACAGCGCCACTCCCCTGCTCCGTTCCGGCCCAGGCTGCGGCCGAACTGACCCCGTCAATGAGTGTCTGCAACGACAGCCCGCCGCCGGCCAGTTGCCCGGCCGCTTGGCCAGCCGGCCCGCCGAATGTTCCGCCCGGTGGCGAGCCGGAGGCCGGCCCGTCGGTGCTTCCCACTCCTGGCTGGGCGAACTGGCGTTCGAACTGATCGACGAAGGGCTCGACGGTGTCGTGGATATCCTTCGGGAGGTAGGTGTCAGCGCGGACGATGAGTTCGGCCACGAAGCGGCCGCTGCGACTGGCGACGATCTGATGGCGGTAGTCGGGGGCGAGCGTGACAGCGAAGAAGGTGATGACGATGCACAACAGCGCTCCCTTCGCCAGGCCGAGGAGCAATCCGAGTTGGTGATCGAAGGCGGAGAGATGGATGGCGTTGATGAATCCCGAGACGAGCCGGAAGAGGATCCATACCGCCAGCGACGTGCCGACGTAGAGCGCCAGCATGGCAAGGAACCGGTTCCACGGCGCCTGCTGCCCGAACAGGTGGGCGAACTGCGGGGCAAAGCGGAGGGCCACGAACGAACTGGCGACGATCCCGGCAATCCAGGCCAGTTGCCAGACCATCCCCTTGAAGTACCCGAGCAGGGCGGCGACGGCGAGGATGCCGATCATCACCAGGTCGTATCCCTCGACGGCCACGTCCGGCCTCCTCGTCTGCGGTGGGGAATCGCGGTGAGTGCGGGGGGCGTCGACCCGGCCCGCGGGGGCGGGAGTGTAGGGATGGCAGCGCGTGCGTCGAAGGGCAGTTCGCGGGGCCTCGGCCTGATTTCCGGGAGTCTTCCGGAAACGAAGGGCAGGGGGCGCCGACGGTTTTTCCCGGCCTGCCGACCACCGGCGGCCCACCTGGTCCAGAGCCTGCCAGGATCCGGGATTGGTTGGAGCCAGGACTTCGCGGGTCGCAGCGCGTGCGGGCTTCAGGCAATGTGTGAGGCTTGGGTTGCGTGGGCGCTGTAGGTTGACTGGGTGTTTTCGGAAGTCCTGGTCCGCCGGCCCGCGCTCCCAGGATCTCCCCTGATCCCGGTGTTTTCTCCTGTTTGTGTCCTTTTCCTGACTTCGCCGGTTGTGAGGGAAGGGCCTCCGCTTCCGAACCTGCCGTTGCCGGCCGACCTTGCCGCTCTGGCAGCGCACGCCGCGCCGCCGTCTCGCGTTGACGTCGCGAGGATAGGCCTGCCGACAACTGACAAGGATCTGTGCCCCGGAGGCAAGGATGCCCGAGGAGCCCCGATGTCGCTGCGCCAACGAAGCGTGGGCGTGGTGGACGAGCTGTTGATTCGCCAGGGAGGGATGCGGTGCCCGGACTGCGCGTGCACATCACTGGGTCGGCCTTGGCCGGGGCGGCGTATGCCGTCGCGGCATGGCAGATCGGTGGCATGCCCCCCTCTACCTGCATCCTCGGCGGCGTGCTCTGCGTGCTCGCGGGCATGCTGCCCGACCTCGACAGCGGCGAGGAAGACTCGCTCCGCGAGAGCATCGGTTTTGCCGCCGCGGTCGTGCCGCTCCTCATGATCCACCGCCTTCAGCAGGCGGGGCTCTCCCTGGAGGCGATTGTGCTGGCCGGAGCCGGCCTCTTTCTCGCCGTCCGGTACGGGGCGGCGTGGCTGGTGTCGAAGTACTCCGTCCAGCGTGGCATGCTTCACAGCCTGCCTGCGGCGGCGGTGGCTGGTCAGGTGGCCTTCCTCTCCTTCAGTACCGAGGAGCCGATCCATCGTTACTTCGTCGCCAGTTCTGTCGTCCTCGGATTCCTCATGCATCTGGTGCTCGACGAGATCTGGGCTGTCAAAGAGGGGCAGTTTGGCCCGAAGTTCAAGACGTCGTTCGGGACCGCGATGAAGTTCTACGGCCCCGAGGCCTGGTCGAACCTCCTCAGCTACGTTCTGGTCGTGGCGCTCGGTGTCCTGTCAGCCACCGACGCCCATTGGAGCGAGAAGACACTTCCGGCGCGGCAGTATGCGCGGCAGCAGATGGAGCAGGCCGCGCGGTCGATGCCATCGACCCCGGCGCCGTGGAACTACCGCCGCTGACGCCACAAGGGCGGCCGTGAAGCCGCTCCGCCCGCCGCCTAGCTTGCCGAATGGCTGCGGTGAGGCGATCATTGATGCTTGTCTGCCCCACAATCCCCGGTCCGCCCATGGTCTCCCCGTCGGTCGCG
>CAMARC010000401.1 GCA_945860405.1 Candidatus Kuenenia stuttgartensis | reverse complement strand
GAGCCTGCCGGACATCGTGGTGGGGTCGAGCCGAGGTGGGGCTGTGGCGATGAACCTCCAGAGCGGCCATGCGAGGCTGGTGCTGCTCTGCCCGGCCTGGAAGAAATGGGGCTCGGCAAGGACCGTAAAGCCTGGCACCGTCATCCTCCACTCTCGAGGCGACGACGTGATTCCCTTCGAGGAGTCGCTGGAGTTGGTTCGGACGAGCGGGCTGCCGGACTCGGCTCTTGTGGAAGTCGGCTCTGACCATCGGCTGGCGGAGCCGGAGCCGTTGAGGGCGCTTGCGCGGGCGGTGGAGGGGATATGAAACGCGTTGTGGTGATCTCGGGGGCGGGTATCAGTGCCGAGAGCGGATTGAAGACGTTTCGCGGCGCCGATGGCCTCTGGCGTGGCTACCGGCCTGAAGAAGTGGCGTGCCCTGAGGCTTGGCGGCGGAATCCCGGGCTGGTGCTCGACTTCTACAACGAACGCCGCAGGGCTGTCCGCGAGGCTGTGCCCAACGCCGCCCATCGCGCTCTCGTGGAACTCGAGCGGGGCTACGACGTCCGGATCGTTACGCAGAACGTCGATGATCTCCACGAGCGAGCTGGATCATTGAGCGTCCTCCACCTCCACGGGGAGATCCGCAAGGCTCGGAGCACGCAGGACCCGGCGCTCGTCACACACCTGGGAGACCACGACATCCACCTCGGCGACCGGTGTGCCCTCGGGAGCCAGCTCCGGCCGCACATCGTCTGGTTCGGTGAGATGGTCCCGGCAATGGAAGAGGCGGCGGCCCTGGTTAAGGAAGCGGACTTCCTGATCGTTGTGGGGACGTCGCTGGTGGTCTATCCGGCGGCGAGCTTGGTGTTCGAGGCCCGGAAGGACGCCAGGCGGATCGTGGTGAACCCGGAGATCCCCGAGGCTGTGGCGGGGGCTGGCTTCAAGGCGGTGGCGAAGCCCGCGACGGTCGGGGTGCCGGAGGTGGTGGCGGGGTTGCTAGCCGAGACGACTGCCTGAGTGACTGGCGGCTGAATAGATATCTATTGAGCCACGCTAGGCATGCCGGGGTTCTTTTGTTTCCCCTGTACCCGAACTTTTCTCGTCCCTGATGACAGCCCACCGAATCCCCAGCGGAAACCTTTTCGCCATGACCACCGACTCCACCACGCAGCCGACCGACGCCGCCACCCCGAACGCCCCTGCCACCAAGCCCGCCAAGGCCTCAAAGAAGACCACCGGGGACGTCAACAAGTCCGACGAGATCCGGAAGCTCGCCACGGCTTCAGGGGATGGTCAAAGGCCGTGGCCAGTCATCCGAAGTTGACCGGATAACGGTGCAAAAAGAGTATGAATACGGTCAACCTTGGTCGGGATTGCACGACGAGAAAAATGCGATATTCTCCGGGGAATCCCGAGGTTTTGAGCCCTCGGACCAAGACGCTCTGAACGGGCTGGGGGTCAAGAGGTCGCAGGTTCAAATCCTGTCGCCCCGACTGGTTGGTGCCGGCCGTCCTTTCTCTTTCGTGGACGGCTGGCGAGGCGATGGCACCCTCCCCGCAGGACGGGTTCCCAGGTCAACGTTCCGCCGGGTCGGTAGATCAGCCGAACGCACGCAAGGCGTGACGACCTGGCTGCACGACGAACGTGATCGCGAGTTTGACAGGCCGAGATCTTGCTCGTGTGAGACACCGACATGACTGGTTTGGCCTGATCCAAAGGGCCTGCCTCATCGGTTCGGATCGGAAGTCCCGTTCGAAAGCGGCGCAGCCGCGGTGGGGAGACGGTAGCGAGCCGGCTGTCCCGCCTTCTCGACTCCATGCTCGACCATCAGCGTCGCAAGCCATTGTTTCGCCAGGGCTGCTGGAATGCCGAGTGCAGCGGCGATTTCCTTTTCACCATGCGGTTGGAGGAGCAGCTCGAGAATGATCGGTCGTGCGGCATCGTAGAGCAGGCGCGATGCAGGGATAGCGGCGTCGATGACGACGTCGGTCGCGGCCGCGGGAGTCTGCCCGGCATCAGTTCCGACGGTCTCCTCGGCGGGCGGATCGGGGAAGAGCGATCGTTCGCTCGGCTTTGATCTCATGAGGGGGGCTCTCTCGACGACCTCCCGTAGTGCTTCGACAGCGGTCGGCTCCGGCCAAGGCACCGCCCGCTTGGCGAGCAGGGCCCGGTTCCCTTCGGGTGCTTCGGCGCCGTTTCTCACATAGAGCGCCGTCGCCGCCTCTCTCCCGAGATGTTCGACCGCACCGCTCCACGTGCCCCCGGATCCCGAGTCGCAGCGGACGACGAGCGACGCATCCGCCAGGCAGTGGATGAGTTTGTTGCGGCCCATCGCATGCCCGACGTTGAAGCGGGCCGCGGGATCATACGGGGAGACGATCACGAGCTGACGGCCCATGACCGGCAGCCGATTCGCCTTGTTGATCGCTTCCCGCTCGAGTGAATCGGCGAGAATGACCGAAGCCCGGCCGCCTGCATCGAGGCATCCACGCACGGCCGCGTCGTCGATGCCTCGCGCGCCTCCCGATACGACGGCCACGCCGGCCTCGGCTGAGATCGTTCCGACATGGCGGGCCCAGGCGAGCGTGTCATCGTCGGCGTTCCGTGATCCGACGACGGCAAGGCCGCCCCGCGCGAGCAGTGCGACGTCCCCACAGCCGTAGAGGATCGGCGGACAATCCTCCTTGAGACGCTCCTTCCAGCGTCGCGGGTACGACTCATCGGCCCTGCTGATGGCCCAGATCGCCCGCGCGCTCCACCGCTCCATCGCCTGGGCCATCTGGAAGCCGCGGGAGAGGAGGTCTCGGAGCCTCGCTGCGTCCACGGCGGTGCCGCAGGCCTCGACGAGATCGGTTGCGGAGGGAGCGATCAGATCGGCTGGCTTCCGCCCCAACTCCCGAAGCTTCCTCGCGAGGTGCTTGTAGTCGCCAAGTGACAGAGGCAGATGCCGAGGCTCGGCCGAGCCGGCGTTGAATGACGCGGTGAGGAGGAGGATCGCCTTCGTGTCGTCGGACAGCGTGGCGGTCAT
>CAMARC010000400.1 GCA_945860405.1 Candidatus Kuenenia stuttgartensis | reverse complement strand
GGCCACACCGAGGAGCCGGCCGTGTCGCTCGACGACATCCGCCGCTTCCGGCAGATCGGCAGCGTCTGCGCCGGCCACCCCGAGCACCACATGACCTCGGGGATCGAGACGACCACCGGCCCCCTCGGCCAGGGCTGCGGCAACTCCATCGGGATGGCGATCGCCTCCCGCTGGCTCGGCGCCCGCTACAACGCCCCCGGCCGCACCCTCTTTGACTACGACACCTACGTCGTCTGCAGCGACGGCGATCTCATGGAGGGCGTGGCCTCCGAGGCCGCCTCGATCGCCGGTCACCTGGAGCTTGCCAACCTCTGCTGGATCTACGACGACAACAAGATCACGATCGAGGGGGAGACGCACCTCGCCTTCACCGAAAACGTCAACCAGCGCTTCGAGGGGCTCGGCTGGCGCGTCGAGCATGTCGCCGATGCCAATGACACCGCTTCGCTGAAGCGTGCCCTCGAGGCCTTCCGCTCCGAGACGAAGCGACCGACGCTGATCATCGTCAAGAGCCAGATCGGCTACGGCGCCCCGAAAAAGGCCGGCTCGCACGAATCGCACGGCGCCCCGCTGGGCGCGGAGGAGATCAAGGGAGCGAAGCAGGCCTACGGCTGGCCGGCCGACGCGCAGTTTCTCGTGCCCGATGGTGTCAAGGAGCATTTCACCGCCACGCTCGGCGCCCGGGGTATGAAGGCCCACGAAGCCTGGAAGGGGGCCCATGCCGCTGCCACGAAGGCTTCCCCCGAGAAGGCTGCCGAGCTCGATCACCTCCTCGCCGCCAAGCTCCCCGCCGGCTGGGAGAAGGCGATCCCGACTTTCCCGGCCGATGCCAAGGGGCTCGCCAGCCGCGTCTCCTCTGGCAAAGTCCTCTCGGCGATCAGCGGCGTGGTGCCGTGGCTCCTCGGCGGCTCGGCTGATCTCGCCCCGTCGACGATGACGTTCGTCGCCGGCGCCGGAGAGTTTGGCCCCGGCGAGCCGGGTGGCCGCAACTTTCACTTCGGCATCCGCGAGCATGGCATGGCCTCGGCCTGCAACGGGATGGCGCTGTCGGGGCTGCGGCCGTACTGCGCTACATTCTTTGTGTTCCTCGACTACCTCAAGCCAGCCCTGCGGCTCTCGGCCCTCGGCGATCTCGGCGTGATCTACGTCCTCACGCACGATTCGATCGGCCTTGGCGAGGACGGCCCCACGCATCAGCCGATCGAGCAGCTCGCCAGCGCCCGGGCCGTGCCGGGGATCACGGTTCTCCGCCCCGCCGATGCCAACGAAGTTGCCGAGGCGTGGCGCGTGGTCATGGAGCGGCCAGGCCGCCCCGCGGTGTTCGTCCTCTCGCGGCAGAATCTCCCCACGCTCGACCGGACGAAGTTTGCACCGGCCTCAGGCACCGCCCGGGGCGCTTACGTCCTCGAGGATGCTGCCGGCGGCAAGCCCGACTGCATCCTCATCGGCACCGGCAGCGAGGTCACCACCTGTCTCGAGGCGGCCGCGATCCTCCGCGACAAGGGGCACAAGCCGCGCGTCGTGAGCATGCCGAGCTGGGAGCTCTTTGCCGAGCAGGATGCCGCCTACCGGGAGAGCGTCCTCCCGGAGGCCGTGACGGCCCGGGTGGCCTGCGAAGCTGCCTGCGGCTTCGGGTGGGAGAGGTGGATCGGCACGAAGGGGCGGTTTGTCGGCATGAACAGCTTCGGCGCGTCGGGCCCCGCCCCGGCGCTCTACAAGCACTTCGGGATCACGGCCGAGGGCGTGGCCAACGCCGCGATCGAGTCTCTTTCCTGACGGCGCGGCTTCCCTGCGTCGTGGAGGTGCTCGCGGCAAGGCGGACCGTGCGATCGGCATCAACATCTTCTGGGCCGTTGCGGGCGCCGTCTGCAATGCCGAAGATCGCCGTCTGAGCGGAACCAGGTTCTCCTTGGGCAGTCCGTTGGCTTCCGATGAGGAACGGTCCGGCAGCCAACGGCACTCGACACGCCCCCCTTCGCCGTGACAGCGAAGGCGCACGCACATCGTTTTCTCACGCGGGGCGAATATGATTTTGGTCGGCCGGCCAGACCCGAGGCCCTTGGAACGCCCCATATGGAGGAAGCCCGCATGCGGCCCGCCCCGAAGCGCTTGCTCGTGTGGCCCCTGACGGTGGCCACGGTGATTCTTTTCGGGGGCGTCTTGTCGCCGGCCGTGGGTCAGCCCGAGGCGGAAGCTCCCGCGACCGGGAGGCCCGTTTCTGCCTCACGCAGTGTGATGATCACCGTCGGCGGCCCACGGAAGGGAGAGGCACCGGGCCGTTACTTCAACATCCAGGGGCTTTCCAGCCGAGGCGACTCGAAGTTTGCCTCGTTCGGCCTGCTCGATTTCGACATCGAGCCGGGCCAGCAGAAGGCTGCCGGAACGATGCGGAAGGCAACCCTCGTCCTCACGCAGAGCATTCCCCCATTCGCGAAGCCGGGGCGGCTCCTGTTTTTCATCCCCCGCGATCCCGACGAAGAGATCACGACCCTGAAGTTCGCCATCGAGGGGGATACGGCCTTGGGCGACGCCCTCCCCCGCTGCATTCCCTGCGGGGAGGCGACCTTCACGATCGACGCCACCGGTCGGGAAGACCGTTTCGAACTGCAGCTCGGCGAGGAAGCGGAAGCGGTTCTGGATCGGCTCCAGGAAGACGGGGGCCGGCTTCGCTTGCTCGTGGTCCCCGGTGGCGTCGACGTCGCCGCGACCTACTTCGGTGTCGAGCAACCTGAACCGGATAATCGCCCCCGCCTCGTTCTCGAGTAGGCCCCGCTCACTCCCTCTCCCCTCGACTGGATCTGCGCCCAACGAACAGCCTCATCCGCCGCCCCCTCGCCACGCTTTCGAAAGCGGGCACGAGGGATCACCTTCTCATCAACGCAAGGATGCGATGCTGACCTCCAAACTCTTCGTCCTCGACACGAACGTCATCCTCCACGACTGCCGCTGCATTCGGAAATTCGAGGAAAACGACGTCGCGATCCCGATCACCGTCCTCGAGGAGCTCGACCAGTTCAAGCGGGG
>CAMARC010000399.1 GCA_945860405.1 Candidatus Kuenenia stuttgartensis | reverse complement strand
GCAGCGACGAACAGCGCCTCGGCGGCTTCGTTGCGACCGGTCGGCAGCGGTGGCGGAAAGGTCGTCACCGCCGAGAGCGTGGCCACGGCCCACACGCCGGCCGTCGCCGCCCAGAGGCCGAGGGCGAACTCGGTCGCCACAAGCTCCGTCCACACCCACGTAAGGAGGATCGCCATATCGAGCGCGACGGCGAACGCGAGGGCGAGGATGAGGCCGGCGATGCTGCCGCGCAGCCACAGCCAGGGCAGCCCTGGCCAGAGGAGTGTCAGGTAACGGGTGGAGGTCACGGCCGCTCCGGGCGATCGGGGCCATCGGGGCTGGCAAAGCCGGCAGAGGAGGGAGTGTAGGGAGCGAACGAGAGCAGGCCAAGGCCGCTGAAAGGGCTGGAAAGACCGGGGCTGGCTGCTGCAGACGTGGGGCAGGGATCGCTCGCAGGCCGTGGAAAAGTGGACACAGGCGATGGATGGCTTGGTCGCCGGACAGCGAGGGCGGCAGCGGTGGTACAACACGGCCATGGCACTCCCCTCCGGCAACCAGACCAGCCCCACCCCCCGGCGGCCTGAAGGCGCACGTGTTCCCGAGGAGGGGAGCGATCCTGAGGGGGGCGCAGGGGCCTGGCGGGCGATTGATGCCTCTGTCAATCGGGCGAGCGAACGCCTGGCGGGGATCACGCTCTGTGTGCTCGTCGATGGCGGGGAGGATGCACGCCGTTTCGGCACCCTCGTCGAGGGCTTGCTCGACGCCGGGGTGCGGATGATCCAGGTGCGCGACAAATCGCTCACCGTCCCGGCGCTCGTCGGTCGCGTCCGTGTGGCGGTCGAGTTGGCCAGACGCCGGTTGGCGGCCGACACGCTGATCATCGTCAACGATCGTCCTGATGTCGCCGTGGCAGTGGGAGCGGGGGGGGTTCACCTCGGCAGCGACGATCTCCCCCTCGACCTCGTGCGGCGCGTCACCGGCCCGACGGCGGTCGTGGGGTGCACCGCGCACGACATCGGCGAAGCGCTCGCTGCCGTCCGCGGGGGAGCCGACTATCTCGGCGTCGGCCCCTGCTTTCCGTCGTCCACGAAATCCTTCGGGAGCCATGCGGGGAAGGAGTTTCTCACCGAGGTCGCCGCCACGATCGCGCTGCCGGCGTTTGCGATCGGCGGCGTCTCGCTCGATCGCCTCGACGACCTCCGTGCCCTCGGCTGGCAGCGTGTGGCCGTGGCCGCTGCGATCACCAGCGCCGCCGATCCGGCCGCCATGGCGGCCCTTTTTCTCGAGCGGCTAAAGCCTCCGTCGCCAGGCGCCGCGGCTATTCCCGCGGCTATTCCCGGGGCTCATTCTTGAGCGCTTCGACGATGGCGGCGGCGATCTCCGCTTCGTCGCGGTTGCGGTAGCCGGCCCAAACGCGGCGGATGCGACCATCGCCGCCGATCAGATAGGTGGTGGGGAATGCCTCGAAGCCGTAGGCCTCGGAGAACAGCATCCGCACCGTGCCGCGGGGATCGCACCAGGGCTCGATCGCGATCCGCTCCCGGTCAAGGAATCGCTTCGTGTCGGCGGTGATCTCGTCGAGGTCATCGGGGCCACCGGGGCCGCACGACACCGCCACGAGTTGGAAACGATCGTCGTCGGCTAGTCTCGAGGCGATCCGCCCCAGGCCGGGCAACTCGCGGCGGCAGGGGGGGCACCAGGTGCCCCAGAAATTGAGGAGCGTGACGCGGCCGGTGAACGTGGGCGCGGGTCGGCCAGGATCGAGGATCGCCACCAGCGGCACGCTCCCCACCCGCTTGCCGACGGCGGGGTGGGGCGTCTGCGGCCCGACGCACCCCGCGCCGAGGAGGATTGCCACAAAGGATCCTGCCAGGACGCCCAGCACCAGTCGGGCGGGGCGGCAGAGGAGCGCGAGTATCATGCGAGCGGAGAAAAAAGAGGAATGGGTGCCGCCGCTGCCGGCGGTCGTGAAGCCGGCCGATGGTGAGCCAAAGCGCGGAGTGCCTTGCAGTGTACGAGGTTGAACTGAAGTTTCCGCTCTCCCGTGGGGCAGGAGTCGAAGCGGCGCTCGTCAGGCTCGCCGCCCGCTTCCGCCCGGCGATCGAGCAGGCCGACGTCTACTTTGCCCATCCCTCACGGGATTTCGCCCAGACCGACGAGGCCCTCCGGCTCCGCCGCGAGGGGGATGCCGTGGCGATCACCTGGAAGGGGCCGCGGATCGGCCAGGCCGCCAAGACACGGCGCGAGATCGAGCTCCCCTTGGCGGCGTTTCCCCCGGCGGCCGGGGGGTCGGCCACGCTCGAGACTTGGTCGGAGCTCCTCACGGCCCTCGGTTTCCGCCGCGTCTGGGAAGTGGTGAAGTGCCGCCGGCCGGCCCGGGTTGTGTGGCAAGGCCGCGAGGTCGAGGTGGCGATCGATACGGTGACGGGGCTGGGGGATTTCCTCGAATTGGAAATCGTGGCAAGCGCCGAGGAGATTCCGCCCGCCCTCTCCTGCCTCCAATCGCTTGCCGCCGAACTCGGGTGTGGCCCCCCGGAACGGCGGAGCTACCTGGAAATGCTCCTCGCTGCCCGCCAGCCTGAGTGACCGGCTCTGCGGCGCCCCGTCTCCGGAACAGGGCGTTGCCGATTCATCGTGCAGCGGCTGCCTGCAAGGCGCGCTGCCGTGCTTGGGCCCCCAGCCCGTTGCCGACCGTCAGGGGAGGCGACCGCCGGACGGCCGGAGCACCACTCAACCCCTTCGTCAGCCGGCATTTTTCGCTGTTTTCTCGCATTCGCGAGCCCTCGCGAAGCCATCGATCATCCCTGTCGGTCTCTGCCCGGAAGAAATCCAAATTGTTGGCGCAATATTTGCAAACTGTGAGCCGACGCTGTCGCGTCCCAAAGCATCATCGGATTTTTCCTTCTTTCTCGCGGGGTGAACTCATGGTCCTTCAAGGTTCGAGCCGTGCCGGAACGCACCGTCACGGCTTCACGCTGGTCGAATTGCTCGTCGTGATCGCGATCATCGGCACGCTCGTCGGACTGCTGCTGCCGGCCGTCCAGTCGGCGC
>CAMARC010000398.1 GCA_945860405.1 Candidatus Kuenenia stuttgartensis | reverse complement strand
GAAGTGGAAGGGCGTGGCCGCGACTCGCTCGAGGACTCCCTGGCCGTCACGGCAATCCCCTTGGCAACAGGAAGCGGCAACTGGGTGGCGGCCGACAGCTGGTCGACGATGGTCAACCTGTGGCGTGACTTCTCCGTCACCGACGCTTTCGATCTCTATGTTGGTGGCGGCATCGGTGCCGGAGGCTCGACCTACGCGGTCAACGGCCACTACCAGCTGACCGGCATCACCCCCAACTTCTTCTTCGGCGGCCCAGACACCGCGCAGAGCTTCGCCTGGCAGGCCGGCTGCGGCACCAAGTGGGCGATCTCAGAGCGGGTCGAACTCGATCTCGGCTACCGGTTCTTCGCGCTCGGCGCCACCACCACGCCGGTGACGCGCATGGAGGGAAGTTTCTGGCGGGGAACGGAGGACATCCGCCACGCCTTCTCGGCCGGCGAGATGCTCCTCTCGCTGCGGATCTACGAACCATTCCGCGGATTGAGACGCTGACGGCTTCCGCCGATCACCGCACGGCATGTTCGCCGCTGACGACGAGCCCGGTATCGTCAACGAGATTGAGATACCACGCCGTCGCTCCGGCTGGGATGATGGCATTGGCCCGTCCCTCCGTGCCGTCGGCAGCGGGATGCATCGTGGCCGGCTGCGTTTCCCAGAGCCGATCCTGCCACCGGCCGGCGGCGGTGGTGAAGCAGAGCTCAGCGGCGCGGATCGGCCGCCCGCCACGCCACGTCACCCAGGTCTGATTTTCGCCCGTCCCCTGCCCCGTGATCGTCGTCAGCCCCGGTGCCGCGGCGGCGGGGTGATCCCCGAGGATCGCATCGGCAAACACCAGGATCTCCTCGGGATTCTCCCCCGCGGGCCCGTGGCCGTGGGGCATCCGGACCGTCATGCAGAGCGTCCGTGGGCCTTTCGGGAGCCGATACGAGCGTTGCCAGGAGCCGGGCGGGTAAGCGAAGTCGTTGGTGCCGTTGACCCACAGCATCGGCATCTCGGCACGCGGCAGCCAGCTCGCTGGATCCCACCAGGCCGACCACCGCGCCCCCTTCTCCGGCCCCATCTCGGCAAAGCGAGCCAGCCACGCCGAGTCATCGGCGAGATAGCCGCAGCCGTACACCGGCACGGCGAGGCGGAAGCGCGGGTCGACCCCCGCCGTGAGACAGGTCAGGTAGCCCCCCCAGGAGATTCCGGTGAGGCCGATGCGCCCGGCATCGACTTCAGGGAACGTGCGCAGAAGCGAATGAGCAAGCACGATCGCCGACACGGCCTGATGCGGCCACTGGTCCGTGAGCGGCTCCTCGACTTGGCCGAAGGCCGCATCCCAGCCGGGGGGTCCGCCGTCGGCATGGCGTTCCCAATTGCCATACGTACCGCGCGGCACACATCCGCACAGATCGATGGCGATCGCCGCGTAGCCACGATCGTTCCACACCTTCACCCAGCGCTCGAAGGCCGTCCCGCCGCCACCATGGACAAGCACCATCGCCGGGAGCTTCATGCCGGGCGTCGTGGCCGGCGCCCCGTACCAGGCGAACACGCGGGTCGGTCGCCCCTGATACTCAAAGCCCGCAAAGAACAGCGGCCTGATCCGCTCATCCCCCTCGGGGCCAACCTGGAAGCCGTCGGCCGGAAACACCTCAGGCACCAGCGACAGCCGCTCGAGATCGAACGTCGCGACGCCGAAGCGCTCAGCGGCCGGCGGCGCGTCATCGGCGGCGCTCACTGGTGCCGGCCACGTAGCAGCCATGAGCAGGGCGAAAAGAACGATCCCCAGGCTCGGCAAAGACCTCGACAACGAACGCGACATGGAGGGGGCTCCCGGGGGAGAGTGGTGACATCACGGGGCGGCGGTGGAGGACCAAAGGCCAGCGATCATGGCACGGCCTTCCGAGGAGCAATCTGACTCAACCATCGCGTTTCTCCCCCCGCCGAGCATACCGCAGGGGGCCGCCGATCGGGCTTGAGGCGCGGCGGCCGGAGTCCTACTCTCCCCGGCGCTTTTCCCCGACGTGGAGGTGCCCTTGAGCCCGTTCATCCCGTTCTTGATCCGGCCACAGGCTCGATCGACGGCCCCGTGCACGGCGCTCGTTGCTGCTCACTGGATACTCGCGCTGACGCTCCCATTCGGGGCCGTACCTTCCCGGAGCGCCGTGGCGAGAGAGGATGCCAGTGCCCCACCGGCCCCGGCCACCGAGTCTGCCGCCGACCCTCCGGCTGCGGCTGACCGCTTCGTCGCGCCCCACCCGGCGCTCTCAACCGCGCCGCGGCGAACGAAGACCGGGCGCGGAAATGCAGGGGATCCGATCAACGTGGCGTTCGTGGGATCCGATCGGGAGCTCCATCACGCCCTCGCCCGGGGCGGATGGTATGCCGCCGATCCGATCACGCTTCAATCGTCGCTGAAAATCGCCGCCGACGTCGTCCTGAAAAAACCTTATCCACACGCGCCGGTGAGCGATCTGTTCGTGTGGGGGCGGAAGCAAGACTTGGCCTTCGAGCAGCCGGTGGGGCGAAGCCCCAAGCAGCGCCATCATGTCCGCTTCTGGCGGTCGGAAGCGGTCGACGAGGATGGCGAGCCGTTGTGGCTCGGCGCGGCGACGTACGACGAGCGCGTGGAGATCAGTCGAACAACGGGTGGGATCACGCACCGCATCGGCGCCGCGGTCGATCAGGAGCGCAACAAGCTGCTCGTCGACACCCACCATGCCGGCACGCTCTCCGGCTACTACTGGGTCGACCGCTTCCACCGCGAGCTCCGCGGCACCAACGGCGGCGGCGATCCCTTCCACACCGACGGCCGCCTCGCTGTCGGCGTTCTCTCGCTCACCCGCTGACCGGCCGGCGGGTGCACGGCATGCCAGCGAGGGCCGACCGGCCGACAAGCGCTTGGCGGCTGCTCACTTCCGCTTCTTCGGCAGGTCCTTCGAGCCGGCCACCGTCATGTTGAGGCCGATCTGAACGTCGACCGGCGTGCCGCCGACAGAGACGGTGATCGTGCCGCTCGAGTACCAGCCGAGTGAGCCGGTGGAGAACTCCCGCGCGCCGGCCTCCATGACCACGCCGTTGATGACGAC
>CAMARC010000397.1 GCA_945860405.1 Candidatus Kuenenia stuttgartensis | reverse complement strand
CGGAGGTTGCCGCGGGCGACGGCGATTGCCGACAGGCCGGCCGCATCGGCCTGGACGAGAAGGGATTCCTGGGTGAGGAGGAACGCCTCGGCCCGCTCGATTTCCGCGTTGGCTTTCTCGGTGTCGGTGGCTGCCCGATCGGACCGCATTCGGGCTTCGTCCCGGGAGATCCGACTCTCCAGCCCGCCGAACTGCGGGTTGGTGAACAGATCCTCGAACATCTGGAAGCGGTTGCGTTCGTACTCCTCGGCGAAGGTGGCGTTGGCCTCCACGTGTTGGGCGACCTCGATCGACTTTCGGGCGGCATCCCGATTGGCTGTGGCGGCACGGATCGCCGCCTCGCGAGCCGCCACCTGCGCTTCCGCAGCCGCCCGTTGCTCGTCCACTTCGCGCTCGGCGGCCGTGAGCCGGTCGGCAAGAAAGCTCCGCTGCTCCTCCAGTCTTGCCGCAAGCTGGTGATCGTTATCTTCGATATCGACCAGCGGATCGTTTTTCTTTACCAGGCTTCCCTCGACGACGTGCCACTTGCTGATCTGTCCGGAGATCATCGCCTCGATGACCTGCATCCGATCGACCGGTGCAAAAGCCATGATGTCCCCCCGCCCCTGAACGGTCTGCTGCCAGGGGACGAAGGCGAGAATGAATGGGGAAGCAGCGAAAATTACGATCGCCAGCGTGGCGAAGCGACGGACGCTCCGTGGCGTGGCCACGCCGGCTGGAAGGGGGGGGGAGGTGCGGGAGGTGCGGGATCCCATGATCACGATGGCTCCAGGGTCGAGTCGCATCGCCGGCGGACGTCGTCACGGGTGCTGGCGACGACGAGGGTCCAGGGAGACGACGGGCCGAAGAGTGAGTCGGTCAGTCCGCCGTCCCCGTCGAGATCGAACCCGTCGAGGAGGCGGTCGATGAGGAGGAGCCGGGGGTGGCCGGCGATCGCACGGGCGAGTGTGAGCCGGGCTGCCTCGATGGGATCGAGGGGGAAGCCGTCGGCTGCCAGGGGCGTCGCCATACCGAGCGGCAGACGGGCGATCCGGGAAGCGAGCCCCACCGTCTCGAGCGCCGCGCGGAGATCGGCTGCCGAAATTGATCTCCTGCCAGCGCGGAGATTCTCGGCCACGGTGCCGGCGAACGTCTCGGGGGCGCCGACGAGGGCCACCTGCTCACGGGCGGCGGGCCTGTCAAGCGATCGCCCGTCGATGCCGTCGAGTTCGAACGTCCCCGCAGGCGGGGAGCGGAGGAGCGCCAGGGCCTCCAGCCAAGCCGTGCTGCCGGCGTTGGCGTTCATGGCCGCGTGGCATCCGGCAGCCAACTCGACCCGGCGATGGGGCTCCTCGCCATTTCCGGCATCGATGGCCACCGTCATCGGGCCGCGGCGATCGGGGAGTTGTTCCCCGCCGTCGACCTCGGCCTCGAGTTGGTCGACGATCGCCAGTTTCGCGAGGCCGGCGTGGAGATCGTAGAACACCTCGGCATATTTCCCGAGCTTTGACACCGCCGAGAGCACGAGTGTGACGATCAGTTCCCCGGCCACGAGCTGGCCGAGGTTGAGCTGCCGTTGGATCACCAGCCAGCCGCCCAGACCGAGGAGAGCGGTGCTCGCCAGGGCCTCGATCGCCAGGGCGAAGACGACCTGCCGCCAGACCACCGAGTAGTGGCGCCGTCGCGCCGTCAAATAGGCCTCGATCCGCTCCTCGGCCCGATCTTCCGAGAATGTCAGGCCGCTCTGGCTGCGGAGCGAGCGGGGGCAGCGAGCCAAGTCCTCGAGCCAGGCGGCAAACTCGTACTTCGCCGCGCTCTCGGCGATGCTCGTGCGAATGCCGCCGGTGCCGAGCACGAGGAGCAGGAACGCCAGGAGGAACACCATGACGACGGCAAACACGAGCAGGTAGGGATGGTAGAACGCCAACACGGCGAGCCCGACGATCGTCGTCGTGGCGATCTGGACACCGTCGACAAGCAACGTCGCCACGCATTTCTGTACCGAGGCCACCTCGAGGAAGCGATTGACGATGTCGGTCGGGTTGTTGCGCGCCAGCGTGTCGGCGTCGCAGCGGAGGAAGGCCGTTACAAAGGCCCTCGCGGTGCGAACGAAGACCCGGCGCTGGACATACTCCCCCACGGCCGATTGCATCGCCCGGAGGCTGGCTGCAAACGCCAGGAATCCGAGGGTCACCAGGGCGAGAACGATCACCGGCCAGAGCAGCACCCCGAAGGCCACGGTGTTGACGAGGGCTTCGATCGCAGCCGGCGTGACCACCGACAACAGCCCCACGCCGAGGGCAAAGGCGAGGATCGTGGCCACGTCCCGACGCTCGATGGCCAGGAGTTTGTTGAGCTGCCGCCAAGTGTCGGCGGGCGCGTGAGGACCGTGATGCTGTGGCTGCGACATGGCGACATTCACGGAGGACGGAAACCAGCAGCCGACCGGCCGCGATCTCTCGACCGCGCCAAGGGCCTAGCTTTACATCGTCATTTGTAGGCCCCCTGGATTCATCGAGCAAGGCGATGAATACTATTTGGAGGATCTAAAAAACCGATTCAGGGACCCGTTATGCGCTGGTTGAACTACCACCACCTGCTCTATTTCTGGACCGTTGCCCGTGAGGGGAGTGTCACCAAGGCCTGCCGGAGTCTCCATCTCACCCAGCCAACCATCAGTGCCCAGCTTAAGGCGCTGGAAAAATCGGTGAAGACACCCCTGTTTGAGCGCCGCGGAAGGACGATGACCCTCACCGAAGCGGGAAAGACCGTCTACCGGTATGCCGATGAGATCTTTTCGCTCGGTCGGGAGCTCGAGGATGTCGTCCGCGGCCGACCGGCCGGAGGGGTGCTCCGCCTCGTCGTGGGCGTTGCTGACACCCTTCCCAAACTCGTCGTCCATCGTCTGCTCCGCCCCGCCTTTCATCTCGAAGGGGACGTGCGGGTGACCTGCATCGACGGTGCCCCCGACCGGCTGATGGCGCAGCTGGCCCTCCACGAACTCGACGTCGTGCTGAGCGACAGCCCGGCCAACCCTCAGATCGGGCTGCGTGCCTACAACCATCTCCTCGGGGAGAGTGGCGTCTCGTTGTTCGGGAC
>CAMARC010000396.1 GCA_945860405.1 Candidatus Kuenenia stuttgartensis | reverse complement strand
GACCGAGAGCCAACTCGCCGAGGTGGCGTGGTTCCTCCGCCCGACCCAAGTCCCCGCCGGCACAACTCCACCGGTGGCCACCTACACCCTCTTCCGCCGGCAGAACCTTGTCATTGGGTACGTTGGCTTCGCCCCATTCTACGGTGCCGCCAACGCCAACTTCATCACATGGACCAACGCCAACTCATGGGCCGAGTTCTTCGATCAATTCGATCTCTCTGCTCAATATCAAGGCAACCTGACTTCCCTCATACCTAATTCACTTGCTGATCTCACCCGACGTGAGAACCGGTTCATGCACAACGGCGCCGGCGCGATTGACGCCCGGGCGGGCTCGTTCCGGTTTCCCGACGGGAGCGGCGTGACACCGAACTATCACTGGCAGATGACGCCGGCCCCCGACGGTCTGATCTTTGACTCTAGGATGAGTGTGATCCGCCCAGATGGTTCGACGTTTACCCGCGCGAACAGTTCGCCCCGCATCGGTGAAGATGTCATTCTTACGAACGTGATCGGCTTCGACGTCCGGGTGTTTGACCCCGGTGCCCCGGTCGGCGTCCCCGCTGGCGGCGACAGCGCCGTCGTGCCGGGCGACGGAGGCTTCGCGGCAACGACTGTCGCCGCCAACGGCGCCTATGTCGACCTCGGCTGGAACAGGGGGCCTTATGGCGTCGTGGCCACCTCGGGGCAGCGCCCCCGATTCGCTGATCTCGGCGAACTCATGAGTGGCCTGCGCCCCGCCAACGCTGCCGGCGTAAGAGTCTGGGACACCTGGAGCACGCACTACGAATCGAACGGCTTCGACAACGACCAAGACGGCACAATCGATGAAGGCTCCAACGGCCTCGACGACGACAGCGACGGCAAGGTCGATGAGTCTCCCTACGACGTCGATGGCGACGGTCTTTTCAATGGCGCTGGCGACGACCCTGGCGAACTTGAAACGCTCCCCCCCTACCGCTTCCCGCTCCGGGGGATCGAGGTCCGCCTTCGCTGCTATGAGCCGTCGAGCCGGCAGGTGCGCCAGGTGACGATCCGCCACTCGTTCGTCCCGCGCTGACGCCCCCCCCAGTGACGCTCCCCCTCGGCCTCCCCACCAAATCAGGGAGACCAAATCAGGGAGAGCGTCTCTGGGCCGCTGGTCCCTCATCATCCTGGTGAGAATGGCCCCAAGTCTTTACTCAGCAACGACTTGCCTCTCGTGAGACCGTCTCGCGAGCCCCCTTTAGCCTCCCTGGAATGGTGGATCACCCTCCGAGCCCTGCGCTTAGCCGGGCGGACGCCACAACACCTAAGCCCATTGCAGAAAAGGACTTACGAGCAAGCTCGGAAAACAAGCCTCGATTTGGCACGGCAGATGCATCTCTTCGTTGGCCATCAAGCGGCAACGCCCGCCCCCAGCCACGACGAGGATCAAAGCCATGTCGACCGCCACCCAGTCCCTCCGCAAACTTGCCGGCCAGTCGCTCTGCAGGGCGTTTTCGATCTGGGGTGTCGCGGCAGCCATGTTCCTCGGTCAGGCCGCGACCGCCGCCCCGATCGCCCTCTACGACAGCATCAACGGCAGCACGTCGGCGGGCGCAGATGGCGTCAACAACGCCACTTGGCTGGCGAATCAGTTCAACACCGATATCGCGAGCTACGACCTCAATTCGGTCGTTCTTGACTTCGCGGCGGCTCCGCTCGGTACGATCGCCGTCGACATCTACTCCGACGCCTCCGGCAACCCCGGCACGAGCCTCGGCACGCTCACAAATCCCGGCAGTTTTGGGGCCGGCAGCAACACATTCTCAGCCACCGGCATCCCCACGCTCGCCGCGAGCAGTTCCTTCTGGGTCGTCCTCCGTGGCATCGGGGCCAGCACGGCCGATTGGCTCTACACCGGCGACACCCCGACGGGCGTCGGCTCCTCGACGAACACCAACTTCTCGACGACCGCTGGCGCTTCCTGGGCCGGGGTTTCGACGGGTACGCCCTACATGATGACCATCAACGCGACCGCCGCTTCCGCCGTCCCCGAGATCGATCCCGCTTCCTTCGGCAGCGCCCTCTCGCTCGCCCTCGGGTCGCTCGCGATTCTCGAGCGCCGTCGCCGCCAGGGCTGATCAGCGACTCTCCACCGCGTCGGCCGGCGGCCTTTCCCCGCCCTTCTTCAGCCCGACGCCGCAGGCGACTTTGAGTCGCCCCCCTCACCAGAGCGGTGAGACCTTTTCGCAGACCCTGCGAAAACGACGCAAGTCTCTGAAGCACATAGACTTGCGACTCAATCCGCGGCCACCGCGGCTTCCCCCTCACCAAGGTGGGGAGGAATGAGTCCACCACCCCCAAGACCTGCGGCTTCCTAAACATCGACGCAAGTCCCTGCGCACAAACGACTTCCAGACACAAAAAAAGAAAGAGGCTTTGGCACGCCAGCTGCATATCAAGTGATCCATCAAACCAGCAGGACCGCGGCAAGGCGATCCGGCTGACGAGCACCATGAAGGGATCACCGATGCGTCTGGCCACTCTCTCCCGCTCGATCCGGATTCGCTCCCTGGGAGTGGTGCTCGTCGGTGTCGTCAGCCTCGTCTCGGCCGCCTCCGCCCGCGCTGAAGTGATCTTCGACAGCATCACCGGCAACACGGCGACCGGGTCGACGACGGCCACGGTCAACGGCTGGAGGGCCGCCCAGTTCATCCTCCCGGCGGCTTCCGGCGACAAGGACAAGTTTGGCCTCGGGTCGGTCGTCTTGAACCTCGCCAACAACCCCCTCGCCACCGACTTCAGCGTCGAGATCTACGACTCGACCGGGGGCACCTCCAAGCCGAACAGCGTGGTCGGGCAACTCGTCGCCACGCAGCCAATCGTCGTGGGAAACAATGAGTTTTTCACCACCAACAGCTTCCCGACGCTCAGCGCGGGCTCGAGCTACTGGGTGGTGCTGAAGGGGGGAGCCTCGAGCCCGCAGTGGGGCACGGCCGGCAACACCGGGCTCATCAACCCTGTCTCGCAACAGGGCACGAGCACCGCCCTCACCAACAATGCGGGCACGAGCTGGTTTGTGAACCCCGCCGCCAACAACCCCTCCATGATGACCGTCAACGCCGTCGCCGTCCCCGAGCCCTCCACCTGGGCGATGGGCCTCGCCGGCCTCGC
>CAMARC010000395.1 GCA_945860405.1 Candidatus Kuenenia stuttgartensis | reverse complement strand
TCAATCGGTCGGCCCGGTGCCTTGAGTTCTCGTCATCCCGGCTTGGTGGGCCACCACGTTGGCCATTGGCTTATCGCAGCCCGAAACTTTCTTCGGGCTGCTGGGACGATCCTCGAGAACGAAACGCGACATGGCAAAGAAACTGTACGTCGGCAATCTGAATTACAAGGTCACCAACTCATCCCTGGAAGGTTTGTTCACCGAGTTTGGCACCGTCCGCTCGGCCCAGGTGGTGATGGATCGTGAGACAGGCGGGAGCAAGGGCTTCGGCTTCGTGGAAATGGCTGATGATCAGGCCGCTCAGGCCGCGATCCAGGCGCTCCACGACCGCGATGTCGACGGGCGTCGACTCGTCGTCAACGAAGCGCGGCCGCGCGAAGAGCGTCCGGGTGGGTTCGGCGGCGGTGGCCGTCGTTAATCCAGGCTCTGATCAACGGTGAGCGTCGGTGGGGGACGGTCTCTGGACCGTTCCCCCCGATGCTCCCATGGTCGTTTCTCGCTGCACCCGTCCATCCCGCACCACTTCAAGAGGGCTCCCATGTCTCACAAGAAGCCCATCCCGCCCGTGGCTGCAGGTGCAGCGCCGCGTCCCCGCTGTCCGGTTTGCGGCATGGCGACCTACTCTCGCAGCGGCACGCACCCGCAGTGCATGCAGACCAGCCACGATCGCCTTCTCCGTCAGGCGAACAAGCCGCCGGTCGTGCCCCCCGCCGCCGGGGTCTGACGACTGGCTTGCCGCGCTCCTTTTTCCCTTCCGTGGGGATTCGTGCGCGTGACGGGCAGCGGGCGGGGACGCGGTCGCTAACGCCTCTCTGGATCGCTCGCGGACTGATGGCTTTTCCGGAGGGCTCGCGTTCAGCTGTGCAACCCTCAGGCGTCCTCGATGTCAGCGGCGGGCAAGTCGCCGGCTGCGATCGCTTCCGTGAGCCGTTTGTGGTCGCTGGCCACGAAGTGTGACTCGGCCACCGAAAACACCTCCACCGCGTTGGCAAACGCCTTTCCCTCGCCGAGATAGGCAGCGATGGCCACCGTGTCGCCGCTGCGGGCATGAGCCTGGGCCAGCGTGCGGGCGCAGAGATCGGCGTAGAGCTCGAGCGTGGCGAACTTGGCCGACTCGACGTCGAAGGCCCCCTTCATGTCGTGGAGTTGCCGCCCGTAGAAGTGCCGGTTGGGGTCGGAGACGCCATCGACCCAACCGAGGAACAGGTCGGAGACCGCCTGCATGAGCTTCTGGCCGCGGACGATCCGCTGCCCCTCGTGGGCGATCCTGGTGAAGTCGCCCGTCGACTTCACGTGGGCGGCGAGCACTGACGGCGTCGCCTCCTTCGTCTGGAGGATGATTTGGTCGTCGGCGTCGCGCCCCTCGAGGAGGACCACGAAGCAGCGCGTGCCGATGCTCCCCACCCCGCCGACCCGCGTCGCGAAGTCGATCCACGCATAGCGACGGGCGATCACCTGGTGCTCCGGTGGCAGCGTTTCGATGTAGGCCGCATAGCCGGCGGCGAGGCTCGCCCGGCGGGCCTCATCGTCGCAGCGCACGAGCACGGGGGGCTTCGACTTGAAGCGGCGCTGGCCGTCGACCTGCTCGGTGAGCCTAGCGATCGCTCGCTCCTGCGTACGGCGCCTGGCCTTCTCGAACACGGCCGCCGCATCCTTGGCCGGGGCGGCGGAATCGGACTCATCCGCCAGGCTCTCGATGTCGGCGACCGTCATCCGCTCGTAGAGCGCCCCCACCGTCGTCTTCTCGGAGAGATTTCGGATCGAGTTGCGATAGGTCGTGGCCACGCGGCGGGCCAGAGCGGCGGCCTTGCCTGGCTCGTCCCGGGCGTGGAGACAGGTCACGAACGACGTCGCCAGCCGCAGGACGTCCCATTCGAACGGACCGGGGTGGGTCTCGTCGAAATCGTTGACGTCGAAGACGAGATCCCGCTCGGGTGAGGCATAGATGCCGAAGTTGGACAGATGGGCGTCGCCACAGAGCTGCACGATGAGATTCGTGCTCGCCCGGCCCCCGAGCGTGGCGGCCATCAACCCGGCGGAGCCGCGCAGCGTGGCGAGCGGACAGGTAGCCATGCGGGCATGGCGTAGCGGGAGAAGCTCGGGGAGCCGGTCACGCCCCTCGGCGTGGAGCATCTCGACGATGTCTGGCCGGCGATCCCGCGCCGGCGGATCGCCGAGGTGGGCAAGGGGTAGATCCCGCGCCTGCTGCCGGCCGAGATCCATCCGGTCATCGAGGGTGAGACGGCGCGGCATGGCTGGCGGGGTGGCGTTCATCGACGTCATCGTAGCATTGCATCGGCACGCCGACCGGTTCCTTGCCCCCGCGCACGTCCGCGACCGTCGGTACGGATAGCCCCGGTGGCGGGGACGGAGATCGGCGACAGTGTCTTCGAGTACACTGGCGGCGACCCCGGCACCGCCGCGGCATTGAGCTGTTGGTATGAGCCGAGATGGAGCGGTCGATGGCCAGATCACGGCGCGGTTGAACCGCGGGTGAACGCAAGCCGGCGCGTTCCGGCGATTCGATCGATCGTCCTCGGAAGCGGGCCCCCGGATGACGCGCGGATCGATCACCACGTTCATCGCTCTCGAGATCCTCTGTCTCGCGGCCACGCAGATCTGGGGGGGCTGGCCCTGGACGGCGATCGGCGCCACGGCGATTGGCGTGTTGGCTGTTGTCGATCTCCGTCCAGCGTCTCTGGCGATGGTGGTCCCGAGCCTCGTCTGGCTGGCCCTCTTTCGGGTCACCGGCAACCGCGAGCTCTTCTTCCCCTTCACGATCCATCTGGCGAGCCTCGTAGCGCTGCGCGTGGGTCGGGACAACCTCTGGCGAGGGATGGCTGGCGGAGGGCTGATCGGCGGCTTGTTCCTGGTCATTCGGGCTCTCCAGCAGGCCAGCGTCAAGGTGCTGGGGGTGGAGTCGGTCGTGACCGCGCTGATCCTCGGGCTCGTGGTGGCGACGCTGCCGGTGATCCGGGGAAGAGACGCTGTGGTAGTGGGGGGGGGCGTTGTGGGGGGGGGCGTGGTCGTCCTCGCGTCGCTCCTGGCCTACGCCAGCCTGGCCCTGTGAGGCGGGCGGGGGCGGCCAGGAATGGCCCCGCCACGGGGCGCCGTTGGCGTCGCGCCGCGGCGCTGTATGCTCTTGCCTCGCCCCACCAGAG
>CAMARC010000394.1 GCA_945860405.1 Candidatus Kuenenia stuttgartensis | reverse complement strand
TCGTCACTGTCGAAGCCGACAATGAAGCCGGCGTTGATGTCGATGCCGGCTGCTTGGATCCGGGCGAGCTTGGCCTCGAGGGAATCTCCCCGCACGTTCTGGAACTTCTTCGTCTCCTGGAGCGACGCCATCCGCGGCGTCTCGATGCCCACGAAGACGCTGCGGAAGTTCGCCCGGTAGAGGAGATCGAGGAGCTCCTCGTCGTTGGCCAGATCGATGCTCGCCTCGGTCGTCAGTCGGAGCGGATAGTCATACTTCTCCATCCACGGCACGATCATCTCGAGGAGCGCCTTGGCCTTCTTCTTGTCGCCGATGAAGTTGTCATCGACGATAAAGGCGGAGTGGAAGCCGGCCCGGCGAAGGTCGTCGAGCTCGGCAATCAGTTGCTCGGGCTTCTTCACCCGCGGTTTGCGGCCGTAGATCACGATGATGTCGCAGAACTCACACTGGAACGGGCACCCGCGCGAATACTGCACGGCGGCCGAGGCGTAGCGATCGACTTTCAAGAGGTCGAACCGCGGCCGGGTCACCGTCGTCATGTCGGTCGGCTTCTCCTGCTCGTAGCGGGTCGCCGTCTGGATGCCGTGGGCGATATCGTGGAGAAAGCCCGGCCAGGTCGTCTCCGCCTCGCCGATGAACCTCACGTCGCACAGCTCGGCAAAGAACGCCTCGTCGACCGAGACCAGCGGCCCGCCGACGACCGTCATCGGGGGGAGCGGGGCGAGCCGCTCGAAGATCTCCCGCATCCGATCCTTCTGGACGATCATCCCCGTCACGCCGACGATGTCGAAGCGGGCCATCGCCTCCCAGTCGATCTCCTCGACGTTCTCGTCAACGAGGACGACGTCGTGATCGCCACACATCCCGGCCAACGCCGAAAGCGCGCCCGAGATCATCGTGCTCCGCTTGTTGCCCGGGTACATCGGGAGGGCGAAATCGAAGCCCCAATACGAGGGCTCGAAGCGGGGGTTGATGAGGCAGATCGAAAGCTTGCGGCCGGTGGCACCGGAGACCGATGCGACCCCACAGTCAGCATCGATCACGGGGAGAGAATCGGCCAGCGTCACGGACATGATGCGCTCCTGGTCCTGAAGGGACACTCCGGAGTGCTCATTCCGGCGCGTGAAAGGAGAGCGTAGGGAATCTTCCCCAGAGCCCCTAGGCCATTAATGGGCTGTCACCTGTGGAAAAGCCGGAAAATCCCCGCCCCCGACGGGGCTAGGGGCCGGATCGAACGATTCCGGGTCGACGGCCAGGTGCGTTATTCTTGACTTCGGCAACGGCCCCGGCAGCGGCCCCGGCAAGGGCTTTGTCCGGCTCGAAGCCGTCTGTTTCACCGCCCGCCTCTGGAGTCAGCCATGCGTCCCGGTCTCTCCTCCCTCCTGATCATGGTGATGGTGATGGGATCGTTGTTCCTCGCCACCGGCGCCTCCTCCACGGCCGCCGAGTTCGCGGCGAAGCGCCGCATGGAAATCGAGGACCTGTTCCGTTTTCTTCGGGTTGCCGATCCGCAGATCTCCCCCGACGGGAAACAGGTCGTCTGGCAGGTGACGACGGTCAACCCCGAGGCCAATGGCAGTGCCACGGGATTGTGGATCGCCCCGGCCGACGGCTCGGCCCCGCCCCGGGCACTGACGGTCACCGAGGGGAAGACGAGCGATTCCCGACCACGCTGGTCGCCCGACGGGTCAACGATCCTCTTTCAGTCCAACCGCACCGGTTCCTCGCAGCTCCATGTCGTGGCCGCGGCCGGCGGTGCCCCCGTGCGCCTCACGACCATCGCCACCGGCGCCGAGAGTGCCGCCTGGAGCCCCGACGGCAGCCGGATCGTCTTCGTGTCGGCCGTCCATCCCGAGTACAGCACGCTCTCCTTCGCCGAGAGCGACCGCTTGAACGCGGAGCGCGAGAAGGCGATCGCCGAGGATCCGGTGAAGGCGAGGGTTTTCACCCGTCTCTTCTACCGCCATTGGGACGAGTATGTCGGCGACAAGCGCCGCCATCTGTTCGTCATCGATGCAACCGGCGGTGGCTGCCGCGACATCACCCCCGGCGACCGCGACGCCGCACCGACGAGCAAGACCTTCTCCGTCGCCGAGGATCACACCTTCACCCCCGATTCCCGGCATGTCGTGTTCACGGCCGTGCCGGCGGAGGGGGAGGCCTGGAGCACCGACCACAATCTGTGTCGCGTGGCCATCGATGAGCCGTCGGCGGAATGGGAGAGCCTCACCGCCACCAACAAGGCAGCCGACAGCGGGCCACGGTTCAGCCCCGACGGGAAGCGCCTCGCCTGGCGGGCGCAGAAGCGGCCGGGCTATGAGGCCGACAAGTGGGATGTTCTCGTCGCCGACGTAAAGCCCGACGGCACGCTCCTCGGCAGCCCGAAAAATCTCACCGCCAAGGCCGATGTCTCCGTCGGCGAGATCGCCTGGCTCGAGGATGCGGATTACAAACCCTACGTCGCCTTCCTCTACGAAGAGAAGGCCTCGAGCTTCCTCGGCAAGGCGTTCCTCGACTCCCGGGGCGTGCAATTCGACCGCTTCTGGCCTGGCGCGCTCACCGGAATCTCGACGAGCGGACACGCCGCCGCCTTCCAGGTGGTGCGGATGGACGCCCCGGCGGAAGTGTTTGTGGTCGATACGGTCGACGCCGGGGGCCGCGGCACCTCGGCGCGCATCCCGGTGAGCCGGGCCAACGAACGGCTCCTCGCCGGCCTCGATCTCCCTCGCCCCCGCTCGGTGAACGTGCCGGTGGAAGGGGGCGTGGAGATGCAGATGTGGATTCTCGAGCCGCCGGGATTCGACGCCGCGAAGAAATGGCCCGTGGTCTATCTCGTGCACGGTGGGCCGCAGGGCGCCTGGGAGGACGGCTGGAGCTACCGTTGGAACCCGGAGCTATGGGCCGCCCGCGGCTACGTCGTCGTCATGCCCAACCCGCGCGGATCGACCGGCTTCGGCCAGGCCTTCGTTGACGAGATCACCGGAGACTGGGGGGGGAAGTGCTACCGCGACCTCGTCGCCGGCCTCGATGCCACAGTGAAGCTCACCTTTGTCGATGCCGACAGAATCGCCACGGCCGGGGCGAGCTTCGGCGGATACATGATGAACTGGTTTGCCGTCAACGACATCGCGCCCCGCTTCCGCTGCCTCGTCAACCACTGCTC
>CAMARC010000393.1 GCA_945860405.1 Candidatus Kuenenia stuttgartensis | reverse complement strand
CATCCGGCTGCCGTCCCGCCGTAACTTCCGTCCGGAAGGCTCGACGAGTGATGGGCGAGCTCCATCTTCGCGGTGCCGCCGGGGATGGTCGTCCGCCCACCGAGGTTCATTGGGCGGACATTGTCGATCCCCTGCCCTCCCAGCCACTGGGCGATCTCCCAGTTGCAGTAGACGGGGGCGCCGGTGCGCCTGGCGATCGGGACGAGGTCGCCGACATGATCGGCGTGACCGTGCGTCACGAGGATCGCGTCGCAGGCGACGTCCGCCCCTTTCATGCAGGCCGTCGGGGATTCGTCGAAGAACGGATCAACAAGGAGAACACCGTGGCCCGTGTCAACGAGCCAGGTGGCATGTCCGATCCAGGTGAGCGTGATGGCCATCGTTTCCGGCTCCGGAGGGTGGCGGGATGATACCACCCCGGGCCGGCCCAGGGCGCCGGAGGGGTCAGTCGAGGCTCGCCTCGACCGCTGCGGCGAGGCGGAGCGCCTCGAGCAACTGCCCGAGGGTGTGCTCATCGCATCGCGGTAGGAGGAGTTGGTCGGTGGTGGGCTTTTCGGCCGGCCGGTTGCGGGGGGCATCGACCGATCGGCCGGGCGAGCCGCCGGGGATCGTCGCAAACGGGGCGCGGCGGTATTCCGCGACGGTGATCGGGGTCGTGAACCGGGCTTCGACGATCGCCGGGGAGGCGCGGGGATCGGGAGCAGCGAACCGTGACGCCTGCCACTCGACGAGCCCCCGCCACCGGGGCGGAGGGACGAGGTGGCGTCGCGGCACCCCGCCGGGATGGTCTGCGGCCGCGGCGAGCCAGCGCCCGACGACCGCCATCGACACGACCGGATTGGCCTCGGCGGGGGCCTCGCGGAACCGCCTCGCCATGGCTGCGGCCCCTTCGAGGAGTCGCACGACGTCGATGCCGGCGATGGCCGCCGGGAGGAGCGAGGCCGCCGTGAACACTCCGGCGTTCTCCTCCGGCAACGACGGAGGGATCGGAGCGTCGTTCGACACTGCCTGGACAAAGACGGTGGAATGGCCAGAGGGGTCGGCCGCCGCGGCCACCACCATCGCTGGCGCCGCGACGTGCCGCGCGGTCGGATCGGCCGTTGCGGCGAATAGCCTCACGCAGTCCTGCGTGAACGCCTCGCGGCACGGGCCGACCTGCACCACGCCCCACGCGTCGAGCAGCCTGTCGCCGGTGTGCGGCCCGAGCGCGTCGAGGATTCCCTGGACGGTGTCGTCATCGTCGTCGGGGCCGAGCGTCCAGAGCCGTGGTCTTCCGCCGCGCTCATGCCGGGGGAGATCGTCGTGGTGCGGGTGGCAGCAGGTGCTCAAGAGGAGATCGACCAGGGCCCGGTCGGCCCGGTCGCCGATGACGACAACGCGATCGACCGACTCCCGCACCTGCCTGGCGACATCGAGGATCCCAAACAGCGCGCTGTCGCGCCGGCGGGCCTGGCTCCGGGTCGTGCCGTAGGCCTCGAGCAGCCCTTCCGTCGCCGTCCCGCTCGCGGAGGCGACCGCGCCGCGGACCCTCTCCGCCCGCTCGATCAACCAACGCCAACGCGGGTCAAGGTGGCCGTCGGCCGACAGCACGCCGGGGGGAGGCCGGTGCTCGATCGGATCGGTCGGCGGCCGGGGGCGGAGGACGCTCATGACGGGACGGGCGATCGGGAGCGGAGGGAGCGGACGCGGGGGGCAGAGCGACCGGCAGAATACCGGGTTGTCGGGCGGCGCCGTGGGGGGCGGAGAAGGGCTGTGCCTTCGGCTTTCGCCGCCGGCGTGGAAATGCCCTTGAAGTGGCCGCCGTCTCGGCCGACAACAGGGGCTTGCGAATATCAGGGGCTTCTCGACGAGGGGCCCCCTTCCCTGCCCCGAGAGGAGACAGCAGCGTGATCGAGCACGAACTGGTGCGTGAACTGGCCGAGAAGTCGTCGTCCAAGATCGTGATGGTGGTCGCCGACGGTCTCGGTGGGTTGCCGCTCGATCCGGGTGGAAAGACGGAGCTCGAGACGGCCATCACGCCCCATCTCGACAGCTTGGTCCGTCGCGGAACGAGTGGCTCGAGCGTGCCGGTGCTGCCGGGGATCACCCCCGGCTCCGGCCCCGGTCACCTCGGCCTCTTCGGCTACGACCCGCTCGAGTTCAGGATCGGCCGTGGCGCCCTCGAGGCGACCGGCATCGGCTTCGAACTGGGCCCGGAGGACGTTGCCGCCCGCGGCAACTTCTGCACGCTCGACTCGGCCGGGTTGATCAGCGACCGCCGCGCCGGACGGATCCCGTCCGAGGAGAGCTTCAAGGTGGTCGAGCGACTCCAGGGGGTGAAGATCCCCGGTGTCGAGACGTTCGTGAAGCCGGTCAAGGAACACCGCTTCGTCGTCGTCTTCCGCGGCAAGGGGCTCGACGGCGCCGTGGCCGACACCGATCCGCAGGCCACGGGCGTTGCCCCCCTCGATCCTCAAGCCCACTCGCCGGCTGCCGCGCGGACGGCGGAGGTGGCCAAGGAGTTCGTCATTCAGGCCCGGCGGATCCTCGCCGACGAGCCGAAGGCCAACGGCATGGTGCTCCGCGGATTCGCGGCCAAGCCGAAGCTCCCGAGCTACGAGGAGCTCTATCGGCTCCGCGCGGCGGCGATCGCCGTCTACCCGATGTACAAGGGGCTCGCCCGGCTCGTCGGCATGACGCTCGTCGGCTCGCCCCACACCCTCGACGAGCAGGTCGACACCCTTGCCGCCTGCTGGCAGGACTACGACTTCTTCTTCCTCCACTTCAAGTACACCGACTCCACCGGCGAGGATGGCGCGTTCGCGCAGAAGGTGAAGCGCGTCGAGGAGCTCGACCGGGTGATCCCCCGCATCGAGGCCCTCCGCCCCGATGTCCTCATCGTCACCGGCGACCACAGCACGCCGAGCCTTCTCAAGAGCCATTCCTGGCATCCGGTGCCGACGGTCCTTGCCGCCGACACCTGCCGGCCGGACGGGCTGGGGAAGTTTTCGGAGCGGGAATGCCTCCGCGGCGGCTTCGGGATCTTCCCGGCCAAGCACTTGATGCTCCTGGCGATGGCCCACGCCCAGCGCCTCGGCAAGTACGGGGCCTGACGTTCCCGCGGGAAAACAGGCTCCCGGGCATCCCGGCGGGATGTGAAGTAGATTCGTCGTATCGAACCCGCCCCCC
>CAMARC010000392.1 GCA_945860405.1 Candidatus Kuenenia stuttgartensis | reverse complement strand
CAGCTGACGACCGTGGCGAAGTGCCGGGCCGCGTCGTCGTAATCCCGGTGGGTCTCTTCGCGAAGGACGCCGCGGAGGTAGGGGGCCAGGGCGATCTGTCGGTACGACGCCTTGGGATTCGTGCCATCCTCCTCCGTGGCCGCGGCGACGATCTCCGCCTGCTTCTCGGCAGCTTGATAGCTGAAGGCCTCGGCATCGCCGCCGTCGCTCGAGAGATTTGTGATCGCGAGCATCGCCCGCAGCAGCACCTTTTCGTGATCCTCGCCGGCGTACGATCGCTGCTGATCGTCGGAGAGCATCGACCAGGCGTCCTCAGCGGGGCTTTCCTGCTCGAGGTGATCGAAGCGATCGCGAACCTGCTTGAGGAGATCCTCGGCTTCAATCGGCCGGCCGTCGGCCAGGGCCACGAGCGCCCGGTCGAGCGTGAGGACGTCCGCATCCCCCGGATGCTTTTCCAGATCGGCGGCGATCAGCCGCTCGGCCTCGGCGAGATCGCCCCGATGGAACGCCGCCCGCACCGGCTCGAGCCGGGTGATGTGCGTGGCGCAGCCGCAGAGGAGCGCGAGGCAGGGCACGACGATGGCAAGCAGGCCGGGGCGTGGCATGGCAGCACCAGACGGCCTATCGTGACAGCGGGTTGGTCGCCCGCCATCGGCTCAGGCGGCTGCGGTGGTAGCCCTTGACGAGATCGGCCGACTGCTTGTCGTAGGTGCCGGTGCGAACGTCGATCAACTCCATCGTCAGCCGGTAGCTCCGCTCGTAGTCGCGGTTCTCGCGCGTCGTGCCGGAGGTGAGCGTGGCGTAGAGGAGGTAGTCGATCGGCTCCCCCTCGCGCTCCAGATGCGTGGCGAACTGCCGCATGTGTTCCGGGATGCAGAGCTGGTCGGGGCGGAGACGGGTCTCGAGGAGGCCGGCGTCGACGACGCGCCGGTTGAGCGGCTGGAAGATGGGGGTTTGGAGGAGCCGGGTGTCGATCACCTGGTAGATCTCGTCCTTGAAATCGCCGATGTCCTCGGCGCTCTTGTTCTCGACGCCGACGAAGCAGATTCGCTTTGGTTCACAGGGGAGGGGCTCGCCGGCGTCGTCATACGACACCTGCTGCACCGGCGTCTGGGCATTCCGGGCGAGGAGCTTGGCGACCGCCTCGTCGACGAGCGGTCCGAACGTCTCGGCGCCGGCCTGATGGCTCCCCATCAGCGCCTTGTCGCCAGGGTTTACGATCCTCGCAAACTGCCGCTGCCCGCGGCAGCCGGCCAGCGAGACCGCGACAGGCAGCCCGGCGAAAATCAGGAACGTGCGACGCAACATGGCACGGCTCCAACGGAGGAGAGAGTCGGCCGGGATGCCCGCGGGGAGATCGGTGCGCACCGCTCCCCAGGCAGCCCTCGGCGGGAGGGGACGATAGCGGGGAGAGACCTGCGGCGGAAGGGCAGACGGGGAAAAGGGAAAAGGTGCCAGCCACCAACGGGAAAAGGTGCCAGCCACCAAATCTGGGTAGGTTGCAGGCTTGTCCAATTTTGGTGGCTGGCACCTTTTCTTCCCCGAGAAGCCTTAAACTGCCAGTTATGGAGACCATGCCCCCGGCGACCGACCCGACGAACGACACCGCCGCCGAGGCGGAGGCCGTCCAGCTGGAATGCATTCGGCGGATGTCGCCGCTGGATCGCCTCCGGGCAGCCTGTCGGATGTCAAACCGCGGCCGCCGCCTTGCTTTCGAAGCGATCCGTGCCCGGCATCCGGAAGCTGACGAGACGGAAGTCCGCCTTCGTTACATCGAGCTCGCTTACGGGGTCGAACTCGCTGCCGACGTGCGGCTCTGGTTGCGGGATCGGGGGCGATGAGCGACACCGCCGACCTTCTTGCCGCCCTGACGCCGGTCGCGGCGGTGCTCGAGCGACTCGGCGTGCGGCATTATGTCGGTGGGAGCGTGGCGAGCTCCGTCCACGGGGCGATCCGATCGACGATGGACGTCGATCTCGTCTGTGAGCTTCGATCTGACCAGATCGAGCCCTTTCTCGCGGCGTTTGGCGTCGACTTCTACGTCAGCCGGCAAGCCGTTCAGCAAGCCGTCGAGCGGAGGTCGTGCTTCAACCTCATCCACCTTCCCACGGCGTACAAGGTGGACGTGTTCGTCAGCCGGGGCCGCCCCTTCGATCTCGCCGCGATGACGCGGGCCGTTCCCCGGGCACTTGGTGGAGAGGAATCGTTGCTCGTTCCCGTGGCTACTGCCGAGGATTCGATCGTCGCCAAGCTCGAGTGGTTTCGGCTCGGCGACGAGTCGTCGCAGCGGCAATGGGACGACGTCACGAGGCTCATGTCCCTCCGCGGTGAAACGCTCGATGTCGCTCACATGCATCGGATGGCAGAGTCGGTCGGCGTCGCGGACCTTCTCGCCCGGTTGTTGGCGACGCGTGGATAGCAGGCTGTGGATGAAGTGCGCGCCGCTGGATGCGGCGGCGGACACCCTCTGGCACGCGATCTGCTCTGGCGGAGTCCAGGGGGTCTTGGGATCGGAGTCGGGCCGAGGGTTGCAGTCGCGCTGGCCCAGCTACCCACGCTTGAATCCGCGCCTCCGTTGCAAAGGAAGACGTCCATGCGCATCAGCGACACGCTCAGTCGACTGTTCGATTCTGCACCGTGGCGCGTTGCAAAACGCCGCGCGCGGTGCGGGCGCCAGCGGCGGGTGGGCTGTCAGAGAGCAGCTTGGCAGGCGGGCGAGCGGCTCGAATCGCGGGCGATGTTCGCCGCCGTGCCGATGCAGGTGGGGATGAATGTCGAGAATGTCGTCGATTGGTCGCCCGCCTGGACGTTCACCGACGCCTTCCAGGCTTCGCGGCCGTGGATCGCTCAAGCGGTCGACGTGGCAAGCGGCGCGGGGCTCTGGGATGTCGGTGACGCCCATCCGCTTCCGGTGAACGCCAAGGGGGAGATCACCCACCTCGAGACCTGGACGGAAAACGGCCGGCAGTTCCGTCATCAGGCGGCCACGCTCCTCTTCCGCGATGTCGGCAACTATGCCAGCGGCACCTATCACGCCCAGTGGGAGGGGAAGGGGACGGTGAGCTTCGGCTTCGATGCCCGCGTCCTCTCGACAACCACCGGCCCCGATGGGATCCACCGGGCGGAACTCGCCGTCGTGCCGACGAGCGCCGGGATCCTCGTCCGCATCGAAGCGACCGATCCGGCCGATCCGGTCCGCGGGATCCA
>CAMARC010000391.1 GCA_945860405.1 Candidatus Kuenenia stuttgartensis | reverse complement strand
GCCGTGAGCTTGGCCGCGGCCTTCTCTTCGGGAGTGACGTCCACCCCGTCGAGGCCGTCGCCGAGGAGAGCGCGGAGGCGCTCGTCGGGAGTCGGGGCGTGAGCAGGCGTCTTGGCTCCGTCATGCGTTCCGCTGGGGGCAGCGTCGTGGGGATCGTGGTCGCGGGTCATCGAGTTACCTCCTGGGTGTGCGGTAGGCGCGGCTGCGGCAGGTCGGCCAGCAAGCTGCGGACAAGTGGGTGGGCGCGGAGTTTCGTCAGGCCGCGGTGGGCAAGGACGCGAACATTCCCCTCTTGGCGGCCGGTGATCTCGCCGATCTGGCGATAGGAAAAGCCCTGGCACCAGAGCTCGATCGCCTCGGCCTGGGCCGGGGGGAGCTCGGCGAGGAGCCGGTGGAGCCGGGCGGCGAGGTCGTGCGCTTCGGCGGCGACGGCCGGATCGGCCTCGCGGCTGGCCGGCATGGCCCGGTCGGCGGCCAGCGCTGTTTCGGGATGCTTTGGCCCCTGCCTGGGAGAGTCCCCCATCGGCCGCTCCCGGCCGCCCCGGCGGAGGTGGTCGATGGCCCGATTGCGACAGACGGCAAACAGCCAGGGGCCGAGCCGGTGGTCGATCGCTTCCTTCGATTCCCCGCAGAGTTTGAGAAACGTATGTTGGACAGCGTCGTGGGCGAGGTCGAGGTCGCCGACGAGTCGGCGGGCGTAGCGGAGGAGCGCCGCTTCGTAGCGCTCCACCGCCCCCATCACCCAGGCCTGTGGGTCATCGGCCGCGATCGCCGCCGTCGCTCCGAGCCCGCGGCTGACCCCGTCCGGCGAGGCGAGCGCCCCGATTGATCCTGATTGCATGGAAAAACCCTCCTGCCTTGCCGATGGGGAGGCCGACATCTGAAACACGCCGGCCGCAACGATCCGTTACAAAGGTGTCGAAGAGAAGGGTGTTGAAGAGAAGGGTGTCGAAGAGCCCCCACTTGCCCTCCTGATTCTCCACTTCCCCGGTCATTTCCGCATGTCCACGCCCCGCCATCCCGACCCGTCGTTTGCCCACTGCCCCGATCGTCGCCACACCGGCGCCGAGAAATGGGACCGCTGGACCGAGGACGTGATTCCGGTGTGGGTGGCCGACATGGATTTTCAAGCGCCGCCAGAGGTCCTCGAGGCGATCCAAGCCCGGGTCAACCACGGCGTCTTCGGCTACACCGCCGACCCCCCCGGCTTCGCCCCCGCCCTCGCCCACCATCTCGAGGCCCTCCATGGCTGGCGGATCGACCCGGCGACGGTCGTCGGCACCCCCGGCGTCGTCACGGGGCTCGCGCTCTCTGCCCGGCTCCTCACCGACCCTGGCGACGAGATCCTCACCTTCACCCCGGTCTATCCGCCGTTCCTCTCGCTTCCCGGCGCGGCCGAAAGACGCTCTGTTCGCGTCGGCCTCGTGCGCGACTCAAGCGCCTCGAGCGGCTGGTCGATCGACCACGACGCCCTCCAGGCCGCGGTCACCCCGCGCACGAAGCTCCTCTGGCTCTGCCATCCCCACAATCCGACAGGCACCGTCTTCTCCCGCGCCGATCTCCTCGCGCTAGCCGACTTCGCCGCGCGGAACGCGATCCGGGTGGTGAGCGATGAGATCTGGGCAGACTTAATCCTCGACGACGTCCCCCACGTTCCCTTCGCCACGCTCGATCATCCGGCCGCGGCCTCGTGCATCACGCTCGTCGCCCCATCAAAGACCTGGAATCTCGCTGGGCTGGGGTGCGCCGCGGCGATCATCCCTGAGGAGAGTGAGCGGAAGCGCTGGCGGCCGTCGGGAGGGGGCCTGGTGCCGATGGTCAATCCGCTCGGCTATGCCGCCGCCGAAGCGGCCTGGCTCCATGGCGATCCCTGGCGGCGCCGGCTCGTCGCCCTCCTTGCCGATCATCGGGACCGGACGCTCGCCGCCGTCGCCGCGATCCCCGGCCTCGAGGCAACGCGGCCTCAGGCGACGTATCTGGTCTGGATCGACTGCCGGAAAACCGGCAATCCTGACCCCTTCGCCGCCTGCGTGGCGGCCGGGGTCGGCCCGTCCGACGGCCGCGATTTTGCGGCCCCGGGCTTCATCCGCCTCAATACGGCCTGCCCCACCGACCGGCTGGAAAAAGCCCTCGATCGACTCCGCCGGGCGTTTTAGAGTGATGGGGAAGAACTCATGAAACCTTTCCCCCGCTCGGCAGTTGGATGCTTCAGGAAAACCGGCCCGGCCCCGGCCGTCGCTGGGCACCCCTTTCCCCCCACCGTGGAACGCCCGACCATGCCGACGATCGCCCCCCCACGGCCGCTCCTTGTCGCCCTTCTCGTCGCTGCCGCCTGTGGTGTCGTCGCCGCCTCCGCGGGCCTAGCCCCCTCCGCGAGCCTCGCGGCCGAGGCGAAGAAGCCCGGCGCGAAGAAGGCCCGCGCCGCGGTTCCATTCCGGCTCCCGGCCGCGGTCCGTGACGCCCCCGACGGCGCGTCCTTTGCCGTCGCCCCGATCGATCGCACCGCGCGTGACGACGTCCGCGCCGCCGCGGGCCGGATCGATGCGCTCCTTGCCGAGCGGCACGCCCGCGACGGCGTCGTGGCCCCCCCTACGCTTTCCGATTCCCAGTTCCTCCGCCGCGCGTATCTCGATCTCGGTGGCCGGATCCCCACGCACGACGAGGCGAGCGCCTTCCTCGCCTCGACCGATCCCGACAAGCGCGGAGCGCTCGTCGACAGCTTGCTCGAGAGCCCCGACTGGGTGAGCCGGTTTTACAACGTCTGGGCCGACACGCTCCGGCTCACGGAGCGGCCGCAGAAAAACCTCTGGAGCGAGGCCTATCTCGATTGGGTGAAGCGGTCGATCGCCGCCAACCGCCCCTACGACGAGTGGGTCCACGACATGCTCACGGCCGATGGCAAGCTGTGGGAAAATCCCGCCGTCGGCTATCAGCTCCGCGACCAAGGGATGCCGCTCCCCTATGTCGACAACACCGTCCGCGTCTTCCTCGGCACGCAGATCGGCTGCGCCCAGTGCCACAACCATCCCTTCGACGCTTGGACGCAGCATCAGTTTTATGAACTGGCCGCCTTCACCGCCGGGACGCGCTCCGGCACCGGCGGCAAGCCGGAGAAGCCGGTGCGGAAGCAGATGCGCAAAGGTGCCGGCGCCGACACCGCGGATGCCACGGCGAAGAATGTCCGGGCCCTGATCGCCGAAAGCCGCAAGCGC
>CAMARC010000390.1 GCA_945860405.1 Candidatus Kuenenia stuttgartensis | reverse complement strand
CCGGTTCTTGACACCTCCCCCCCGGCTGTTAGCCTTCTACCCAGATTCCCTAGACGGCAATCTTTCGCCAACCCGCAGCACTTACAGGGCAGTGCCGCTGGTTGTCGGAGTGTTCCGACGGGGGGCTCTCCGCTCTGGCTGGCTGACGCCATCCGGACCGGCAACGTCTTTGCTGCGGTCCGGTGGCCGTCCCGGATCGGAAGCGGTTCGTGACGGCTGATTCGGGTCGCGTAGCGTCCGATTTTTTCTTCCTGGAGAACAGATATGAAGCGTTTCCTCGGTTCCGCGGTTGCGATGCTCGTCGCGCTGGTCGCCATCGGCCTCGTCGGCGGTGAGTCGGGTGCGGTTGCCGGCCACGGTTGTCATGGCCGCAAGGCGGGCGGTGGTCTGCTCGCCAAGCTCCACGCCAAGAAGGGCTGTCACGGCGCTGCGGCTGCCGAAGCCGCTCCGGCTTGTGATTCGGGCTGCGAGGCTGCTCCGGCTCCGGCTCCGGCCGCTGCTGCTAGCTGCCACGGCAAGAAGCGTGTTGGCCTTCTCGCCAAGCTCCACGCCAAGAAGGCTTCCCGTGGTTGCCACGGCGCCGCTCCGGCCGCTCCGGCCTGCGACAGTGGCTGCGGCAGCTGTGGCGATGCCGCCCCGGCTTCGAGCGGCTGCTCGAGCTGTGGCGACTCGGCTCCCGCTTCGAGCGACTGCTCGAGCTGCGGTGGCAGTGAGATGGTCGAGGGTGGTGCCGTCTCGAGCGGTTGCTCGAGCTGCGGTGGCGACTCGGCTGGCTACGCCGTCGAGGGTGGCATGGTTTCCGGTGGTTGCCCGAACGGCGACTGCAGCGGTGCCAGCGTGATCTCCGAGGGCGTGCCGACCGAGGCTGCTCCGGCCGTTCCGACCGAGGCCCCGGCTGCTCCGGCCGCCGTCGGCACCTGAATCGTCCAGCGGTCGTCCCTCGCTTGCCTGCCCTGAGGCACGGGTCGATCGTCGCGGGGATTCAACGATGGCTCGCAAGAGTCGTCCCAATCCAGACCGGGCCTCCCGCAAGGGGGGCCCGGTTTTTTTTGCGCCTGGCGTGGTGATCGCCAACTTTTTCCCGTCTGGCCCCGTACAGTCGCGGGGCGGCATCCAGGGGCCTGCCTCAAGGACTCCTTTTTCCCGTCCTCCCCCTCGGTAGGATGAATCGACTTCCGTCGATCCGAGCCCGGCGACGCCCGCAGGTGATTCACTGCCATGACAGATCACACTCCTCCCGACGCCTCTGCTTCCCACCCGTCTCCTTCCTCCTCCGCTGGTGCCATGCCGACCGACACGCTCGCTGCTCCGCCGACCGCTGCCGCGAAGGGATCTTGGCGCGGCGTGCTGGCCACGGGGGGGCTGGTGTTGCTCGGCTTGATTCTCCTTGGCGGGGCGGTGGTGCCGTGGTGGCTTTCGGAGCCTTCACGCGTGACCGCGTGGGTGTCGCGCAACGTCCCCAACCTCCACGGCCGGGTGGAGATGGCGAAGGCCACTTTCACCTGGCTCGGGCCGATCGTCTTTGAGGATGTCGTGGTGGTGCCCAAGAACGGCGCCCGCGAGCCGGTAGTGATCCAGCGGATTGAGGCCTCCCACGGAATCGCTGCATTCCTCCTCTCCGGGGGCGACGTCGGGCACGTCACTGTCGAAGGGCTCGAGACGCATCTCGTCTTTAACGAGGATCGCAACTCCAACGCCACCGGGCTGTTCGTCGATCCAGGCGACCAGGGCAATCAGGGTGCTCCCGACAAAGGTCTCCGTCCTCCGCGCAAGACCCCCCTCCGCATGGTGCTCGATGTTGTCGATGCCCGCGTCCGGATCGAGGGACCCTGGTCGCCCGATCCGTGGATCAGCGATCCGATTGACGTCGAGCTCCGCCTCGCCCACACGCCGTCGGGTGAGGCGAGCGAATGGACGCTCAAGCCGACGACGATCCTCGAAGAAGCCCTCCTCGAGCCGGCGGTGGCACAAGGCGTGCTCGCCTACATCGCGCCGGTGTTGGCCGACGCCACGCGCACCAGCGGCCGATTCTCACTCGCGCTCGACGGTGGCACGTTCCCGGTGGGGGTGCCGGAGAAGTCGGCGTTCTCTGGCAGGCTCACGATGCATGCGGTCGACCTCGGCCCGGGGCCGCTGGTGACGGGAATCCTCGCGGCGCTGCCGGGGCGAATCCAGGTGCCGACGTCGATCCGGGTAGCCGACGATTCGCAGATTTCCTTCCGGATGGAAGACCGGCGGATGTGGCACGAAGGGCTCGAGTTCGGGTTTCCGCTGCCGCGTGTTGGGAGCCGTCTCGACCTCACGTCGAGTGGCTCGGTGGGGCTCGACGACAAGCTGCTCGATCTCAAGCTCGCCCTCCCCTTCCCGGCCGATCTTCCCGCCGACCGCCCCGTGCTCGCCACGCTCGCCGGTAAGACGGTGTCGATCGGGATCGGTGGCAAGCTCGGCGAGCCGCGGATCGACTTCGACGGCTCGATCCGCGGTGTCGCCGCCGACGTGATCGCCGGAACGATCGATCGCCTCCTCAATCGGCCCGCTGCCGCTCCGGCCCAGTCGTCCACGCCTCAGGCCAGCGCTCCGTCGCCGCGGCAGCCCTCCCCGCCACCGCGGCCGGGCTGGTCGCCCGGGCAGGAGGAAGGGGCAGACGTCGCCGCCGACGACGCTCAAACAGGCCGTGCTCAAGCGGGCGATGCCGATGCTTCTGCTCAAGCCGAAGCCCTCCCCGCGCCGCCACCGCGGCCGGGGTGGTCGCCAATCAAGCGACCGGGGCTGGGGCCGCAGGCTGGCCAAGCGTTTTCTGGGGGCGACCGTGCCCCTGTGAAAGACCAGCCCCCGGCGGAGTTTGCCGGTGGGGCCGACGCCCGGCCGCTTGCGGAAGGAGCAGGGGCCTCTGCTGAGGCGCAACTGCCGAAGCAGGGGACGGCGCAGATCATCGATGAGCTCAAGGATCGGCTGGCACCGCAGATGGCCGATTCGCCGCAGACCGATCGGGTGATCGATCTGGTGGGCGGGCTGATCGACGAGGTGGCCCGCCGTCGCGCGCAGCGCGCTGCGGCGGAAGCGGCCAATGCCCCGCAGGCTGGGCAGGCCGCGCCCGCTGGAGCCCAGCAGGCACCGGGTGGGCCGGGGGCAGCGGGTGCGCCGGCCGGGCCGCTCGGGGGTGGGCCACGCCGTGGCCGGCTGCTCCGTCGGCTGTTGCAGCCGGAGCAGCCAGGCC
>CAMARC010000389.1 GCA_945860405.1 Candidatus Kuenenia stuttgartensis | reverse complement strand
TTGATCGAGGCCTACCCCCGGATCACTTCCGACCAGATCCATGCCTGCCAGGCCTACGCCGCCGCCATGCGCTCAACCGGCGAGGTCGTCGATGTCCCCCAATCGGCTGCTTGAAGATGCGATTCCTCACCGATGAGAACATCGAGGCAAACAGCCGCGGGGAAGGGACGCGCGAGCGGCGCGGGGATCTCAGCACGGCGAGACTGCGGGCGCGTCATCCGGGAGGTGAACAGCGACCATCAGCACCTCATCGCCGCCGAGGATCGTCGTCAGGTGGCCTTTGCCGCGCGTGTCTTCGAGGAGGCAGATACTCCCCGCTTTGAGGTCGCACTGGTTGCCGTCGCTCGTGCGGACGGTCGCCGCGCCTGCCATCACGAACATCCATTGCCTGCAGGGACTGCAATGCCAGCCACCCACCCAGTCTGGCGCGAAGCGGAGGAGTCGCCACTCCGTGGCCCGGGTCGTCGGGGAGACATCAAGGGGGGGTGCCGGCGGGGCGAACTGCTCGGGCGCCACCGTCATGGTCGCCGTTTCGAGGTGCGACTCGCCGGCTTCGTCTGAAAACAGGCGGGTGTAGGTGACCGGTCGTCGCATGGCTTGTTGTGGAGCGGGAGTTGTTGCGGGCATGTCGGGGGCCGGTGTCCTTGGCGAGCGTTTCGGCATCGGGGCTGCTACCACGAGACGCGTTCCACACCTCTCACCGCATCGAAATGACCGTCGCGGGAGATGATCGGCAGCCGCTCATGCCGGGCGACGGCCGCGATCCAGGTGTCGTTGATCGGGATCGGCGTTCCCGCCTGCTTCAGCTCCAGACGAATGGCTCCGTAGACGGCCGCGATCGCGCGATCGATCCGGGCCACTTCGACGGTGTCGAGATTGACCGCCAGCCATTCGGCGTAGCGGGAGGTGTAACGCGATTGCCGAATCCCGAACTCAAACTCACCGATGACCACCACCGGGATCACAAGGCGGGAGGCCGTTCGGAGCAACGGCTCGATGGCGGGATCGCCATCCGCCCACGCGGAGAGCGCATTCGTGTCGAGGATCACGGTTCCGTCTCAAGCTGCTCAAACTCTGCCTCGACAAGCCGCTGGATCCGGGCTGTTTCGGAGCGAAGCTCGGCGAGGGCACCAAAGCCCTTCATCCACGGTGGGTCAGCGGGGTGGTCGCGACCTTGGTCCTGCTCCAGTTTGAGCCGCAGGGTGTCGGTCACGAACTGTCGCAGACTGATGCCGCTCATCGCTGCCCGGGCCTTTGCCAAGCGGAACAACTCGTCGGGAATGTCGATCGTCGTTTTCATATTCGGAAGCATAGCCGTAAATATGGCTCTGCCAATGCCGTATTTACGGCGATGGTCGTGCTGGGGCGTAAATCGAGGGCTTCGCAACGGGTGGCGTTCCCTCCGGCACGAACGCCGGTCAGCCGTTGCCGCGATGCTTTCCCCACCCCGCCACCATCTTTTGGATGATCGGGCTCCAGGTCCAGTCGACCATCGATCCGAGGGCCGTGCCGATCAGGCAGCCCATGAACCAGCCGACCAGATGCGACTGGGCGAGGTCGCCCCAGAAGCGTGCCGATGGCACGGCGACGCCGGCGCCGACGACGATCGAGAGGAGGGTGACGGCGAGGGGGACAAAACGCATGGCGGGGGGCTCCGGAGGGAAACTTCGAGGATAGTTCGATGCCGGGACAATTTCATGACGGGCTGATTTCAGGCCCGTGCGGGACTGCCAGCAGGGCCCCTGGTATTCTGCGGCCCGCCCCGATGCCATGAGGAGTGCCCGCCCATGCCCCTGTCCCATGCCGACCTGCTCCGCCTGAAACGCTGGAACACGCCGACGATCTACAACGGCTGGGAGCAGATCACCCGGCACGACATCGCTGCGGCCGGATTCAACCTCGAAGAGACGCGCGACTTCATGCCGCAGATGGGGCCGATGGTCGGCTATGCGGTGACCCTGGTCGTCGAGCCTTCGAAGGCTTCGCACAAGGCCAATGCATCGGCTTGGAGCGATTACCGCCGCTATGTTTCTGGCGTGCCGGGGCCGAAGATCGCCGTCGTTCAGGATCTCGACAAGCCGGCAGTCATCGGCTCTTTCTGGGGGGAGGTGAGCTCCAACACCCACCGGGCGCTAGGGTGCGTCGGCACGATCACCGATGGGGCGATCCGCGATGTCGACGAGATGACCAACGCCGGCTTCAAGGCAATCGCCCGTCGCCTCTGCGTCGGCCATGCGCATGTCGTGCCGGTGCGCTTCGGCGTCGATGTGACGGTGTTCGGTAGGGAGATCCTTCCGGGGCAGCTCGTCCATGCCGACAAGCACGGCTTTCTCGCCGTGCCGGCCGAGGACGAAGCGAGGCTCCTCGAGGCGGCCTCGTTCATGGATGCCAACGAATGCCAGACGGTGATCGCCGCCGCCCGTGGGGCCGCCGGACTGCCGGCCGACGAGGTGCTCGCCCGCATGGATGAGGCCGGACGGCGCTTCGGCGAGAACGCACGACACGAGTTCGGTCGCCGCGGCGAGTGGTGAGGAGAAGAAGGAGGGAGCTTGATGAGAACGCTTCGTGTCTCCCCTGGTATGACTCGCTTGGCGGCCACGTTGATGGCGATCACGCTGTCGCTGCGGTCTGCATCCGCTGAGGAGCCGCTGCGGATCGACCATCTCCGGCTTCTCGGCACGCACAACTCCTATCACATCGCTCCCGATCCGCTCGTGGCGACGTTGATCGCAGTGGCGGCCCCGGCCGAGGCCCGCGCGATCGACTGCACGCAGCGCCCGATCCCCGAACAGCTCGGCCGGCTCTCGCTCCGGCATCTCGAGCTCGACTGCTACCGCGATCCCGACGGCGGCCTCTTTGCCACGCCGCTAGGGCTGCATCTGGCCGCCGCGGCAGGGGCTCCGCCACCGCTCGAGTGGCAAGGCGAGCTTGCCAAGCCGGGCATCAAGGTGCTTCATAGCCCCGGCTTTGACTTCCGCACCACCGTGCCGACGCTCGAAGCGGCGCTTCATGAAGTGAAGGCCTGGTCCGACGCCCATCCGCGGCATGTGCCGATCTTTCTGCTCCTCGAATTGAAGTCGGACGCCTACGCCCCGCCGCAGCCCCTTCCTTGGAACGACGAGGGATTTGCCGAACTCGAGGCGACGATCCGCGCCGTCTTTCCCCGCGAGCGAATCCTCGCGCCGGATGACGTCCGCGGCGACAAGCCGACGCTCCGCGA
>CAMARC010000388.1 GCA_945860405.1 Candidatus Kuenenia stuttgartensis | reverse complement strand
CACGCCGCTCGGTCGTTCGAGGACTGGGTCTGCAACCGATTCGGCCGGCGGCTGTTCGAAATCTTCTTCAAGACCTACACCGAGAAGGTGTGGGGGATGAAGTGCCGGGATATCTCCGCCGACTGGGCAGCCCAGCGGATCCGCGGGCTGTCGCTCTCCCGGGCGATCTGGAACGCGCTGCTGCCGAAGCGCGGTGCGAAACAAGGGCCGGGCAATCGTTCGACGCAGATCACGTCGCTCATCGACTCCTTCCGCTATCCGCGGCTCGGCCCGGGGATGATGTGGGAGGAGGCGGCCCGGAGGATCCGCGCTGCCGGGGGAACGATCCTGATGGGGAGCAGGGCAACCGCGGTGGAGCGACTCCCCGATGGCTCCTCCCAGGGCTTGCGGGTGCATGTCGCCGGGCCCGACGGGAGTCACACTTCGATCGATGCCGATCATGTCATCTCCTCGGCACCGCTCCGGGAGCTGGTCACCGCGCTGGCCCCCGCGCCGTCGCGGGATGTCCTCGACGCGGCAGCGGGGCTCAAGTACCGAGATTTCCTCACCGTCGCGCTTATCGTTCGCCCCACCAAGCCCTTCGACGACAACTGGATCTACATCCACGAGCCGGGCGTGAAGGTGGGGCGCGTGCAGAACTTCGGCAGCTGGTCGCCGGAGCTCGTCCCCGATCCGAGCCTGGCCTGCTACGGCCTCGAATACTTCTGTTTCGAGGGGGATGGGCTGTGGACCTCTGGCGATGACGAGCTCGTTGCCTTGGCCTCGCGCGAGCTCCAGCAGCTCGGCCTCGTGCGCGGTGGCGATATCCTCGATGGGCATGTCGTCCGCCAGCCGAAGGCCTATCCGGTCTACGACGACGGCTATGACGCCCGTGTCGAGACGATCCGCGCGTGGCTGGCGGGGAGTTTCCCCGGCCTCCACCTCGTCGGCCGCAACGGGATGCACAAATACAACAACCAAGACCACTCGATGATGACCGCGATGCTCGTGGCCCGGAACATCCTCGCCGGCCGCGAGCTCCGCGACCCCTGGAAGGTCAACGAGGATGCCGAATACCACGAAGCGGGCGACCGCAGCAGCGCTGGCTCGGCAAGCGGTCTCAGGCTTGTCCCCACGGCACGGCACTGACCATCGCTCGCCGGCCCGTCGTAGGATCCGGTCGAGGACGCCTCGAAGGACGATTCCCGAGGATTGCCATGACCACGAGCCCTGCCGAGCGAGCCGACTGCGGCCCTTCGATCTCAGTTGTCATTCCCTGCCACAACGCCGCGGCCTTCCTGCGCGCGACGATCGAATCGATCCTCGGGCAGACGGAGCCGGTCCTCGAGGTGATCGTCGTCGACGACGGCTCGACGGACGATTCCGCCAGGATCGCGGAATTGTTCGGGCCGCCGGTGCGCGTCATCCGCCAGCCGAATCAAGGGGAGTCGGCGGCCCGCAACCGGGGAATCGAGGCGGCGGCGGGCGATTGGGTGGCGTTCCTCGATGCCGACGATCTTTGGCTGCCGACGAAGATCGAGCTTCAGTCAGAGGCGATCCGCTCGGCTCCGGCCGATGTCGTCTGCGTGACCGGAGACTTTCTTCTCTTCGGGGATGGGGAGGAGGAACGACTCTGCTCGCCCCCCGCGCGCTACGATGCCCCCCATCCGCTGCGGGAGATGCTCGTCGGCTTCACCGTCCACATCGATTGTGCCGTCGTTCGCCGTGCCGCCGCCCTCCGCACCCCCTTCCCGGAGTCGATCCTCCACGCCGAGGACGTGATCTTCTTCGTCCTCCTCAGGTCGCAGGGGAGATTCCTCCGGGTGCCTGAGCCGCTCGCCCGTTACCGCCGCCACGGCCCGCAGCAGAGCCAGGAGCCGGGCCACATGCTGCGCACGGCGACAAGTCGCCTGCGCTGGTTCGTCGCCAATCGAGCCCTCTTTGCCGACGGCGACGAGGCGGTGATCCGCACAACGCTTGTCAACCGTCATCTCGTCGACCACGAGCAGGCCGTTCGGGAGAGGGACGCCAAGCGCGCGGCCGAGATCGCGGCAGGGCTTGTGGAATTGGCCGGGCCGATGCGTCATCTCCTCCCCGCCACCCTTGCCCCACCCCGGCAGCGCTGGTGGCCGTGGGTAAAGTTCCGGCCCGACCGCACGAGGCGGTCGTGAGTGCGTAGCACTCGAGAAAACCAGAGGTTTTCCAAGTGGACCGGTTCTCCCGTCGGCCCCGCTGTTGGTCAGCGCGATGCGTCGGGGAGCTTGGCGGCGGCCCGGAGGCCGTCGAGACGCCTCACCGCCCACGACTCGAGGTCGTTGCGGCTGAGATCACCGGCCAATTGACCGATCAACGTTTCGAGGAAGGCCTCCGCCTGCTTGGCTTTTCCCTGCTGGAGGTAGAAATCGACGGTGTGCCCCGCCGGGGCGATGTCGGCTCCGCTCGCCGCGACCGCTGCGAGGAAGTCTCGCTCGGCGTCGTCGAGCCTGCCGACGGTCACCGCCCCGCGCGCCGCGAGGAGCTTTTTGACCCCTTCCGGCACCGCCTCGATCCCCCGAGCGAGGACCCCCTCGGCCGCATCCTTATTCCCTCCCGCCACCTCAAAGCGAGTTCGCCACAGCCAGGCGTCCGGATTGTCCGGCGCCGTTTGGGTCGCGCGGAGAAAAAGCTCGCCGGCCTGTTCGCGCCGGCCAGAGCGCCCGCACAGCCGCCCCAGCCAAAGGAGCATATCGGCATCGGCTTTTTCCACGTCGATAACGCGCAGCGACCGCTCGGCCGCCCCCTCGAGATCCCCTCCCCGCATCTCGGCCTCGATGCTCGTCCGCACCGCCCCCCCCAATGCGGCCGGAGCCACGGTTGCTTGGAGGAGGCTGGCCTCGGCGAACCGGCCAGCCTTCGTGAGCGTTTCGATGAGGTCGCGCGTCAGCGGGGCATTGTCAGGGCCGAAGGCCCGGCCCTGCTTCATCTGATCGATCGCGGTCGAAAAGTCGTTGCCGACAAGCGCGATCTCGCCGGCAAGGACACCAATCGTCTGCCAGGTGGATCGGTCGTTGGCGGCTTCGACGAGTCGCTGCGAGGCACTCCGCAGCAGTTCGGCTTCCTTGGCCGGCAACCGAAAAGGGGCCGACGGTGTGACCACGGCGCCGCGTTCGCCGGCGCGGGCCTCGGCCACGAGCGCGGCCGCACGAGCCACCCGGCTCCGGGGCGTGTCTGGCCCATCGAGCTTCGCAACCTCTGCGGCCGCG
>CAMARC010000387.1 GCA_945860405.1 Candidatus Kuenenia stuttgartensis | reverse complement strand
CTCGCCCTCGGCTCCTCGCCCGATTGCGGCACCGAAGTCAGCGTCGTCAGCCATCCGGTGGGGCGTTACTGGTGCCTCACCGAAGGGGTCGTGTCGCGGTTTCACCGGCAGCAGAAGGCGACGGGCGACGCGATCCCGGCTGTCGATGGCAATGCTCCGCTCGCCAGCCACGCCCGGACTGCTTCAGGCACGAAGCCGGTGTGGATGAGCATCACCGCCGACTACACGATCGGGTCGAGTGGCGGCCCGGTGTTCAATCCCGCCGGCGAAGTCGTGGGGATGGTGTCACGGACGGTGACGAGCTCGCAGACCAAGCCCGAAAACGCCAACCGCCGCCGGCCGCTCGCCGGCGAGACGATCGTTTTCAAAGACTGCGTCTCCACCGAGACGCTCCACAAGCTCCTCTTAGGCCACCCCCAAGCCGCCCCGGCCGACAAAACCGCCCAGAAGTAGACGACGCCGCCGGCGGTCAAGGCCCCATCTCGGCTCATCAGTCCCCTCCCCCGGTCGCATCAAAAGGCGCCTCAGCGAGGGGTCGCCCGTGCTCCGTAAGCCGGCCTCGCCGGCAAGCGCAGGATAGGAGGGCGAAGCGCAGGCGGGTCGGAGAGAGCGAAGGGCATGGATGCCCGAAGCGAACGTCCGGCGACGGGGCACGGGCGATCCCGAAGCCCCCGCAGGCCCAGACCACCGCTCACCCCGCTCCACCAGCCCGAGCCACCAGCCCGCCCCGCCGCCGATCAGGCGCGGCGCGGAACGTCGATGTGGAAGTGCTGCTCGCCGAGGCGGAGGAGCTGCCGATCGGTGAGGTCGTCGATGTCGGCCCGGACATTGGCGACGATCTTCGCGGCCACGTCGCGATGGTGCTTCTCGAGGAAGCTCTCGAACTGGTGGCTGAAGTTCGCCTTCCCCTTGCCGTGCCCTACGAGCAAGACCCCGCGGGCATGGGCGAGGGCATGGGCGAGGGCCTTGAAGTAGGCGGTTGTCTCCGGGCCGTCGACGTCGAAAGCACCACTCGGATTGCCGTGGCGATGGAAGATGTTGTGGTTGACGTGCGACGGATCGGGAGCGGTGATCTTCTCCGGCGCGGTGGCCGCCTCGGCGTCTATGGGATAGATGCGCGCGTGGCCGGCATCGACCGCCACGACGGCGAGCTTATCGGTGATGTCGACCGGCGTCCCGCCGTTGCTGCCGACGGGGTGGACAGTCGTCGTCGGGGCATGGCGGTCGTGGGAGTCGCTGGTCATGGATCAGTCCTCTGGGATGTGCGTGCGGGGTGAAAAGAAAAACGTCCCCACTCAGCCAAGCTACCAGTTTGCCACCGCGGAGCCACAAACTGGTGTCAATCGGCACTCCCCCGCGCCGGCGGGGACCACAGCTTGGCGACGCCGCCAGCCGAAGAGTAGATTTCCGCTGCTGCCCTTGCAAAAAAGGATTCGTCTCATGCGCCGCGGTCTCATCTCCACGTACATCGTTCTTTTCCTCTCGCTGCTCGCCGCCCCGCCCGCTGCCCGCGCCCAATCTGCCGATGCGATCTACAGCGGCGGGCCGATCCTCACCATGCGGAACGCGAGCCCTGAATACGCCGAGGCGCTCGCCGTCAAGGATGGGATGATCCTCGCCGTGGGGCGAAAGGCCGACGTCGCAAGGCATGCCGGTGCGACGACGCGACAGGTCGACCTCGCCGGCCACACCCTCCTGCCGGGATTCATCGACACCCACGGCCACATGGTCTATTTCGGGAAGAACCTCGTCGATGCCGACCTGTTCGGCTCGAAGGACATCCCCGAGCTCGTTGGCCGAATGATGGCCCAGGCTGACAAAGTGCCGGCGGGGGGTTGGATCGTCGGCTTTGGCTATCAGGCGAAGCTGATGACCGAGAAGCGGACGCCGTCGCGCGCGGAGCTCGACCAGATCTCGACCGACGTCCCGGTGATGATCGTCGACAGCTCCGGCCATGCCGGGGCCGGCAACTCGAAGCTCTTCGAGGTGGCGGGGATCGATGCCGGTTCGCCCGATCCCGCGGGGGGCCTCTTCGCCCGCGGCCCCGACGGCAAGACGCTCCTCGGGCCGATGGAAGAAACGGCCCTCAATGCCGTTCGGAGCCAGCGTCCGCCGTTCACCGGAAAACTCGCCGCCGACGCGATCACCGGCGCCGCGAAGCGTTGGGCGAGTTACGGCCAGACGACCGCGATGGAGGCGGGGCTGGGCCTGGGGAGCGACGACATCGGCATCGTTCTCCATGCGATCGAAGAGAAGCTCCTGCCCATCGACCTCTACATCGCCGCGAAGGACTCGACTGTCGACGACGCCCTGGCAGCGGCCTACCGGGTGGGAGAAGCGGTCAAGGCCGCCGATGGCACCGGCGACGTGACGAAGCGGCTCCTCGCGGCCCGGCCCGATCTCGACCGGCGCTACGTCAATCGGGTGCGCCTTGGCGGGGTGAAGTTCTGGCTCGACGGCAGCCTCGATACGGCCTGGATGAACGAGCCCTATGCCGCCAATCCCCCAGGCAAGACCGGAGAATACCGGGCCTATCGGCAGATCCCCAACGAGGTCCTCGAGGCGGCCTTCGATCGCTTCTGGCCGACCGACTTCCAGATCCACATGCACATGAACGGCGACGCCGCGGCCGATCAGGCGCTCAAGGCGATCGAGAAGGCGGTCGCCAAGCACGGCATGCACGACCATCGGCCAGTGTTCGTCCACGCGTCGTTTTTGCGCGACGATCAGATCGCGAAGATGAAAAAGTATGGGGCCGTGCCGAGTTTCCTCACCTCCGGCCTCCTTCCCGGCGGCGACGCGGTGGTGCGGATGTGGGGGGAGGATCGGGCGGCGCAGTCGATGGCGACGCGGACGATGCTCGAGGAGGGGATCCCGTTCACCTTCTCGCACGACGCGCCGGTGAGCCCGGAGCCCTGGATCCTCACGCTCGTGAGTTGCGGCGTGAATCGGAAGACGCCGTCGGGGCGGATCATCGGCCCCGATCAGCGGATCCCCCCCTACGCTGCGCTTCGCGCTGTCACGGCGATGGCGGCGTACGAGATCAAGGAAGAGAAGACCAAGGGCACCCTCGAGCCTGGGAAGATCGCCGATCTCGTGATCCTCGACAAGAACCCGCTCGATGTCCCCGCCGAAACGATCGGCGACATCGCCGTCCTCGAGACGATCAAGGAAGGAACAACGATCTGGCGTCGCGGGGAAGAACGGCCCTAAAGCGGGCCTGCCGGAGCACCGG
>CAMARC010000386.1 GCA_945860405.1 Candidatus Kuenenia stuttgartensis | reverse complement strand
TCCTTCTCGCCGGCGGTGAAGTAGCTCTGCAGACCGAGCGTCCGATAGGCAGCACGAGCGAGCGCCGCCAGCGACGGCTCCTCGAGGCCGGCGCCGGCGAGCATCTCCGCCCGGTCCCCTTCGTCGAGCTCGGCGATCTCGGCCTCGATCTTGGCCCACACAGGCACCACCTCCGCCCCGGCCCGCGCTGCGGCCGCCTTGACCTTCGTGACGAGGTCGCCGGTGCCGGCGAGATCGGTTTCGTCGACGTTGGCGACATAGAGAATCGGCTTGGCGGAGAGCAGCCCGATCTCGCGGACGGCCACCTTCTCCCCCGGGTCGAGGCTGAGCGTGCGGACCGGCTTCTCCTGGCTGAGGTGGGCCAGGCACTTCTTCATCACGTCGACCTTGAGCTTGGCATCCTTGTCGGCCCCTTTCGCCGCCCGCTCCGCCTTGGGGAGGAGGTTTTCCAGATGCTGGATGTCGGCGAGCTCGAGCTCGAGTTCGATCGTCTCCATGTCGGAGACCGGATCGACCTTTCCGGCGACATGGATCACGTCGGGATCCTCGAAGCAACGGACCACCTGAAGGATGGCGTCGACCTCGCGGATGTGGGAGAGGAACTTGTTGCCGAGGCCCTGGCCTTCGCTCGCTCCCTTCACGATCCCGGCGATGTCGACGAGCTTGAGGGCGGCCGGGATCACCTTTTGCGGCGGGATGAACTCCGTGATCCTGGTCAACCGCTCGTCGGGCACGCTCACCATGCCTTCGTTGGGCTCGATGGTGCAGAAGGGGTAGTTAGCGCTCTGCGCCGCCTTCGACATCGTCAGGGCGTTGAAGAGGGTGCTCTTGCCGACGTTGGGGAGACCGACGATGCCTGCTTCCATGGGTGCGGGGAGAATCCTGGGGGCGGGGATTGGGATGGGGAGCGAGCGAGCGACGCCCGGCGGGCCGGGGCACCGAGGGGGGCCGGTGCCGCGTCGAGCATCATGCCCGATCCTCCTGTCCGCTCCCAGGGGAGTCGGCAGGAGCCCCGCGACGCCGGTGATCGGGCAGCCAAAACGCGCCGGATTGTCGCCGAGCCCGGCCGACTCCCTACAATGGCGGAAGCCGGGGAATGTCGAAAACGGTCCCCCCCGGCCGACCCCGTCCGGCAGGAGGTGATGATGTTTGCGATCCCCGCAGGTTTTCTTGGAACAGGTTGCCTTGGATCGATGGTCACTCGGCGCCGGGCCGCGGTCTGGCTGTCGATCGGAATCCTTTTCGGAGTGTCCATGACCCCAACCGCGCCCGTCCACGCTGCCGATGACACGGCCGACGACAAGCCGCTGGCCAAAGCCACCTTCGCCGGGGGCTGCTTCTGGTGCACCGAGGCGGTCTACAAAGAGATCAAGGGGGTCAAGGAGGTGACCAGCGGCTACATCGGTGGCCAGGTCAAGAATCCGACCTACAAGCAGGTCTGCACGGGGCTGACAGGGCATGCCGAGGCAGTCGAGATCGAATACGATCCCGACCTCGTTCCCTATGAAAAGCTCCTCGAGGTGTTCTTCGCCACGCACGACCCGACGACGCTCAATCGTCAGGGGGCCGACGCGGGGACGCAGTACCGCTCCGGGGTCTTCTATCATGACGACGAGCAGAAGCAGATCGCCGAGAAGGTGATCGACAGGCTCGATGCCGCGAAAGCCTTCCCGCAGCGGATCGTCACCGAGGTGACGGAAGCCTCGAAGTTCTATCCGGCCGAGGACTACCACCAGGACTACTTCGAGAACAATCCGTTCCAGCCCTACTGTCAGGCGGCCGTCTCGCCGAAGGTGGCCAAGGTCCGCAAGGTGTTCAAGGATCTCCTCAAAGAATAACGCCCTAGGCGTGGGATTACCGCCGTGGGTGGGGGGGGACGCCGTGGCCTCGAGAAGTGACGCCTTGGGCTCGAGGAATGACGCCGTGGGCTCGAGGAATGACGCCGTGGGCTCCGTTCGCCCCTTGCCAGCGTGGCTGATGCTCCTCGTCGGCTTTGCCTTCGTCGTCGGATGTGGGCGGCCGGCGGGTGAGACGCGCGGCTCCGGCTCCGATCGGGCGTCAGGGAACGTCGCGAAGGAGGATGCGACAGCCTCCGCGGCGCTCTCCGAGGACGCCCGGGCCAGGGTGGAGCGATTCTGCGGCGACTGCCATGGCATGCCAAGGCCTGAGAGCTTTCCGCGCGAGCGGTGGCCGAAGGAAGTCCGCCAGGGCTACGACTTCTACCTCGCCTCCCTGCGGACCGATCTCCCCCGGCCACCGGAGGGGGAGGCGATCCGCTACTTCCAGGCATCGGCCCCTGAGCGGATCGAGGTGCCCCGAGCGGCCGATCGGGTCGAACCCCCATCGAGCGTCGACTTCGAGCCGATCGAGATTCTTGCTGGGGCTGACGCCATCGATCCGGCCATCGCCCAGGTGATCGCAATCCCTGGACCGGAGGCCGGGGGGGCGACGCTTGGGCTGCTGACGACCGACATGCGCTCCGGGGAGATCCGCCGCTGGCAACTGACAGCCGCAGGGGCCCAGGGGCAGGTCATCGCCCGCCTTTCCCACCCCTGCCGAGCCGCCCCGGCCAAGGGGGCCGCCGAGGGATTGTTTGTCGGGGATCTGGGGTCGTTTCTCCCCGAGGACCATACGGCAGGCGGGGTGTTTTTCGTTTCGAGCTCGAGCCCGCCGGCGGCCGGGGCCGATGCCGCGGCGCAGACGCCAGTAGCGATCCGCCGGGGGCTGGGCCGCGTGCTCGGAGCGGTTCCCTTCGACTGGGACGGCGACGGTCGGCTCGATCTGCTCGTGGCGGAGTTCGGCTGGCGGGCGAGCGGCGCGCTGCGAGTCCTCCTCGGGGCGGGGGAAGCGGACGCCGCTGACAGGAATGCCCCGTATCCCGAGGTGGTCGTCGATCCCCGGCATGGAGTCCTCGACGTGGCCATTGCCGATCTCGATGGCGACGGCCGGGAGGATGTCGTGGCGGCGTTTGCCCAGGAGCATGAGACGGTGGACGGGTGGTTTTCCCGGGGAAACGGCCAGTACGAACATCGCGAACTGGTCCGGTTCCCCGAGCCTTCCTGGGGGTCGAGCGGGATCGATCTGGCCGATCTCGACGGCGATGGCGACCTCGACATCCTTCATGCCAACGGCGACACGATGGACAGCGGCCTGGCCCGGCCGACGCATGGCATCCGGGCGTTGGTCAACGACGGCAGGGCGGGGTTCGACGTCCGTGAAATCGCCTTGATGCCGGGGGTTTCCCAGGCCCGGGCCGCCGATCTT
>CAMARC010000385.1 GCA_945860405.1 Candidatus Kuenenia stuttgartensis | reverse complement strand
CCCTCCTCGTTGACATGGACGATGAGCTTGAAGCCGAGTTCCTTGGCGACGTACTCGTCGCGGAGCTTGTACATGTCGCGGAACTTCCACGTCGTGTCGACGTGCATCAGCGGAAAGGGGGGCTTGGCCGGGAAGAAGGCCTTCTCGGCAAGGCGGATCATGACGGCCGAGTCCTTGCCGATGGAGTAGAGCATGACCGGGTTTTCAAACTCGGCGGCCACCTCACGGATGATGTGGATGCTCTCGGCCTCGAGCTGACGGAGATGGGTGAGGTTGTAGGAAGTCATGGGCTCAAAGGGCGGTGAGCGGGGATGTTTCGGCAGGCAGTTCGGCGGATGTTTGGCCGCTTTGACGTAGAACGTAGAAGCTCAACCGGGGGACGGACAGGGGGATTCGGCGCTGGCCGCTGCCAGCCGCCTGACGACCGGCGAGCCCCATCAGCCGTCTTCCCGAACCAGACTGTCGACAGTCCACAGCCTGGGCGTTGGAATCGTCTCAGAGGGGTTTGAGCAGCCGCAACTCCCCCCTTCGAACGATCGACAGGCCCCCTCACGGCCCCCCCAAAGAAAGACCTTAAACTCTTATCGAAAAACACTTTACAGCCGAATCCGTCAGCCTTTTCAGGGCTCATCTTTGCGACAGGTGAAGGTTTGGGGGATACTTTTAAGCGTCTTGTGAGGGGATTTGCCGCCGTGGAGACTGCCATGGATATGCCCGTGCCAAAGATCGTCCGCCAAAAGTGCCTGCTGAGCTTCCTTCCTTTCGGCTCTGCATCCGGCTCTGGGGGCGTCCTGCTCTCCCGGGCGTGCGCTGCGGTTCTTGCAGCGACGCTGCCGGTTGGCGCGCTCCACGCCGCCGAGGCCGCGACTGGCCCGCGGATCGAGGTGTCCACCGGCGAACTGTCGGGCCCGATGCATCTCATCGGCACCGAGGGGCGGCGCCAACTTGTCGTCAGCGCCTTCGAGGCGGGGTCGGAGCCCGAACGTGATGTCACCCGGCAGGTGATCTACCGGGTCGAGCCGGAGTCCCTGGCCAAGGTGACCCCCGAGGGGGTCGTGATCCCGGCGGCCGACGGACAGGGGGAGATTGTCGTTAGCGTCTCCGCCGTCCCGGGCCTCACCGACCTCCCCGAGACCCGCGTGCCGCTGGTCGTCGAGCGTTTCGGGAACGACCCGCCGGTCGAGTTCTTCGGCCGGGTCGTCCCGGTGTTCACAAAATACGGCTGTAATGGCGGTGGTTGCCATGGAAAGAGCGGTGGCCAAAACGGATTCCGGCTCTCCCTTCTCGGCTTCGAGCCGGCGGAGGACCACGAGCATCTCGTCAAGGAGGCCCGCAGCCGGCGGATCTCCACCACCGCCCCCGACGAAAGCCTCCTCCTTCTCAAAGCAGCGGCGGTCGTCCCCCACGGCGGCGGCAAGCTCATCGAGACCGGTTCCCCCTCGTACCGTCTGATCTCACGCTGGATCGCCGAAGGGGCCCAGCCGGGCGACCCGAATGCCCCGACCGTCGTTGGCATCGAAGTCTTTCCGACCGTCCGCGTCATGCACCCGGGGCAGTCGCAGCAGGTTCGCGTCATGGCGATCCTCTCCGACGGCTCGCGCGAGGATGTGACGCCGATGGCGCAATACGAGGTCAACGCCCCGGAACTGGCCAGCGTCGACAAGACCGGCCTCGTCTCGGCAGCCGAACGGGGCAACGGCCCACCGCGGAGCGGTGTCGCCGCCCTCATGGTCCGCTACCAGAGCCAGGTGGCGGTGTTTCGGGCGACGGTGCCGCTGGAGTCACCGATCGACAGGATTCCGGACCGGAACGCCTTCGCGCGGAACTTCATCGACGGTCACGTCCTCGACAACCTCGTGTCGCTGTCGCTCCCGCCGTCGGGACGGTGCGACGACCCCACCTTTCTCCGTCGGGTGACGATCGACATCGCCGGCCGCGTTCCCACGCTCGACGAGACGCGGGCCTTCCTTGCCGACTCCGATCCCAACAAGCGCGACAAGCTCGTCGACCGGCTCCTCGACAGCCCCGACTACGCCGACACCTTCGCCAACAAGTGGTCATCGATCCTGCGGAACAAGCGGACCGACGATACCCTCCACCGCCACGGCAGCTACTCCTTCCACGAGTGGATCCGCTCGAGCCTGGCCGAGAACAAGCCCTACGACCAGTTCGTCCGCGACATCGTCACCGCCTCCGGCGAGGCTGGCGGCAACCCGGCCACGATCTGGTACCGGCAGGTCGTCGACACCAACCAGCAGGTCGAGGACCTCTCGCAGCTCTTCCTGGGGCTCCGTCTCCAGTGCGCCCGCTGCCACCACCATCCGTTCGAGAAGTGGAGCACCGCCGACTACTACCAGCTCTCCGCGTTCTTCTCGCGGATCGGCCGGAAGAAGGGTGCCCAGCCGGGCGAAGACCAGATCTTCCACAACCGCGGCCCGGCGCAGGCGGCCGGCCCCAAGGCCACCCATCCGGCAGCGGTCCTCGGTGGCAAGCCGGCCGAGCTCGCCGCCGACGTCGATCCGCGGACGGCGCTGGTCGACTGGATGACGACGCGTGACAACCCGTTCTTCGCCCGCTCGATCGTCAACCGCTACTGGAAGCACTTCTTCTCGCGCGGGCTGGTCGAGCCGGAAGATGACATGCGGCTCACCAACCCGCCGACGAACCCCGCCCTCCTCGACGCCCTCGCCGCCGACTTCGTCCAACACGGCTACGACCTCAAGCATCTCGTGCGGACGATCTGCCGGTCGAACACCTATCAGCTCTCGGCCGAGCCGAACGAGTTCAACGCCGAGGATCGGCAGAGCTTCTCGCGCTTCTACCCGCGCCGGCTTCCCGCTGAGGTGGCCCTCGACGCCATCGACACGCTGACTGGCAAGCAGACCGCCTTCGGCGGCACGCTCGCCGGCACCCGTTCGATCCAACTGCCTGACCCCAACTTCGGCAACTACTTCCTCACCGTCTTTGGCCGCCCCAACGGCGACAGCGCCTGCGAATGCGAGCGGGTGTCGGAGGCGAATCTCGCGCAGAGCATCCACCTCATCAACTCGGCCGACATCCTCGGCAAGCTCGGGGGGGACGGCCGGGCGTCGAAGCTCGTCGCCGACCAGGGCCGGGATGATGCCGCGAAGGTCGCGGAACTGTACTTGGTGTCGTTCTCCCGGCCGCCGTCGGCGGAGGAGAACGGGCTCGTCCAGAAATACCTCGAGGGTCACGGCGACAACCGTCAGGCCGCCTACGAGGACGTGATCTGGTCGCTGCTCAACACCAAGGA
>CAMARC010000384.1 GCA_945860405.1 Candidatus Kuenenia stuttgartensis | reverse complement strand
GTCGAAGTGGAGCGGATCGAGGTGCTTCCCTCCGAGACCGCCGCCCCCGAGGCTGCGGGTGAATCGACGAGCTCATCACCGGCTGGCAACGGGGCAAAAGCCGCCGCCGCCGAGGCTTCAGCGGCCGACTCTGGAGAGGCAGCGCGCTCCCCCGCGGAGGAAGTCCCAGCCGCGCCTGCGGCCAACTGACGCCCCTCCCCGCAGCGGCGTTCGTCGTCGTCCTCGCTTTCTCTGCTCCGCTTCAGCCACAGCCCCCTCTCTCCCCCATTCACTCATGAAAGACCGCTCCCGCTGGCTCCCGATCGCCCAGGCCCGCGCCCCGTTCTGGGCCGGTGTCGACTTGGGCGGAACGAACATCAAAGTCGGCCTTGTCGACGACGACGGCCGCACCGTCGCCTTCCACACCGAGAAGACGCTCGTCGATCTGGGCCCGGAGGACGTCTGCCGGCGGATGGGCGAGAGCGTGCACACCGTCGCCGGCCTCGCTGGCGTCCCCCTCTCCGCGATTCCACGCGCAGGCCTCGGCACCCCCGGCCCGCAGGACTTGAAGGCCGGCTTCATCATCCGGGCCGGCAACCTCCCCGGCTTCGACGGCTTCAACGTCCGCGACCGGGTCTCACACCACGCCGGGCTGCCGGTGACGTTTGCCAACGACGCCACCGCCGCCGGCTTCGGCGAGCACTGGATCGGCGCTGCAGCACACCTCGAGAGTCTGGTGCTCCTCACGCTCGGCACCGGGGTCGGCGGCTCGATCGTCATCGGTGAGGCGACGATCGACGGCGCCAACAGCCATGCCTCCGAGTGTGGTCACATCCTCGTCGATCCGGCCCCGACGGCCCGGATGTGCCCGTGCGGAAAGCGGGGGCACCTCGAGGCCTATGCGAGCGCCAAGTCGCTCGTGGCGATGGCCCGCGAACGGCTCGACGCCGGCACGGCGGCCGGCTTGGCGCAGGCCGTCGCCGACGGGGCGGAGTTGAATCCGGAGCTGATCTGGAAATTGGCCAAAGCCGGCGATGCGGTGTCGCTTGAGCTGATCGACACGGTGGCCCGCTGGCTCGGCATCGGCATCACCACCCTTCTCCACACCCTCGACCCCGCGATCGTCCTTCTCGGCGGCGCCATGACCTTCGGCGGGGAGAGCGACCCGATCGGCGGAAGGTTCCTCGAGCGGATCCGTGCCGAAGTCCGGGAACGTGCCTTCCCCCTGCTCGCCGAACGGACGCCGATCCGCTTCGCCACCCTCGGCGGCGACGCCGGCTACGTCGGCGCCGCCGGTATGGCCCGCGCCGAACACCTCCGCCTCCATCCCTCCGACGCCTGACGCCCCCCCCCCGGCTACAATTCCCCTATGCCCATCGACTGCAAGCACATCCGCAACTTCTCGATCATCGCCCACATCGACCACGGCAAGAGCACGCTCGCCGACCGGCTCCTCGAATGGACCGGAACGGTCGAGAAGCGGCAGCTCAAGGAGCAGATGCTCGACGACATGGAGCTCGAGCGGCAGCGGGGGATCACGATCAAGGCCCGCGCCGTGCGGATGGAATACCGCCACAACGGGGAGCTCTACGAGCTCAACCTCATCGACACCCCCGGCCACGTCGACTTCCACTACGAAGTCTCGCGAAGCCTGGCCTGCTGCGAGGGGGCCGTCCTCCTCGTCGACGCCTTCCAGGGAGTGGAAGCGCAGACGGTGGCCAACGCCTATGCCGCAATCAACCTGAATCTGGCGATCGTGCCGGTGATCAACAAGGTCGATCTCGTCCATGCCCGCGTCGACGAGGTCCTGGCCGAGATGGAGCAGAGCCTGGCGATCGACCCGACCGAGGTCATCAAGGCCAGCGCCAAGGCGGGCATCGGCATCGATGAATTGCTCGGGGCGATCGTCGAACGGGTTCCGCCGCCAACGGGCGATCCGAAAGCCACGTTGAGGGCGATGATCTTCGACAGCCACTACGACAGCTACCGTGGCGCCATCACCTATGTGCGGATCGTCGACGGTACGATCAAGAAGGGGCAGAAGATCCGCTTCCTCGAGACCGCCTCGACGCACGAGGTCCTCGAGCTCGGCCAGTTCGTGCCGCAGCGGCGCGCCTGCGAGGAGCTCGCCGCCGGCCAAGTGGGCTACCTTGTCTGCAACATCAAGGATGTCAAGCAGGTCCACATCGGCGACACGGTGACGATCCCGGGCGACGACGGCGCCAAGGCGATGCCGGGCTACAAGCCGCCGCAGCGGATGGTCTATTGCGGCCTCTATCCCTCCGAGGGAGAAAACTTCGAGGAGCTCCGCGACTCGCTCGAGAAGCTGGTGATCAACGATCCCTCGTTCGAGTTTTCCCCAGAGTCGAGCGAGGCGCTCGGCTTCGGCTTCCGCTGCGGTTTCCTCGGCCTGCTCCACATGGAGATCATCCAGCAGCGGCTCGAGAAGGAGGACGATCTCGATCTCGTCCAGACAGCGCCGAACGTCACCTATCAGATCCTCAAGTCCGACGGCACGACGATCGAGATCACCAACCCGCAGGATGTCCCCGAGTCGGGGCAGATCGAGGAATTCCGGCAGCCGATCGTGCGAACGAACTTCCTCTCCCCGGTTGAGCACATCGGCCCGATCATGCAGCTGTGCACCGATCGCCGCGGCACCTATCTCAAGACCGAATACCTCTCGCCGACCCGCGCGATGCTGACGTTCGATCTGCCGCTGGCGGAGGTGATCTATGATCTCCACGACAAGCTCAAGAGCGTGACGCGCGGCTATGGCACGATGGACTACGAGCTCCTCGGCTATTTCCCGGCCGATCTCGTCCGCCTCGATATCCTCGTCGGCGGCAAGAAGGTCGACGCCCTGTCGATCATCTGCGACCGTCGCGATGCCGACCGCCGTGGTCGGTCGATCGTCAAGAAGCTCCGCGGCGAGATCGACCGACACATGTTCGAGGTGGCGCTCCAGGCCGCCATCGGCACGAAGGTGATCGCCCGCGAGACGATCTCCGCGATGCGGAAGAACGTCACGGCGAAGTGCTACGGCGGCGACATTTCCCGCAAGAAGAAACTGTGGGCGAAGCAGAAGGAGGGGAAGAAGCGGATGAAGAGCGTCGGCTCAGTCGACATTCCCCAAAAGGCCTTCATGGCGGTCCTCGACACCGGTGCCGATCGTCAGCAACAGTGAACGCCGGCGGAAAGCTTTTCGTCGCGTTCCTCCCGCTCCCGTCCCTCTTTCACCAGCTCGGAGGATTTCCATGCGTGCCCCGCTCTCGATCGCCCTGCTCACGTTCGCGGCCCTCCT
>CAMARC010000383.1 GCA_945860405.1 Candidatus Kuenenia stuttgartensis | reverse complement strand
CCGGAGGAGCTCAAGGCCCTCCGCTACAAGCTCGGCTACTACAGCATCGATCCGGTGATCGACGCCGATCCGACGCAGCACGCGGCCACGGTGATCATCGGCAACCACGCCACCGGCCGATGGGGAATGATGCCGGTGGGAATCGGCGCTGAGCAACTCGCCGGCAAGGTGCGCCGGCTCGCTGGCTGGACGAAGGCCCAGCGCTATGCCGACGTCTACGCCGCGCTTGCCAAGAAACAGGCTGCCGGCGGGGCAGACGCCACCGTGGCGGCTTCTGAGAAGTGAGCGGTCGCGATCAACGTTTTTGAATCGCTGTGGCGAGCGACCCTGGAGTGCAGGCGATGAGGTCGTGGAAGCGATTTGGGCGGCGTGACATTGTGACACAATGTTTCAGTTCGATCCCCGCGATCCGGTGACGGCGAGTACGACGCCGCAGCAGTGGTTTTCGTGATGCGCGCGGCTGCTTGATCGGTGGTTTCTGGTGGTACCTGCCCTTTGCCGAGCTCGGGATTGACCGCACCACGTCGCCGGACGTTCGCTTTGTGACTGGGGCCGTTTTCGAGATGTGCCTGCGCTTTGCCAGGCTCGGGATTGACCGCACCACGTCGCCGGACGTTCGCTCCGGGCATCCCTGCCCTCCGCTCTCTCCGCGCCGCCTGCGCTTCCGCCCTCCGGGCTGCGCTAGCCGGCGAGGCCGTCTCCCGTGGTACGGCCAACCCCTCGCAGGAGCTTTCGGTGGTACGGGGGGCGGATTGGCTTCTTGCCATTTGAAGAGGCGTCGCCGGACGCGACGCCAGCGGTCGTGCCAACCCTTGGCGTTGGCACCGACCGACCAAGCAAACGTGCTGAGTCGGCTGTCCCACAGCCGACGGGCCATGGATTGCGTATTGCCATTCGACGAGGCGTCGCCGGACGCGACGCCGTCGGTCGTGCCAACCCTTGGCGTTGGCACCGACCGACAAAGCAAAAAAAGGCCATGGATGGCTTTTTTTGCGCTCAAGTCAGTGCGGGAGGAAGGTGTGGCGGATCGTCACCTGGCGGAGCTGACGGCTCGTCGGCTCGTAGCAGCGGAGGCGGATTTCGATGCCGCGGAGCGGTGACGGATACGGCGGAGAGGTCTCCCTTTCCCCGGCGTCGTCGACAATGCCGTCTTTCGGCCAGAGGGGTACCGCGTCGTTGGCCCGGGAAGGAACCTCATCGTCGAGATCGTTGCTTCCCTGATCGACGCCTGCCTCGCCATCCTCGTCGAGGCCGTTGGATTCGTAGTGAGTGCTCCAGGTGTCGTAGGTGCGCCGCGCGGAGGCAGAGCCCGCGAGCTTGCTCAACGGGTGGCCCTGACCGGCGAAGCGTGGGGCGGATGGGGGGGCGGGGAAGGCCGCCGCGGCGCTGATGCCGTTGCCAAGATCGACATAGGCCCCGGTGGCCGGGCCCGGGTTGATCGAGACATCGTCGCCCGGGGCAACGACCGTGCCGGAGGATTCGGCGAGCGGCGCAGCCGGGTCGAAGACGCGAACATCAAATGCGACGACGTTTGCGAGCATGATGTCCTCGCCGCGACGGGCCGAGGGGCCGTCGAAGATCAGCCCCGCGGCGGCGGCGGGAAGCGTGTCGCGCGCCGGATCGGTGGAGGGGATCTGGTGATCGGCGAGGAACGGGTAGGGGAAGCCCGATCCGGTGATGTCGCCGGCGACGTTGTGGAGGAAGCGGCGCTCGCGCCGAGTGAGATCAGAGAGCGTGTTGGGGATGAGATCGTCGCCGAGCCGGGCGACCGAGAGATCGAATTGATCGAAGAACGAGCGGAAGCCATCGGCGAACGTGCTCAAGGCCACCCGGTTGCCGTTGGCGTGGAACGGATCCTTGCCGACGTAGCCGAGGACGAGAAGCTGCCGTCGGTAGAGGGTGTGAGTCGGCGGTGAGGTGGCCGGCACGGTCGGGCGGAGGAACCAGGCCACTTCGGCGGTGTCGCTTTGGATCGAGCCGCCGGGGAACCGGCCGGTGAAAGGGGCGCGTAAGTCGCGAGTCGTGAACAGGAGCACGTCGTCGTCGTCGGCCCGAAGCTCGTCGGAGCCGTTGGCGGCGTCGAGGTCGCGGCGCGGGCCCTCGAGGATCTCGAAATACCCCGCCCCCTCCGACGGGCTCAAGGGGGGAAGGAGTGCCGCGGTCGCCCCCTCGAGATCGCGCCGCAGCCGGTAGGAGGTGGTGCGCAGTCGGGCCGAAAGCTCGGTGAGCGATCGGCTCCCCGAGACGCTCGCGCCGAACACCGAGAAGAGTTGCGCCACCACCGCCATCACGATCACCGTCAGCGCGGTGGCGACGAGCATTTCCGTCAGGGTCAATCCGCGCCGGTTCACCGGATCACCCGCTGCAGGAGGATGCCGTCGCGGACGTTGTGGTCGTGGCCGGGCGCGAATCCGACCGGGATCGAGCGGTCGTAGAGGAGAAACATCCGGTGGTAGCGGATCGCATCGCGATCGATCGGCGGCGGCGTCCCGGCCCCGGTCGTCGTCCCGGTCGTCGGGATCGTCCGCAGCGTGATCCAGATCCCGAACACGTGCGAGCGGTTGGTGGCGATGTTTCCCAGCCGCAGCGCCGTGTGGTATTCGTGCATCGGATTGAGATTGGCATCGGGAATCGAGACGGTGTCGTTGCGGATGATGAGTGGCTTGATGCCGTCAATGCCGGAGAGGTTGAGCAACTGGGGCGTCGACTTGGCCGGGTGGAGCGTGCCCGCGGTGCCGCTGCTGGCCAGTTCCGCGTAGCCGATGTTGGCGGCGTTTGTGCCACTCGTGCGGGCCTTCACGAGGCCGAAGGGGGGCTGCTTCGATCGGGTTGGATCCGTGTCGCGTCGCACCGATCCCTGCACGACCGCCTCCCAGACGGCATCCGATTGAATCGTGTTGACGTTCACGCGCCCCGGCTCACGGCCGGTGGCGATCTGGTTGAACTCCGCCGGGGATTGGTGTTGGGCGCCCGCGTTGCCGTAGAACCCGACACGCAGCGCCTTGACGGCGTCCCAGTAGTCGGCCGTCCGGTCGATCGTGTGGCGCACGCCGGCAAACCGCGATGGCACCGTGAACACGTCGAGCGCGAGCATCCTGTCGCCAGGGATGATGTCGGGAAGGTAGATGCCGTCGTCGGTGGGGGTGAAATACTCGGCGAGCATCCCCTTCCCTTCGGTGCTCGTCTCGTCGCGGACGCGGAATGTCCCGAAGCCGGGCACGAAGATCAGCTCGACCGGGCTCGTGATCGGGCGGTTGGGCCACATCATCCAGGGAGGCGCGCCGTCCCAAACCGCGGTCAC
>CAMARC010000382.1 GCA_945860405.1 Candidatus Kuenenia stuttgartensis | reverse complement strand
CCGCTCCGCGAGATGGTGCCGTCGCAGCAGCAGGGGGCCTTCGATCTCCTTCGCGCCGCCGTCTCTCAGGCCGGCTACGACAAGTCGCGGTCGATCATGCAGCTCGACGAGATGCTTCGCCTTCAGGAAGGCTCGAACGCCAAGAACATCCGCGATGCCGATCGCTACTTCTTCACGATCTTCGGCACGCCGGCCGAGAAGGGAACCTGGGGCCTGTCCGTCGAAGGGCATCACCTCTCGCTCAACTTTGTCGTCCGCGACGGCCAGGTCGTCGATAGCACGCCGCAGTTCTTCGGAGCCAATCCCGCCGAGGTCCGCGCCCGATTCGCCGGCCTCCCCGAGCCCGGCTTCCGCGTCCTTGGCGCCGAAGAGCAGCTCGCGTTTGATCTCGTCCGCTCCCTCGATGCCACGCAGAAGGCGAAGGGGATCATCGCCCCTGAGTGCCCCAAGGACATCCGTGCCGCCGGCGAGACGCAATCACCGAAGGAGCCGGCCAAGGGGATCCCCGCCGCCGAGCTCAAGCCCGAACAGCAGGCCCTCCTCCGCCGGATCATCGAGACGTACTGCAGCGCGATGGCCGACGAGGTTTCCAAGGAACGCCTGATGCTCATCGAGAAGGCCGACGGCGGCTGGAATGCGATTCACTTCGCCTGGGCCGGCGCCACCGAGCCGGGCATTGGCCATTACTACCTCGTCGAAGGCCCATCCTTCGTGATCGAGTTCTGCAACGTCCAGCCCGACGCCGAGGGGAATCCCGCCAACCACATCCACTGCGTGTGGCGCGACCGCACCGGCGACTTTGATTTGCCGGCAAACCCCTGATTTCGAGTTCGCTGTTCTCGTCCGGAGCGTGAGGCCGACATGCCCCTGCTTGCCACGTTCGTCGCGATCGTCGTGTCGCTCATGCTTTCGGACAGCGGGTGGGCGCAGGTGCCGGGGATCGTCACCGGATCACGCCCGCAGGCCCGCGTCATTGACGAGACCGGCACGCTCTCCGCCGCCGATTCCGCGGAGATCGAACGGCTCGCCCGGTCGATCCAGGAGACGACGAAGGCCGACATGATGGTCGTCGTCATTCCGACCACGGCCGGTGAGCCGCACCGCCGTTTCGCGACCGACCTGTTCAACCGCTGGCGGCTCGGAGACGGTGCCCGAAACGACGGCATCCTTCTCTTCGTCGCCCTCGCCGACCGGAAGAGCGAGATCATCCTTGGCGACGGTCTCGATTCCCCCGGGCAGCGCGCCGCGAGCCAGCGGATCATGGATCAGGTGATGGTGCCCCATTTCCGTGCCGGTCGCCCTGGCCGGGCCATTTTCGATGGCGCGACGCGCGCCGTCACCGACATCGTCGGTGTCTCGGCCGAGCAGCCCGCGGCCGCCGACATCCCTCCTGTGCCGGCTTCCACCTCGGCGTCACTGGTCGAGAAGCGTCCCGAGCCGATCCTCGTGCCGCTTGTCGAGCCATCCTCACCGGCCACTCCGACTCCTGTCCCGACCGCGGATGTCCCCCGCCCCGAGCCGATCGCCCCGGCCCAGCCTTGGATCCCCCCCACTCGATTCCAACGCGCGCCGGAGACGACGAGCGATCCGGTGGGGATGATGATCCTCCTCGGCGGCGGGGCCGCCGCCGGCGCCGGGGGGATCGCGGTGTTTCGGTCGCTCTACCGCTACCGTCGCCATGGCTGCCCGCATTGCGGCACCGCGATGATCCTCCTTGCCGAAGGGGAAGACGACGCCCGACTCGAACGCTCGGAACGGCTCGAGGAGAACCTCGGCAGCGTCAACTACGACATCTGGACCTGCCCGGTCTGTCCCGCGGTCGAGAAGGTGCGGTGGGGAGCCTTCTTCACCCGCTACGCCAAGTGCCCTCGCTGTCGGGCCGTCACCAAGTCGCATACGATCTCCCGCCTCCGTGCCCCCACACGAGCCAGCGAAGGACTCGAACGGATCGACGAGCGCTGTCTTCACTGCGGCTGGGAGAAGACGAGTGAACGGACCATTCCCCGACTCCCCGAACCGACCAGTTCATCCGTTGATTGGTCGAGCGGTTCGAGTTCCGGCGGCTTCTCGTCCTCCAGCGGCGGATTCTCGAGCGGCAGTTCCGGTGGCCACTCCTCCGGCGGCGGTGCCAGCGGCTCCTGGTGATCTTGAGCTCCCTGTGGTGTGCGCGGCGCAGCGTGTCGGCCTCGTTGCGGCCGACGGCGGAGGGGGCGGCTCGGTTTTTGATCGGGGGACTGCATCCTGCCGACGGTCCGGGAGAGTCGTCCCCGCTGGTACATTGTCGGCGATGGGGCGCCGACAAGACCACGGCGCCGAAGGCCACCCCGGGATTCGCTGCCATGATGCCGTTTCGCAGGTGCCTGCTGGTTGTCGCCACGGTGCTGATGGCCGTCGCCTCCGGCCACGCCGCTGAATTCCACGTCGACGCCGGTGCGATCACCCTCCCCGACGGCTACACCGTCGACGTTGCCGCGGCGCCGCCGCTCGTCGAGCGCCCGGTCACGATCGACTTTGACGAACGCGGCCGGCTCTATGTCACCGAGTCGAGCGGCACGAATATCGCCGTCGCCGAGCAGGTGAAAAACCCCACCCATCGTGTTCTCCGTTTGGAGGACTCCGACGGCGACGGCACGTTCGACCGCCGCACGGTCTACGCCGAGGGGCTGATGATGCCGGAAGGTTCGCTCTGGTACCGCGGCTCGCTCTACGTCACCGCGCCGCCGGAGATCTGGAAGTTCACCGATGCCGACGATGACGGCGTCGCCGAGTCGCGCGAGGTGTGGTTTGACGCCAAGACCCTCACCGGCTGCGCCAACGATCTGCACGGCCCCTACCTCGGCCGCGATGGCCGGATCTATTGGTGCAAGGGGGCCTTTGCCGAGCAAAGCTACAACCTCCCCGGCCGCCCCGGCTGGACGACCCGCGCCAGCCACATCTTCCGCGCCCGCGACGATACGAGCGAACTCGAGCCGGTGCTGACCGGCGGCATGGACAACCCCGTTGACGTCGTCTTCACGCCGGAAGGGGAACGGATCATGTCGTGCACGTTTCTCGTCCACCCTGGCGGCGGTGAACGCGACGGCCTGATCCATGCCCTCTACGGCGGCGTCTACGGGAAAGACCATGGCGTCCTCGACGGCCATGCCCGCACAGGCCCACTCCTCCCGGCGCTAGCCCATCTCGGTCCCGCTGCCCCCTGCGGCCTCCATCGCCATTCCGGCGTCGGCCACGGCGAGCCGTGGGCCGGCAACCTGTTCACGACGTCGTTCAACCTGCGGACGGTGTTCCGCACCGAACTCACGCC
>CAMARC010000381.1 GCA_945860405.1 Candidatus Kuenenia stuttgartensis | reverse complement strand
GGCATGCCCGTCGTCGGCGTCCCGAAGACGATCGACAACGATCTCGGCGCCACGGCTTTCACCTTCGGCTTCGATTCGGCCGTGGCGACCGCCACCGACGCCCTCGATCGGCTCCACACCACCGCCGCCAGCCATGAGCGGGTGATGGTTCTCGAGGTGATGGGGCGGCATGCCGGATGGATTGCCCTCCATGCCGGCATCGCCGGCGGGGGCGACGTCATCCTCCTCCCTGAGATCGACTGGGACTTCGAGCATGTTTGCCGCGCCGTCCAGGCGCGCGAAGCGGAGGGGAAGCGCTACACGCTCGTGGTCGTCGCGGAGGGGGCGAGGCTCCCGGGGGGCGTCTCAGTCCACGCTGGCGACGACGGGCAGCGCCGGCAGGTGCGCCTTGGAGGCGTGGGGGAAGTGGTCGCCGGCGAGATCGCCAGGCGGCTCGGCCGCGAGGTCCGCGCCGTCGTCCTCGGGCATCTCCAGCGCGGCGGGTCGCCGACGACGTTCGACCGTGTCCTGGCAACGCAGTTCGGTGCCCATGCCGTGCGGCTCGTCCACGAGGGGCGTTTCGGGGAGATGGTCTGCTACCGTCCGCCCGACATCGCCAGCGTGCCGATCGCCGATGCGGTAAGCCGGTTGTCGCAGGTCGACGTGGGGAGCTCCGCGGTCCTCGCGGCCCGGGCCCTGGGGATCTCCTTCGGCGACGATCCCCCTACAAGCTGGGCGTTTGCCGGCTGATCTGCAGTCGTCAGGCCTGTCGTCGGCGGGGATCGGGGGCCGCACGGAGCGGCCTTCGATACGGTATGCTCACCGGCTTTCGGGGTTTTCCTGACTCGAGTTTCCGCGCATGATTTCCGCGCCATCGGGGGAGTATTGATGAGCGAAGTACAGAGGCCGGCCGGGACCGTCGCCAGCGTCATGACCGAAGAGCGGATGTTTCCCCCGCCGGCGGAGTTTTCCGCCCGGGCGCGGATCGGGTCGCTCGAGGACTACCGCCGGCTCTACGACGCGGCGAAGAACGATCCGGAAGGCTTTTGGGGGGAACGCGCGGCGGCCCTCCCCTGGACGACGCCGTACACGAAGGTCCTCGACTGGCATCCCCCCGCGGCGAAGTGGTTTGTGGGGGGGCGCCTCAACGCCTCTGCCGCCTGCCTCGACCGGCACATCGCCGCCGGCAAGGGGGAGAAGACGGCGCTCGTGTGGGTCGGTGAGCCGACCGGCGAACGCCGCGAATACACGTACAGCCAGCTCCATGCGGAAGTCTGTCGGGTGGCGGCAGGGCTGCGGAAGCTCGGCATCAAGCCTGGCGAGGTGGTGTCGATCTACATGCCGATGACGCCGGAGCTCGTGATCGCGATGCTCGCCTGCGCCCGCATCGGCGCCGTTCATTCGGTGATCTTCGGCGGCTTTTCGAGCGAAGCGATCGCCGACCGCAACCAGGACGCCGGCGCCGTGGCCGTGATCACGGCCGATGGCGGCTGGCGGCGCGGCTCCCAGCTTCCCCTCAAGAAGAACGTCGACATCGCCGTCGAGAAGAGCCCGACGGTGCGGCATGTCGTCGTCTTGAAGCGCACCGGGCAGCCGGTGGAGATGGTCGCTGGCCGTGACATCTGGTGGCACGACCTCATCGAGGGGATGCCCACCGACACTGCGGCAGAGCCGATGGATTCCGAAGCGCCGCTGTTCATCCTCTACACGAGCGGTTCGACGGGGAAGCCGAAAGGGATCAAGCACACCACCGCCGGCTACGTCCTCTGGGCCCAGACGACGTCGGAGTGGGTCTTCGATCTCCGCGACGACGATCTCTTCTGGTGCACGGCCGACTGCGGCTGGATCACCGGCCACAGCTACGTCACCTACGGCCCCCTCGCCGCTGGCGCCAGCCTCCTCATCTACGAAGGGGCCCCGAACGCGCCGCACGAGGGCCGCTTTTGGGAGATTATCGAGGCGGAGAAGCCGACGATCTTCTACACCGCCCCGACGGCGATCCGCTCGTTCATGAAGTGGGGGATGGAACACATCGAAGGCCGCGATCTCTCCAGCCTCCGCCTCCTCGGCACTGTCGGCGAAGGGATCAATCCCGAGGCCTGGATCTGGTACCACGAGGTGATCGGCGGCAAGCGCTGCCCGATCGTCGACACGTGGTGGCAGACGGAGACCGGCGGGATCATGATGAGCCCGCTGCCGGGCTGCACGCCGACGAAGCCGGGCAGTTGCACGCTGCCGCTGCCGGGCGTCGTCCCCGAGATCGTCGATGCCGCCGGGGCGCCGGTGACGCCAGGGCACGGTGGCTGGCTCGTGATGACGCAGCCCTGGCCCGGCATGCTCCGCGGCATCTGGGGGGATGACGAGCGCTTTGTCGAGACGTATTGGTCGAAGGTGCCTGGCAAGTACCTCGCCGGCGACAACGCCCGCCAAGACAAGGACGGCTACTACTGGATCATGGGGCGGATCGACGACGTGCTCAATGTCGCCGGCCATCGGCTCTCGACGATCGAGATCGAAAGCGCCCTGGTTAGCCATCCGAGCGTCGCCGAGGCGGCGGCGGTGGGGCGGCCGCACGACGTCAAGGGGGAAGCGGTGGCGGTGTTTGTCACGCTCCGCGGGGGCGTGCCGACCGACGGCCTCAAGGACGCGTTGCGGAAGCACGTCCGCCAGCAGATCGGGGCTCTCGCCGCCCCGGACGACATCCACTTTGCCGCCACGCTCCCCAAGACGCGCTCTGGCAAGATCATGCGCCGCCTCCTCCGCGACATCGCCGCGGGCCGAGAGACCGTCGGCGACACGACGACCCTCGAAGACTACACCGTCCTGGCAACGCTCCGCGGGAACGACGAGTGAGCGGATTCGTGAACAACGGGCTGCATGGCGAGTCCGCTCGGGCGCCGAGTTAAGCCATAGCACGCTCTTTCCGAGGCGGCGGAAGGATGTGGTTCACAATCATCGGTGAGATACGTCAGTCCGCGGTTCGACGATGAAGTCGCTGCCTGATTCACCGCCCAGATTCGTGGTCCGACGCCGGCTGATCACGACGGTGGCGTGGTGTCCTCCTCGCTCGAAGGCCCCTCCGGGTATCCGCGAGCGGCGCGGTAGATCCGCCATGCGAAAGGCGACAACGCACCTCCGATGGAACAGCCAAGGAGTACTTCTCGTGGCGGCCACCGGCCTGCGAGCCAGAAAGGGATCACGACGAGCGCCAATGCCGCGATTGAGTTGGCAACAGCCTGGGCCAACAGGCTAACGATGAATCCTCGAATCGATTCCTCCTTTGACGGAACGTCGTTGATCCCCTTGGAGGTGGCGGCGATCTCGCCGAA
>CAMARC010000380.1 GCA_945860405.1 Candidatus Kuenenia stuttgartensis | reverse complement strand
AAACGCCGATCATCCGAGTCTTCGTGCGATCTCGATGGTTCTACGGCCTTCGGCTGCGGGTGGCTTTGTGAGATTTTGATGATGCCGGTGCTGCCCCCGGAATGGTGAGCACCGGGCGCTTCCTTCTTTGCAGGTAATCAGTGGGCACGAAGCCGTTCGCGTTCCTGTTGAGCAAGCGGCACCCGCACGATCCGGTTGCGATCCCACGACGCGCTCGAGGCGGCGCCGGCGAAGAGCGTGACGCTCTCGGGCTCAACAAGGAGAAATGGCGTGACGTGGCCGAAGCGGTCGACGTCATTGCCAGAGCGTTCCGCAAAGAGGCCCTCCGACTTCCAGGCGAGGCCATCGGGGCTCGTGGCGAGCCGGGTGCCATCCCGCGATTCGGAGGTCATCACGAGCGTGGCGCCGACCCGGACAACGTGGACGCCTCCGGCATCTTCCCCGAAGACAGGATCGGCTTGCGGACGGGTCCAGGTCAGGCCGTCGACCGATTCGGCGTAGCCGACGGCCCGAACGGAGCGATCGGACTTCGGCACGCCTGCCGCCGGAGCGCCCACCGGCAGGTCGCGCCGGCCGTCGTACCACATCCGGAAGCGGCCATCCTCATGGAGAACACTCGGCCTACCGACGAGGAGCGAATCCCACGCTCCGTCGGCGCCGGGGCCCAACACCGTCCCCTGCTCCCGCCAGGTGACCCCATCGGCAGAGGTCGCCAGGGCGATCTCGTCGCGGACGTCGACCGGGGCCCGGGTGTAATACAGGAAGAAAGTGTCGCCCACCTTCACGACCGACGGATCGTTGACATGGTTGGCATCGCCATGGTCGAGAGCCACTCCCTCCGTCTCCCACGAGACGCCGTCTGGCGACTCGGCCAGCAGAATGCGATCGTGGCCGTCGCGCCCTTGCGCTCCATACCACATCCGGTAGACGCCGTTCTCAAAGAGGATCTCCGGGGCATACACATTTCCCGCCCCGTGCGGCGCGACCTGGAGGTCGCCGGTCGGATCGAGAACGACCTCGGGTGCCGCCCCGATCGCGGGGGTGGCTGCTGTCAGGCACGCCAATTCGGCAAGCAGAAGAAAGCCTCGATGGAGCATCATGGAGTGCCTTGGGATTGTTCGTGAGCGTCGCTTGTCGCGGGCAGACCTGACTCGCCGTGGAGGCGTTCGACAACGCGGAGCAATCGCAGATCGGTGTCAAACTTGAAGGCGATCGCCCAGAGGCCGGCAACACAGCCCGCCAGAACTCCAGTCCCCTGGGGGTTTGCGATCGTAGCCACGATCAGGCCCGCCGATGCGACGCCAGCGCAGATTGACGACGTCTTACAGCGGCCTGCGAGATCGGCGATGGCAGCCCTACGGCGAACTGGATCCGCTGCGATCTCGGCAAACTCCTGATCGTTGTTTTTGAACAAGGAGGAACTCCAATTGTGTCTTCGGAAAAGTGATCGCCACGAGGACAAGCGGGATCAGGACATCGTGAGGGGACGGCGACAACTGTCTCCACCATGGACCGAGTGAACAGTTTCCCGGCGGGCTTGCGGAGCGAGCGCGCCCAGCCGAAGCGTCTGATGTCGAGATCAACGGCTCCTAGTCGTCGATCACCCAGACCTCCGCGTCCGGATATTCACGGAGGAGCTGCGAATAGGTCGGACTGCAGTTCAAGGCTTCCTTCAAAAACCGTTGGCCGCGGGCCGTTGCGAAAGAACTCCGGGCGGCGTGGTTGATTCCCAAGGGCACTTCAACAGCCGTGTCGCGGCCATACACCTCTGGTCGACCAGACCGATAGAACAGGATCACACGGGTAAACAAAAAGAGGAGTAAGTGTTGCCAGAGTTTGATTCTGCCATATCGAACCTCTTCGCGCTCGCATTGCACGTGGACCCAGACGGTGTCATTGACCGGTGCTCCCGTGATCGGGCACGAGACATTGTCGGGAAGCCGGCCCTCTTTGCTCAACAGTCGGAAATGCTCCAACGCGTTGAGTGGCATCGGCGTCTGGCCGGCGGCACGCCGCAGGGCAGACATTAAGGGGATCTGCACGGCCTTCCCGCAGACGCACGTCTGGGTCGTGCCTGCCTTGGAGACTTCGACGGCGACGGTCATGCCGCATTCGCACGGGACGTGGTATTCGGACATCCCTGAACGCTCTCCGGGGGGCTCGGTAACGCCCGAAGCATCGCATTTTCGCTAACCATCCGTCAAAAGGGAGCCTCGCCTCACGCTAGCGTTGCTCGCACGACATGAGGGTAGACGTGCGGCAGTTGGCGGTTATGGCCGCGAGCCCCCTGAGCCATGGCTCCGTTAGCCAGTCGCCGGCGGGAGGAGATTCAAGCGGGCATGGCGGGCTGTGGCGTGACGCGGATCACCTTCGATCCGGCGATGTAGTCGTGGAGGCAGCGGCGTTCCTTGCCGAAGATGAACAATCCATCGACGAGCGCCACCAAATTGATCAGGACGTCGTCGATCTGGCCGGGGATGAGGGTCGTGATCAGCACCAGCGGCATCAACCAGAGATAGCGGTAGACATAAACCCTGACAAACGAGATCAGGGCACCGGTCTTGGCGTCGACGATCCGGATCTTCGTGAGCAACTTGCCGATGGTCTGGCCTCGTGTGGCCAGCAGATATCCCTGAAACGCGAGCATGACGATCAGCCCCAACGCGACCATGGCGAGTTGTTCGAGGAGCCCGACTTGCTGCGTCTGGGCACGAACGTCGAACCCGGTGGCGATGCCGACCGGGAGGGTGATCGCCATGACGAGGAGCCCATCGACCATCGCCGCGGCTAATCGCGTGAACCGTCCGGCGAGTTCATCGCCCCTGGAATCCGTCAGGCTAGCAACGTCATCAGTCGAGGCAGGGGCGGCGTAGGGGTTGTTGGACATGGCCTACCTTGGGGAGTTGTGGAGGGCTTGAGGGGTGTTGAGCATCGGAGTCAATTCCGGGGGATTTCGCAGCGGCATCAGGTGACGGAAGCTGCCTCGACGGCGACCCAATCACGCCAGCACTTCCCGCACGACGTGGCCGTGGACGTCGGTGAGTCTCCGGTCGACGCCGGCGGTGCGGAAGGTGAGCCGGGTGTGGTCGATGCCGAGGAGATGAAGGATCGTTGCCTGGAGATCGTGGACGGTCGTCGTGCCGGCGGCGGTTTGGTAGCCGAGCTCGTCGCTCTCGCCGTGTGTGGCGCCGGCCTTCACACCGGCGCCGACGAGCCAAGTCACGAACGTGCCGCCGTTGTGGTCGCGGCCGTCGCCCCCTTGCGCGAACGGGGTGCGGCCGAACTCGGTTGTCCAGATCACGAGCGTGTCGGAGAGGAG
>CAMARC010000379.1 GCA_945860405.1 Candidatus Kuenenia stuttgartensis | reverse complement strand
CGGATCACTCGGCGGCGGTGGTTGGCGAGGCTCGCTGCGAGAGCTCCTCGACATGGGCCTTGAGGCTTGCCGTCCACGTCGCCGCCGGCCCCTCGTAGTAGGCAAGCCTGGCCGAGAGGGGGGCCGAGCGACCGTCGCGGCGGAGGTCGGCAAGATAATCCTGGAGGATGCGGCGGCGGAGGGGCGTGGTGTGGAGGAGCCAGTGGACCCAGGCCCATGCTTCGGCGTAGTGGTCCTGCGACATCTCCCCGGCCGCGGCGAGCGACTCGAGGCGCGCAAGATCCAATCGCCAGGTCCCTTCGAGGAACCGGCCGGCGAGGTGGGCGACATGCTGCGGATGGATTCCCTCGCTGCCGCGCGGCACTTCGAAGTACTCGGCGATTCCCTCGTCGAGCCACAGCGGCACGGTGGGAACGACGGCGTGGACATACCCGTGCGTCGTCTCGTGGCGGAGATCCTCGGCGATCCGGTCCTGCCACGGCGCGAACACCGCGAGCGTCGTGTCGGTCTCGACGAAGAACGCCCGCCGCACCGGGAAGTTGGGGAAGTGACGGGCGGCGAAGCTGTCGTACCGGCTGGTGTCGGAGAAGAGGTAAAGATGGACCGGCTCGTCGGAGATCGGCAGACCGAGATCCTGGGAGACCTCCGTCCGCAGTGTCTCGAGATCGCGGATGAGGCGGTGCTGTTCGGCGAGGCCGAAGTCGGCGTGGATCACCAGTTGCCCGGCCTGGACGACGTTTCGATCAGGGAGCCCTTCCTGCCACTGGCTCTCGCGGCTGAAGGCACTGCCGACCGTCTCCTCGAGCCTGGTCGGGTCGAGCGCCGGCACGGCGGCGAGGTGGCGGCACCCCAGCACCACAAGCGCCGTGGCGAGCACCATGAGGAGGGGGGCAAGCCCCCGGCCCAGATCTCGGTCACCCCGGTGGTGCTCGACGCCGATCATGCAGAGGCTCGGGGGGAACAGGATAGCGCAGGGGAGGCGGCGACCGCCCGGGAGGCGGATGGTAGCGGGGCCGTCGGGGCCCACCAATCCCACTGTCGGGCTGCCAGCCCGGCCTGCTGGTGTTGCCTGGAAGGGCCACGGGAGGGGAAAAGCCGGTCTCAGCCCCGGATCGCTCCCTGACAGAGCCCGCGCAGCGTCCCGGCGAGCACCTCGAGCCCCACCGGGCGGCCGAGGATCGCGGAAGCCCCCGCCCGCAGTGCCCCGCGGGCGACGTCGCCGCGGGGAAAGGAATCGAGGATCACGACCGCCACGCCGGGGCGATTGGCCACGAGCAACCGCAGCCACTCCAAATCCTTGCCGTCGAATCGGCCGGCATCCCAGACCACCAGCCGGTCGGGAGGGGAGAGTTGGGGCCGCAGAAGCGTTCGCTCCCCGATCGGATGACCGGCGGCGGCGAGGAGATCGACGAGCCCGTCGAGATCGAGGGGCGACCGTGCGGCGACGGTGACCGGCGCGAGCGGGCCGACGGGGCGCGACTGGGGTTGGAAGGCGGGGGCTTCGTGGAATCGCTCTTCGCGGCGCACGGTGGGGGGCAAGCCGAGGGATCCGGGGAGGCCGGCATCGAGATCGGCAAACCACCGGGCCAGGCGCCCACCGGCGTCGTGCCAGGCCAGCTCCTCGACCCCAGGCAGCGAAGGCCCGCTCCGCCGTCGGCCATCGCCGAGGCTCGTGGCGATGGCGAAGATCGGCGTCAACGGAAAGGCCAGCGAGAGACCGAGGACCTGCTCACTGCTCCACCGGCCCGGCCGGTCGATCGCCAGGAGAATGCAATCGGGAGCGGAGGTCCCGAGCAGATCAGCGCCCCGGTGAGAAGAGCGCGAGCCCACCACGGGAACGGTCGCGCGAATCACGACACACCCCGTCAATCGCACCAGGCTCTCCCGGGCGATCGTCAACTCGAGGTCGTCGATCTCACCGACCCAGAGCACGCGCCTCGGACCGCCGCGGAGCGTCGGTGTCGCCGCAGGATGAATCGCCGCGGCATGAATCGGTGCGGAGTGGATCGGTGCGCTCCGTTTGACCGGGTCGACGGCGCGGGCTCCATGCATGGCTGACGGTTCCTGGCAAGACCGGTCAGGCGACATTCCTGAGCAGGGGACGCTAGCCGATGGAGCGTAATCGTGGCAAGAGAGGGGAGATGAGCAATGCCGGACGGCCTTGCAGAGGGGCAAAAGTCGAGGATGAATCGCGGGGTTGACCCCGAATCAGCGCCACGGACAATGCCTCTCGCGCCGCGGTCAAGGACGATCGCGGCGGGAACTCCCGCGGAGACGCGGCACAAGCAGCGAGGAGGCCGTCATGGCCGATGGCGTGCGTGGAGATGGGGGCAGGGAAGCCCGGGGCCGGTCGAAGGCGGGCAGGGCTGTCACAGAGATGCGGCTTTCCGAGATCCTGCCAGGAGCCCGGTTCGTTGCCTGCGACGACATCGTCGCCAGGCGGTGCCACGACACCCCCGAAGCCTGCCGGCCGGGGGACCTGTTCATCGCCCGTCTCGAGGCCGGGGGCGATGGCCATGAACTCGCTGCCAAGGCGATTGCTCGCGGCGTGGCGGGGATTGTCGCCGAGCGGATCATCCCCACCTTCGGGACGCCGCTGTGCATCGTGCCCGATACGGCCTGGGCGCAGGCCCGTCTGGCGCACGCGCTGGCCGGTGACCCGGCCCGGCGAATGCGGGTGATCGCGATCACCGGTACGAGCGGGAAGACGACGACGGCGTGGCTGACCGCGTCGGTCCTCGCCGAGGGGGGCTTCAACGTCGGTGTCCTCTCCGACCTCGGTTGCCTCGACGGAGACAGCACGGCGCCCGTGCCCGCCGCCTTCGATCGCCCTGCCGAACTCGCCGCCTGGCTCGGTCGCCTCGCCGCGAGCGGATGCACGCACGCCGTCATCGAGGTGTCGAGCGCCATGCTCGCCCGCCAGGCGCTGGCCGGGGTGTCGTGCGACGCGGTCGTGGTCACCAACCTCGGCAGCGCCCATCTCGACCGGCACGGCACGGTCGAGGCCTATCACGAGATCAAGGCACGGATTCTCGACTCGCTCGGTGAGGATGGCTGCTTGGTGGCCAATCTCGACGATGCCCGCGTCCGTCGGCTCGTTGCCCGCCACGCCGAGGAACGTCGTGCGTCGGGCAGCGTCTCGCTGCGGCGCGCTGTCGGGGTGGCCCTCAACCGCAGGGCTGATCTCACCGCCACCGCCGTCGAACGCCACCTCGGCGGGCAGACGTTCCTCCTCCGCCATGCCGGGGATGCGGCGGCCGTCGGGGTCACCGTTCCAGTGGCGTCGTTCGTGCGGAACAGTCTCCTCGCGGCGGCCGTCGGCATCGGGCA
>CAMARC010000378.1 GCA_945860405.1 Candidatus Kuenenia stuttgartensis | reverse complement strand
TGTCGGCCGTTGCGGCCGGCAGGGGGATCCCGGCTCCTGGCGGCAGTATGTCTCCCTCGACGACGACATCCTCGTGGCTGGCTACGGCCCCGATCGTGCCCGCCGGATCGTTGCCAGGCTCCGCGCCGGGCTCGCTGGTGATCCGGAGCGGCTCCTTGCCGCGTTCACCAAGGCGCAGCGTCTCGTCGAGCAGCGGCATGTCCGGCAGCGGCGGGTGCTTGAGTATGTCGAACGGCAACGGGCCGAGGCCCACATCCAGATGAGTCAGGATCCCTATCTTGATTCGGCCTCCTAAAGCCGCTCGTTGCCCTAGCTGCCCGTGGAAAAAGTCATCCATGACCTTTTTCCACTTGGAAAACCTCCGGTTTTCTCGAGTGCTCCGCACTCGCGACCGCCTCGTGCGGTCGGGCCGGCACTTTATCAACAGCCTGCTAGCTGCCCGGTCGCCCGACTCGATCCCCTTTTCCGAGACAGCCAGGATCGGGCTACAGATCGGCGTTGACTCGTTCTGCCACGTTTGTGACCCTCCTGCCCCCCCTGTCCCCTGGGGAGCGTGGAAACGTGTCGAGGAACGAGATGGGTTTCAGCGGGCCGCGCCGATCGGCACCTCCGCAGCGTTTCCCCGCCGTGTGGCTGGTCGGGGTGGCTCTCGCGCTGATCGGCCCGCTCCCAGGCACGACCGCGGCCGATGGCCCGCAGCCACCGTTCCCCCAGACCGGTCCTTCGGCGGGTGACCAACAGGATCCGCCGCCGGACGGACAGGCTCTTTTGCTCGATCCGCCCCCACCGTTCCCTGCGGATATCACGCCCCAGCCCCCCTTTCCGACGGATCGCGTTGGCGACGGCGCGCAGGGCCGCGCGGACGAGGCGACGGAGCCGGCTGGCGGGACTGAGGCGTTGGGAGCGGGCGAGCCGTTGGCTCCGGCGTCGGAGCTCCCTCCTCCTGACGGCACGGTCTCTGTCCTCGTGCCGACGTCCTCTCCTCCGATCGACCCCGCCGGGCTGACCGGCGGGGTGACGGGGCCCGCCTCTCCCCCGGTCACTCCGGGCATGCGTCCGGCGCCTCCGTTCGCTCCGCCTCCTCCCCCGCTGGCCATGCAGGCCACAACGCCGCCGCTTGCGGCTCCCCTGAATCAAGCGGCTCCCCTTGTCGCCCGCGGGCTCGAGCTCCCCTTCCCGCTCGTGGCCGGCAGTCCCACCGCCGAGGTCACCCCGCCGCGTCCCCTGGCATTGCTCGAGGCGCTGGAGCGTTCCGGCGACCGAACCCGCCGTCTCTGGATCACCCAGGCCTATTGGAAGCTGGCGGCGGCTGCGGCCGGAGTTCGTTTCGCTGCCGAAGCCGAGGAGCGGCTGGCGCTGGTGGCGCCAGGGGAGAGCTCTGACGACCTCGTCCTGCTCGACCTCGCGACCGCGACGGCCCGGGGTGAGAGTGCCACGGCGGGAGTCGAGCTCGTCACGGCACAGCAGGAGATTATTGATCTGGTCAGGCTGCCGGTCACCGATCCTCCGCCCTGGCCGGTCGACCGTCCCTTGACGGCTGCCTATCAGACCCATTTCGAGACGATTTTCGCCGGACGTCCGGCCACGGGGCGGGTGCGGGCCATCCATCGGCAGTTGCCGCTGGAGTATGCAGCGCTCGTGGCCCGCGCCGAGGCGGTCCGGGCCGCAGAAGGCCGGTTCGAGGCCATCGAGGCCCTCCATGCCAAGGGGAAGAAGCCGATCGGTGCGGTCTTGACGGCCCACGACGCGATCGTCCAACAGGGAGAGGCGTTTGTCCGCGCCGTCCGTGCCTACAACCTCGACATCGCCGAATATGTGATGGCCGTAGCCGATCTGTCGGTGCCCGACGAACGGTTTGCGACGATGCTCATCGGGCAGCCGACCCCCTGGCGGCAGCCGCTGGCGGCGCTGCCGTTTGCCGCGAGCGACCGGGTGGTGCCCGTGGCAGGGCAGTCGTTCCCACAAAACTCGTTGCCACAAAGCCAGGCAAATCCCCCTCCTGACGTCTTCCCCGCCGGCACCCCCACGCTCCCGATCCCTCCGGCCGTCGCTCCGCCGGGGCAGCCCGGTGGTGGGGGCCCGGGGATGAATCCGGTGGCCCCGAATCGGTTCGCGCCCGCGCCAAACCCTCCGGCAGGGGCTTCGCTCCCGGCTGTCACTCCGCCGTTCGGCGGCTGAGCCTCCGCTTTCGGCCAGGCAGGGAAGCAACCACCGGCTTGCGTCGATGCGCCGGGCCGCGATGATTCGGCATGGCCACAGCTCCCCAGACGTCGATCTCCGCTTCCGCCGCGTTACCCCTTTCGTCGGGCCCGACGCCCCCATGGGCCCCTGCCCCGCTGCAGATCGGCCCGGTGGTTGTTGACCCGCCGATCCTCCAGGCGCCGATGGCTGGCTACACGAACTACGCCTACCGGCAGGTGGTGCGCGAGTTCGGTGGAGCAGGATTGCTGGCCACGGAGATGATCGCTGCCCGCAGCGCGACCTGGCTGGAGACCAACCGCGGCGAGCATCCAGACCGGCTGTGGGGAGTGCGGGATGAGCCGCGGCCGCTGGCGGTGCAGATGTGGGACAACGATCCCGACAATCTCGCCAGCGTCGGTCGGAGGCTCGCGCGGGACTTCCGGGTGAGTGTCGTCGACCTCAACTTCGGGTGTCCGGTGCGGCAGGTGACCGTCAAGGCCCACAGCGGCTCGTGGCTCCTCCGTGATCCAGGACGCGTCGGTGAAATCGTCGCGCGCGTCGTGGAAGCGTGCGACGGTGTCCCGGTGACCGCAAAGATCAGGCTCGGCTGTTCCGACGATTGCCGGACGGCCATCGAGGTGGCGCAGCGCATCGAGGAAGCAGGGGCGTCGTGCCTCACCGTCCACGGCCGGGTCGCGGCGCAGTTCTTCTCAGGTGAGGCCGACTGGGCCGCCATCGCCGCCGTGAAGCGGGCGGTGTCGCGGATGCCGGTGGTGGGCAATGGCGATATCGACTCTGCCGCCACGGCCGTGGCCCGGCTCCGTGAGAGTGGGGTCGATGGCGTCATGATCGCGCGCGAGGCGCTTGCCCGGCCATGGATCTTCGCCCAGACCGCCGCGCTCCTGCGGGGGGATCCGATGCCCCCCGATCCCGAGCTTGCCGAGCAGAAGGAGCTCGTCCTTCACCATTACGATCTCGTCTGCCAGCGCTTCGGCGTCGAGCGGGGAACGCTCCTCATGCGGAAGTTCGCCTGCTCCTACGCGCAGGGCCTCGCCGGCGCCCGCGAGTTCCGGGGGCGGGTGTCGCGCGTCGAGACCCGCGAAGATTTTCTCGAGGTGATGCGGGTCAATTTCCCGTCGGCCCTGGCAAGCAG
>CAMARC010000377.1 GCA_945860405.1 Candidatus Kuenenia stuttgartensis | reverse complement strand
ATCGGCGGGGGCGTCGGCTGGCTCGACTACGACCGCGATGGCCTGTGGGATCTGTATTTCAATCAGGGGGGCGATCCGGCCGTCGCTGATCGCAGCAATCAGCCCTTCGACCGTCTCTTCCGGCGCCTGCCGCCGAGCGCCGGGGGCCGATTCATCGACGTCACGGCGGCCTGCCGAATCCATGAGACGGGCTACGGGCAAGGAGTGGCTGTCGGCGATTTCGACGACGATGGATTCGACGATGTCTATGTGACGAACGTCGGCGCCAACACCCTCTATCGCAACCTCGGCGACGGCACGTTCGTCGACTCGACGGCGGCGGCGGGGGTCGGGGACGAGCGGTGGAGCTCATCGGCAGCCTGGGCCGATCTCGATGGCGATGGCGATCTCGATCTCTACGTCTGCAACTACGTCCGCTACGACCCGTTCCACCCGATGGACTGCCGCAACGTCAAAGGGGAGCCACGGATCTGCCATCCCCGCGACGTCGAGCATTGGCCCGACGAGTGCTACGAAAACCTCGGCGATGGATCCTTCCGCCCGGTGGCCCAAGCGTGGGGGCTCTTCGGCCCTGGCAACAAGGCGCTCGGCGTCGCGGTGGCCGACTTCACCAACGACGGGCTCCCCGACATCTACGTCGCCAATGACACCACCCCCAACTTCCTGTTCGTCAACGAAGGCAAGGGCGCCGATGGCGAGATGCGATTCCGCGAGTCGGCAACGCTCCTCGGATGTGCCGTCGACCGCAACGGCATGGCGCAGGCGAGCATGGGGCTCGCCGTGGGCGACTACGACGACAACGGCTGGCTCGACGTCTACTCGACCCACTTCTACGACGAGTCAAACACCCTCTACCGCAACCTCGGGGCGAGCGGATTCGAGGATGTGACGGGGCTCGTCGGGCTCCACGAGCCGACGCTCCCGCGGCTCGGCTTCGGGACGGCGATGGCCGATTTCAACGCCGATGGCCGCCAAGAGCTGATCATTGCCAACGGCCACGTGGAAAATTATCCCGGCAGCCCGCTTCTGAAGATGAAGGCGCAGCTGTTCAGCTTCAACGGACAGCGATTCAAGGATTGCAGCAGCGCCGCCGGCCCCTACTTCGAGGAGAAGCTCGTGGGGCGTGGCGTGGCCCTGGCCGATGCCGACGGCGACGGCGATCTCGATGTGGCGATCGCCCATCAAAACAGCCCGGCGGCGCTGCTCGAAAACCGCTCCGCAGCCGGGCACTGGCTCACCTTCCAATGCATCGGCGAGCGGAGCAATCGGCGCGGAATCGGAGCCCGAGTGACGGTGACCAGCGGCGACCGGACGTGGATCCGCGAGCTCTGTGGGGGGAGCAGCTATGCAAGCACCCACCAGCCGCTCTTGGCCGTGGGGCTTGGCGACCGGGGCGGCCCCTGCACGGTCGAGATCCGCTGGCCGAGCGGCGCGACGCAGCGGCTCGAAGGGACGGCCGTCGATCAGGCGCTCGTCCTCCGCGAGCCGCCGGCGGAACGCTGACGAAGCGCTCGGTCAGGGGGAGTTAGGGGCCGGCGTTGTGGCAGCGGCTGGCCGGTAGGGGGACGCCGCGGCGGCTTTGAGGCGCGAGATCGTCGTCCGTTCCTCCTCCGCCTCCTCGCTGTGGTTGGTGCGGGCGAGGAGTTCGGCGAAGAAGGATCGGACCGGCAGGCTCGAGGGATCGAGCTCCAGGCTTTTGCGGACCGCTGCGATCGCTTCGTCGGGGCGGGCGAGGGCCACGAGAATCGCACCGCGCTGGGCGTGGACGGCCGCGACGGAGGGGCTGGCACTGATGAGGCGATCGAGCATCGCCAGCGCTTCGCGGAGCCTCCCCCCCCGCTCCATCTGCCGGGCCAGCATCGCCATCGTCTCGCCATCGCTTGGATCGGCCGCGAGGGCCCCCTCCCAGCAGGCGGCCGCGGCGTCCATCCGGCCGGTCGAGGCGTAAAGCTGGCCGAGGCCGCGAAGCGATGCGACGTCGCCGGCGAGGGCCGCGACGATGGCCCGCTGGTCGCCGCTGTTGACCCCCTCCGGCACGAGGGCCGAGATCGCCTCCTGCGCCCGCTGCGTGCTCTTCGTGGCGCCGGGCAGCGAGGCGAGGAGGAGGCCACGGGCCCGTTCGAGCTCCCGGGCCGGCACCCGGCTGGCGGCATCATCGAAGGCGACGAGTGCTGCCCCCTGGCCCCGCGGCGCGGTGGGAGAGGATTGGTCGGGCTTGCGGGGGACGCGGTGGTCCGACATCGCCGTGTGGGCGATCTCGACGAGATCCTGCGACGGCATGTGACAGCGAATGCAGGAGCCGGCCGCCGGCGCCGCGTCGCGTTCCACCTCCGGCAACGAGCAAGGCTTCTCCTCATGGCAGGCCTGGCACTTCGTCCGGTAGAAGGCATCGATCGCCTCAGGTGCCGGTTTGCTGTGGGGATCATGGCAGGAGACACAGCCCAGCGTGCCCCCCGTTCCCTTCCAGCAGCCGCTTTGACGCATCTGCTCCACCTGGCTGACAGGCTTCGCTCCGGAGGCCGTCATGGCCGTTTCGTCGTGGACGAAGACGAGGAGCGTGTCATCGAGGTGGTCGCCGGGGCGGAAGTCGTAGAAGCCCCGGCCGAACCGGGGGAACGTCGCCTCGCCGCCGAGGTGGCACTGATTGCAGACCGCCTCCCGCCGCCGCGGCTCCAAGTCGACCGGGTTGACGATCTGCAGATCGTCGGCCTTCGCACCGGCCGGCAGCGCCGTCATCTTCGCCACATGGTCGGCGCCTGGGCCGTGGCAGCGCTCGCAGCCGATCGCCGCCTCGGCGAAGACCCGCGACGTATACCGCTCCGTGCCGTCGGTCGTGTGTTCCACGAGCCCCGCATGACAGTGGAGACAGCCATCCCCCACGCTCCGTTCGAAGCGCAGCCCGCGGTCGTGTTCGTAGCCGGGGGAAAGCCCGTATCGCCCCGTGCCGCTGTACCAGCCGATCGGGGATTGGGTGAGGAGGCCGGCTTGTTCGATGAGATAGGAGCGGCCGCGGGTGCCTGAGCCGACAGCAAATCGGACCGGCATGGCCTGGTCGTAGATCAGCGTGCCATCGGGAGCAAACACCCGCTCGTGGTGGAGGACGACGCCGTCGCGCTCCTCGACGACGTATTCCCGCTCGCGATCGACAAACCTTCGCACGTCGCTTTGATTCTCGACGGGGTGCTCCCCAGGGACGGTGTCCATCGCTTGGCCCATCGGGTGCTGGGCGAAGCTTTCGGCAATCGCGGCATGGCAGCTCGAGCATGCCTGGGAGCCGACATATCCGGACGGCCGCGGGGATGGCTTCTCGAGCGGCGCTACCGGAGGTTGGCGGGGCACGGGGGATTCAGCGGCCGGCCCCGGCGCCTGAGCCGAGCGGGGGCCCGGGGCGCGGGCGACGGGGCCCTGAGTCTGGGCCTG
>CAMARC010000376.1 GCA_945860405.1 Candidatus Kuenenia stuttgartensis | reverse complement strand
CCCTGGATCTGCTGCTGGAGCCAGTTGTAGTAGAGGAGCATCGCCTTGTAGCTGATCTGCTGCGAGGTGCGGATCATGAGCAGCTCCGACCACTTCATCACCCACATCTCGACGAACTCCTTCCGCTCGAGGAGCGAGTCGACGAGGTGCTCGCGCTTGGCCGGATCGGCGCTCGAGAGGAACGACTGCAGCTCGTCGCTCGTGGGGAGCGTGCCGCAGATGTCGAGGCTGACGCGGCGGATGAATTCGTCGTCGCTGCACAGTTCCGACGGATTGATGCGGAGCTTGAGAAGCTTCGCGTTCACGAACTGGTCGACGTAGTTGTTGGCCGGCGGATTCGACCACTGAAACACGAGCCCCTTCGGCAGCACGATGACGTGCGAGCCGACGGTGTGGGTGTCGTAGCGGGCCATGATGAAGGCCTCACCCCGGTTCTTGGCGGTCATTGTTCCGTCTTGAACGATCACGGCCGAGTTGTCGTTGTTGCTCGAAAACACGGCGAGGTTCGTGACGTCGCGGTCGGTGCCGTCGGCGTACTTGGCGCGGACGATGAACTTCTGTGTCGCCCCTTCGCCGTCGAGAACCGCGGTCGGCGGATCGATCTCCACCTTGACCACCGCCGGCACGGGGCCGGGATCGTTGGCCGCGCCCGCCTCGAGCCAGCGGACGAGCGTGGCGTAGTATTCGTCCCCCTTCTTGATCTTCCCGCCCCCACTGTGGGGCACGGCGTTGATCGACTTCTCCATCAGCAGGCTCTCCTCGGCGATGGCCAGATTGAGCCGGCGGCCGGAGAACTCCCGCGTGAGGCGGTGGTGATCGCCGTCAGGATCAAACCCGAACAGCGACAGCCGGAAGCCGTCCTTGCCCCGGGCGGCGCCGTGACAACTCCCGGTATTGCAGCCGGCACGCAGGAACACCGGCATGATGTCGAGCCTGAAGCTCAAGGGGGGATCCTCCCCGGCCCGCTCGACATGGACTGGAATCGTCAGCGACTTCTCGCCGACGGCCACCTTGAGCGTCGTGTCGCCGTCGGCGAGGGGACGGAGTATTCCCCCTTCCACCGCCACGCGATCAGGGTGCTCGACCACGAACGTCGCCTGCCCCGAGACATCGCGAGTCACGCCGTCGGCCGATGTCGCCTGGACGATCACCGACTGCCGGTCGCGGCAGGTGGTGAGATGGATCGAGGTCGGATAGACGGCGAGGGTCTCGGCGACAGCCACCGGAGCGATCGGCTCCTCGGCCCAGGCCCCGGGCCCGGAAGGGCAGGCCGCCACGAGGAGCAACGCCCCCAGAAGCGGGATACCCAAGCTCGGGATACTCAAGCGCGGCATGACCCGATCACGAACCGGGACGAGGCGGAGGATTGAGGGGATCACGATGGACCTCGCAGGATGGAAGGGCCGGACGCAGGGCGAAGGCCGGGGCGTCTTCACTTGCTAGAGCGTCTTCACTTGCTAGAGCGTCTTCACTTGGCAGCCGGAGCCGACGGTTTCCCCTGAAGCCTGAGTTTCTCGAGCCTCGACAGAGGCTTTTCCGGCACCGGGGGCGGGGCAGCGGGAGCAGCAGGCGCGGCGGCTGCGTCGGGTGCCGGGGCCGGCTCCGGAGGAGCCGGCGGGGGTGCGGTGGGGGCGGCGACCTGAATCTCTGCCCCACCGCCGCGCATCGCGACCGGCTCCCCGGCGACGGTCGCGACCATCTCGACAAACGGCGTCTTGTGATTGCCGACAGGCGTCTTGTCGGAGGTCTTCACTTGGAAGACGAGCTCTGTCGTGTCCTTGGTGAACTTGAGCTCCTCCGCCGAAGTCTCCGGCGGCAGCCCCTGGAGCCGAGCCGTCGCTTCCCCTTCGAACGGGACCTTCTGTTCGAAGGTGCAAACGACCTGGGCGACCTGCCCTTGCTCGCACGACGCACGGGCGAGCGTGGCGACGGTGTACGGGTCGACGACCTCGAGGGTCGCCAACTGCGACGCCGCCCACGCCGGCCCGCCCGCATCCGCCTGGGCAATGCAGTACACGGGCCAGATCCCCAGGGCGGCATTGCCGTCGGCATTGAGCGTGTAAAGACCTTCGGTCTGATCGGCCGGGATCGTGATGCTCGGCCCCGCCCCGATGCCGGGCGAGCGGAACGGGAACTCAACCGTGACCGGCTGCACGAATCCCTCGCCCCGCTTCACCACCACTTTGAGATTCATCGTGCCGTTACGGGCCAGCGGCGCCTTCGGCTGAACGATCTCGAGGTGGAAAGGCAATGGCTCGACGACCGCCGTCGCGAGTTTGTCGACCTTCGCCCCGTAGTAGACGGCGTTGTTCGGCTGCCCGAGAACGAAGTCGGCAAAGTTCTCGAAGGCTCCCCGCACCTTGACATTGTCATCCTTGGGACGGGCTTCGAGCGACACCAAGCCCCCCGCCAGCGGCGCGTCGGCTGTCGCCTCGAAGACCACCGGCATCTGCGACACCGCGCCCGGCATCTCGCGGAACACGGCCGTCATTCCGGCGGGAAGCGCACCGGGCTCGAGGACAAGATCGCCGCCGAAGTTCGTCCGGGCTGCATTGACGAGCACCGCATATCGATTGCCGCGCGGCACCATGATCTGTTGACGGGTCTGCGAATACCGATCGATCCGCGGGATCGAGAGCGTCAGCGACGGCGTCACGGGCTGGAGTTCGACGCGGTAGACGAAATCGGGGCGTCCGCGGCCGAGGTGATCGGTGACACGGATGACGTACTGCCCGTCCTCCGGCACCTCAAACCTGAGGTAGGAATCGGGCCCCCGGGAATCATCGTTGCCGGCGATCCCAGCGCCATCGGCCCGGAGAATGTTGACGACCGGATCGAGACCGCTGCGGATCCGCCGCGCGAAACATTCGACTTCGAACACCTGCCCCTTGGTCGCCGCGAACCGGAAGCAATCGACGTCGCCGTCGGTGCCGACGATGCCATTGAAGGCCAGCGTCGATTCGCCGGTGGTCGCCTCGGCCGGGGCGTTGTTCGGCTCGACCTCGAGGAGATTGCCCTGCGGGGTGATCCGGAACGGGATCGAGGAGGGGCAGATCCCGTTGGCGTCCTTGGCAAACAGGGGGAGGACGGCTCCCGTCGCCGGCACGGCCACTTCCTGCATGATCGGCCCGGCGGCATCGCCGAGGAATGTCACCGACACCGCTTCCCCTGCCTTGCCCCCCGCCGGGTAGACGGCCGTGGGACGGGGAAACGTACCGACATGGAGGCGGTAGCGGCAGTTGCCGTCGCCGGCATAACTCGTCTCCCGCACCTGCACGTAGTACGTCCCCTCCTCGGGGGCAACGAAGCTGAGCACGCCATCCTGCTGCGCCACCGGCGAATCATCCGCCGTCGCCACTTCGAAGCGCTTGGCATCGAGGATCGACACCGCCGGATCGAAGAGGTAGCTCCCCAGCCGGAGT
>CAMARC010000375.1 GCA_945860405.1 Candidatus Kuenenia stuttgartensis | reverse complement strand
GGAAAACGACACAGCCCGGCGTTCCGATGACGGAAGCCGGGCCGGGGCGATGAATCTTGCGAGCGGTCAGCGAGGGTGACGGGACTCGAACCCGCGGCCTCCAACGTGACAGGCTGGCGCTCTAACCAACTGAGCTACACCCCCGAGTTTCGCCGCCGGAACGAATCGCTCCGGGAGGCGAGGGACGGGTCGACGCCTCGCAAGAAAAGAGAGTATAGCGAGACGCTCCCCAGGACGACACCCCGGGCGTTTTTTTGGGTGTTTTTTTCGTGGCGATCGCTCCCGGCAGGTCAAAAAACGCCGCGGGTGGGGTCAAACCCGAGGCGGGCGGCGAGGTCGAGATCCTGCCGGGCCTGCCCGTCGAAGCCGGCCGCGGCGCAGGCCTCGCCCCGGTGGTGGTGCATCACCGCCAGCCCCTGGTCGGCGACACGGAGGCGGAGATCGATCTCGATGGGGTCGGCGCGGCCACGGCTGAGCTCGAGCCTTCCACGCAGCGCCTGCATCCCGTCGATCGCCCGGTTGAGGTCGTCGATCGCCTCGTGATGGCGGCCGAGGAGATGGAGGATGTAGCCCCGGGTGTCGAGGTGTTCGGGCAATTCCCCCGCCCCCCTCTCGATCGCCAGCTCGATGTCGGCCAGGGCTTCGGGCAGATCGCGCTTGAGCTGCGCCCGGGTGTAGGCGCGGAGATTCAACGACTCCGGATCGCCAGGCACCGACATCCCGACGACCGCCTCCGCATCGGCGAGCGCCTCGTCGGGCCGCTCGAGGACGGTGTGGACAAGCGCCCGGAGCCGGCGGGCCCGCGGTGTCAGCGGCTCGAGTGTCACCGCCCGATCGGCATCGAGGATCGCCCCGGCGGGATCGCGGTTTTGGAGGCGGAGATGGCCGCGGCGGATGAGGAGATCGGCGTCTTCGGCATGCCACGCCACCGCCCGCTCGACCGCTCCGAGGGCCCCGACGACGTCGCCTTGAGCCTCGCGGCTGGCCGCCTCCTGGAGCGACCACTCGACGACGACGTCGCGAACGAAGGGCAACAGCTCCGGAATCACGACGGCCGGCAGGAGCACCAGCGCCACCAGCACGAGGAGCGAAAACCGTTTCCGGCGGAGCGGGGGCGCTTCGGCCTGGAACTGCCGCGGGGCAGGGTCGGTGAGCGAGCCAAAGCGCGGAGGGCCGTCAGCGCCACCGCTGGACACTCTCCGGCCGCCGGCCTGCGGTGCGGCGCTCGAACGGCCGCCGGGCTCGCGGCGCGGAGGGGGGCCAAAGCCGTCGAGATCGTCGTTGGGACGCTCGAACTCCGCAGGAATCGGAAAACCGTCGCGGTCAAATCGCATGCTGGGCACCTCGGACGACTTGCTCTGCTCCATCCTAGTCAGGGGCTGGAGCGGGGAACAATTGACGGGCTGGAAGCCGAGCCGTAAGGTGGTTCTGAAAGCCTGAGGAACCACCCATGCCGCTGTTCGAGATCGAGACCGGCGCCCACATCATCATCTCGTGGGCTGCCGACGAGCAGGCCGCGGCGGCCGTCGTCGAGGATGCCTATCCCGGCGAACGGATCGTCCGCCTCACCCGTCGCCCCCGCGATTGCTGGGTGATCTCCAAGTCGGCCCTCGGGCTGACCAGCTCGACCGACGACCCCTGCAACACGGCACGGGAATGCCTCGCCAAGGCCGCCGGCGACAAGGTTCACGCCATCCGTCTTTACATGCACGAGACTGGCGACGATCTGGAGCGGGCGCGGAAGGTGATCGAGTCGAACATGGTCATGGGCTGGTGAGGAAGAAGCAGGCGACGGGGTTTGGCCGGCGGCCGACTCCGTTGTCGGCGCCATTGTCGGCCACCGCGACGAGCGTCAGCCGGCCGTCAGGGAGCCGGGGCCCGGTACAGAGCCCCTCGAGATTGACCCCCAGCGCCCCCTTCCAGAGAAGCGTCTTGGCCACCGGCGCGACGGCCGCGAGATCCCCGCTCACGTTGCGGGCCTCGGCTGCGGTTGCGGTGTCGACGAGATAGATCCTGTTTTCCAACGGCGGCACGCCGGCCGCAGCGCTCCGCTCGAGAACGAGGAGCCGCCCCTCGCCGAGCGCCGCAAGCGCCACCACGCCCGAATAGAGCGGCCCACCGCCCAGGGACACCCGGTCGTGCGGTGGATCGACCTCATAGATCACCTCGCGGCGGCGCTCGATCGCCTCGGCGCCGATGGCGCGAGCATCATCGATCGCCAGGCCGACCAGCCGCACCTTCCCGGCCACGCCAGAGGCGACCGGGGGGCCATCGCGCTCGAGCGGCTCCTCGTTGGCCGTCCAGAGCCTCGAGCAGTCGGGCTCGAGGGCGAGCGCCTCCGGCCCCCGATTGGCGCGGGCCGATCGAAACGGCCCCTCGAGCGACGCCACCCCCACCGCCCGGAGCGGCCGCGGCGCGGCACGGCCCGGCGCTGCCCCGTCCGCCTCGGCAAACTCGCGCACCGCCGGCGTGTCTTCCTCGACGAAAAACCAGCGTCGCCGGCCGTCGGCCCTGGTGAAGATCGCGAGATCCTCCCAGTCGCGGAGGCGATCAAGCGCGAGCGAGCGCTCGAACGTCACCGTCGGTGGCGCGCCGCTGACGCTGGGCGCGCCGCTGACGTCGGGGGTGATGGTGAGGAACAGGAGCCGGTCGCTGCCATCCATCACCGCGGCGTAGGAATCCCCGCCGAGCCAGGCGATCCCGCTCAGTTCAGAGACCGCGTGCCGCGATCCATCGGCCTCGACGACCTCGCCAGGAGCATTGACGATTCCCCCCGGCTCGACCCTGAGCGCGGTCGCCGCGTCAGCCGCAGGCACCTCGTCGGCCTTCCCCCGGGAAACGGACTCCCCCAGGCCGATCGCAATCAGGGCCAAGGCAACAGCGCACCATCCGCGGCGCGGCGGCAGCGAGAAGAGCGGCCGATCGACGCCGGCGCGGGCGACGGGAATGAAGCGGCAAGCGGGCATGGCCGGCCGAATCTACCACCTTCTGCCGTCACCGCACTGCAGGGTCAATCCTGCCCGGCGGGGAGCGGAGGGGCCGCGGTCTCGAAGGAGGCGGTCCGCACCGCTGACGGCGCGACCGGCTGCTCGTCGACGAAGATCTGCTCGGCCGGCCGGTAGCTCGAGGTGCCACCGGGCCGGAAGACTGGGTCGGGACGGCGCACCGGCGGGGAGGTGAGACCGTCGGGATTGGCCGGGGGGAGCGCGGCCGGGGGAGCGGTGGGGAAGGGGGCCGGCGGAGGCGCGGCAGCGGCCGGGGGCAGGGCGCCACCGCCTACGAAGCCAGCGCCTGCCGAGCCAGCGCCTGCCCAGCCAACATCGGCCGCCGGGGGCGCCTGGTAGGCACTTGCCGGCGCCAGGGCCGGGTCGGCGGCCAACGGATCGCCATAGCGGCTCCGGTCGGAGGCATACCGGGCGGGGGTGCC
>CAMARC010000374.1 GCA_945860405.1 Candidatus Kuenenia stuttgartensis | reverse complement strand
CGGCCGCAGCGGCTGCGCGCTCCCCTGACCGGCCGCATTCCCCTTCGGGGCCTCCGCCGCGGCCTGAAGCAGTTCGCCGACGCCCGGCATCCGGGTGGCAGCCATCTCCTCCATCGCTTTGACATGCTCGGCAAGCTCCTCGAGCGTGCTGGCCTCGAACTCGGGGTTGCGCATCGCCTCACGGACGAGCGCTCCCCCCGCCTCAGCCAAGCGCCCCAGGCGGCGGCCGTTGTTCCGCTCCGCCGCCGCCTGCTCGCGGATCGTCTTGCGGTTCTCCGGGGCATCGAGCTCCTCGGATGTCATCGCCTCGAGCTGCTCGTTGCGGGCAAGCAGCTCCAGCTCCCGGTCGCGGACTTCCGCCGCCTGCTGCCGCCAGCGGCCGATCTGGTCGTTGATCCACAGGGCATGGTCGGCCGAGTTCATGACGACAAACGTCGTCGGTGCTGACCGGATCCGCTCCCGCCCGGGGAGATAATCCTCCACAAAGGCCCGCACCTGGATCGTCTGCGGCGCGATGCCGAGGCTCGCCGGTGCGAACGTCCCCACCGCCGCGAGCGTGTCGGCCTCAGGGGCCCCGGTGGCGAGGATCTGTTCGCCGCGGGATCCCTCCTCCTCGCTCCCCAGCCACTCGAGGCCCACCTGCTTGACGCCAAAATCATCGCGCGACTGGAGCGTGAAGCGGACCGTCTCCGAGTCGAGGAGCACCCCCTTGCCACCGAGGCCATCGACCGTGATCGTCGGCGGCTCGTCGTCGCGGGCCACGAGGCTCACCGTGAGCGGCTTGCTTCCGGAGAGGCCGAGCCGATCCTTCCAGGCAAGGGACAGATCGACCGGCTCCTCGACGAGCACTTCCGGCGCCACGATCGCGGACGACTGCGGGGCGACGTCGTGGCCGTCGATCGCGGCGCTGGCTAACTCCCGACTGGCCGTCGCCGTCACCGCCACCCGGCTCCCCTTGACGACCGACAAGCCCCCGCCGCGCAGCCCCTTCGTGATGGGAGCGTCGATGCCGAGGTACTCGGGGAGGCGGACAAACGCTGAAAGCGCGGTGATCTCCGGTCGAAACGTCGGCTGGAGTGTCACCTCCTGGCGGGCATCCCCCACCGCCAGCCGCAAGCTCCCCGGGCTCACCTGAGCGGGAAGCGCGAGCGCATAGGCCTCCCCTTCACGGGCCGCCGCGATCTTCCCCCCGCCACCGATCCGGGCCTTTGCCCGGGCCGGTCGCCACGCCGTGGCCGCATCGAGGCGGACAACAAGCTCTGCCGGCTCGCCATGGGGGATAACGACCGTCTCCGGGAGCCTGTCGATCCTGGCAAAGGTGTAGCGCTCCACGAGTCGCCACGGCGCGAGAAATCGCTGCCAGGCGTTTGCCGCGGCGGCCGGCACGATCAGCCCGAGCACGCAAGCGCACACCAGCGGCACGGAAACAAGCGCCAGCCAGAGCCGGTGCCTCGGCCGCGGCAGGGCCGCGCGGAGATCGTGGCGGCCCGCCACCTCGGCCACGTGGCCGATCGCTGCCTCGCAGAGCACCCGCGAGCGTGCCTGCTCGCCGGTATTGCGGACGAGCTCGACAACCCCGAGGAGTTGATCACCGAGCGAAGGGAAGCGGCGGGCGATGAGCCGCGCCAGCTGGTCGAGCCCGCGCGTTCCCCACATCCAGCGATAAAACGCCACCGGGAAAACGCCGCAGGCGGCGATCGCACCGGCATACAGCGCAAACCGCGCAAGGACCGACGTGTCGGTGAGCCGATCGAAGAGAAAAAGCGCGAGCCAGGCGACGAGGACGCCGAACAGGGCGATGCAGATCGCCTCGATCCCCTTCACTCTCCGGACGGTGGCACGGAAATCGTCGAGTTGCCGCCGCAGCGCCACAGGGAGCGCAAGGGTCGCGTCTCCTGGAACGGTCGGCTGCGGATCGGTCTTTTGGCGCTCGGCACTCACGGCTTGTCCCCCGGTTGGGAGTCGCGATTTCTCGTTCATCCTATCGTTCTCCCTGACCAACGGGCCCGCCGCGGGCGCGCGATCGCTTCATCCGGCCGCTATACGAGCCCTTGCCACTTGCGCCCCACCCAGAAAAGCCCGAGGAGCCCGACGAGCGTGGCGAGGGTGAGCGGATGGGCCCAGAGCCTCTCCCGGCGGAGATCGGGGGGATTCTCGGGGAGTTTCCCCAGCGTTAGGAGGAGCTCGGCAAGATCGGCGGGGCTCGTCACCGAGCCCTGCGTGAGCCGGGCAAGCTCCTCGAGAACCTCCGGACGGGCCCGGGCGCCGATCTCCTCCCCAGCGGCCCCCTGGACAAACACCGCCGCCTCGAGCCGGTCGCCGGTCTCGACGCAGGCAAGCACCACGCCATGGCTCCCCGGCTCGCGCGGTGTCCAGCTTCCCGAGAACACCCCCCACGCTCCCTGCTCTCCCGGCGCCGCCAAGCGGACGGTCTCGGTGGCGCCGGAGGGGGCCGTGACGGTGACGGTGACGGTGCCCGATTGGAGCGGCTCGCCGACCGCGTCGCCGACGTTGGCGTCGATCGCCACGGCCTGTCCGGTCTGGGGCTGCTCGGGGGTATAGAGGAGCCGCATCCGCTCCCCCTTGGCCATCGAGCGCCGGTAGGCCATCCAGCGCACCACCTGCCCCCAAAAGCGGTAGTGGTATTTGTCCTCGACCCCCTTTCGCCACCGCCAGGCGCCATCGGTGGCCATGAAGAGGACCTTTCCGGCCCCGAACGAGCGCGTGACAAGGAGGGGAATCCGCCCCGACTCGTTGGCAACGTCGTCGTGGACAGCGAGGACCTCGCTGCCGGCCTTGGCCCGGGCAACGGGGCCATACCACTGAAAGCCGGGGAGCGACTCCCACACGGTCGCATTCTCGTCGGGGGTGTCGGCGAGACGTGTGAGCAGGCTCGAACGCCCCTTGTCGGTGAGCGCGAATCGCCCCGGCGTCGCCGTGCCGGTCCCTTCGGGGCGGGTCTCGTCGAGGACCACCGGGAGGAGGTCGCCGAGCGCCGTCTCCGCAAGCGACATCTCATGCCCCAGCCAGCCCGGCATGAAGACGAGCCCCGAGGCTTGATATTCGACGAGCTCCTTGAGAAGCCGGCAGTCGTCCTCGGTGAGCTGACCGGCATCGATTCCGACGTCGCCGAGGAAGACGACATCAAACGCCGACAGCTCCTCGATCGACCCGGGAAACTTCTTAATTGCATCCTTCGAGCCGCCGCCGACTTGCGACAGACCGGGCTGAAAGAGAAGACAAGCGAGCTCGACGCCGGGATCGCGGGAGAGGGCGTTGCGGAGGTAGCGGTATTCCCACCGCGGCACGCTTTCGACGAGGAGGACGCGGAGCTTCTCCTCGCGGATCGCCACCGGCACCGAGCGGGCGTTGTTGTCGGGGAGGAGCTCGCCGGCCTGCGGGGGAACGCGGACGGTGAGCGTGTAATCACCGACGGTGGCCGGCGTCCAGAGGATCCAATC
>CAMARC010000373.1 GCA_945860405.1 Candidatus Kuenenia stuttgartensis | reverse complement strand
GGCAACTCGGCATGGGGACCGAGCAGCGATCACGCTGGCGGCTTGACGATCACCGGCTTCGGCGACGGCCACAATAGCTCGTTGAACACCGACATCGACCCGGCCGTGTTCTTCGGCCTCGTCACCCGCGACATGGGAGAGACGACCAGCGAGTGATCGGGCGGTTTTCCACGCTCGGTTTTCAGTGCATTCATCGACGGCAGCCGGGGGCCTTCCCCCGGCTGCCGCTTTTTTTGGGGTCCCGCCGGCCAACGTGCCGTTGCCCGTTGGGGATTGCCACGGCATCTTGAAGTCCTTTTGAGCCATCCCTCCCGGAGACGATGCTCGATGAGTGCCCCCAGCCACGACGAAGTGCCCCTCGAGGTTTCCCCTCCGGAAGCCGCCCAGATCCTCGCCGCCCCCCGATTGGCGCCATGCCTCCTCCTCGACTGCCGCACGGAGGAGGAGCACGCCACCGCCCGGATCGAGGGCTCCATGCTGATCCCGATGCAGGAGATCGCCGGTCGCGTGGGGGAGCTCGACGCCTGGCGCGGCGCAACGATCGTCGTCCATTGCCATCATGGAGTCCGCAGTCTCCGCGTCACGCAGTGGCTCCGCGAACGCGGATTCGCTTCCGCCACGAGCATGCGTGGGGGGATCGATGCCTGGAGCACCGAAGTCGACACGTCGGTCCCCGTCTATTGAAGCAGGCGCCCGCCGTCAACAGGCTCGCCGGCCATCACGCTATTCAGGGCTTCGAGGTGGCGGGGGAGGAAGGGGACGGCGCCGTCGAGCAGGCCCGGCTCATCCGCCTCCGGGACGAGCTTTGCCATGACGGCGGCGACGAGGGCCCCGAGCCCTGCGCCGGTCCGTGACGAGGTCACAAGGACACCATCGGGCACAGGCTGCTTGATCGCCTGGAGATCGGCCTTCGACCAGACGACAAGGCCATCGTGCGGCGGTGGCTCGGTGCCGGTGTCTTCCACACGGATGACGAGGTCGGCAGCCCCCGTAGCCGCCACGGCCCGGGCGATTCCCGCCCGTTCGGTGGCACCCGAAGCCGGATCGCCGGCCGCGCGGAGGCCGGCGGTGTCGACGAGCACCACACTCCACCCGGCGAGGACGAGATGCGTCTCGATCACGTCCCTGGTCGTGCCCGGCAGGGGAGAGACGAGGCTGCGGGCATGCCCCGCCAACGCATTGACGAGGCTGCTCTTTCCGACGTTCACCGGCCCCGTGACGACGACCCGCCACGGCTCCGCCAATCGCAGCCCGACCCGTGACGCCCGCCGGAGCCGGTCGGCCCGCTCGGCGGCGGCCACGCCATCTCCCCGGGCCACGAGCGCCGCGATGCCTGTCAATTCGCCGTCGAGGAGACCGGCCAGTTGGCGGCAGAGAATCCGCGCCGGCCGGGGAGCGTCGATGTCGGTGAGGAGGGCGATCGCCTCGGCGGCCACCGTCGGGGCCCCGCCAGCGTCCCACGCCGCGGCCGAGCGGCACTCCGCGCCGAGGTGAACGAGATCGTCGAGGACGGCCGCGGCGGCCGCGGCCCCACCATGGCAGTGCACCTCCCAGCCGCGGGAAGCGCGGACGACAAGCACCTCCTCGGCGGCCACTCCCCCCGCTCCGCTCCCCAGGCCGCGCCATCGCCCGACGCCGATTCGCCCCGCTTCCCAGTCGCTGACCGCCACACTCCCTCTCGGCAGGAACAGCGTCCCCACCATCCGCGTGGCCTGTGGCCCCCACAGCCCGACCACCGCAAGCGCGCCCCGTCCGGGGGGCGTGAGGAGCGCGACCGCCGCCGCCGGCCCGTCTGGCCACTCAACGCGAGGGGGACTACAACGATCGGTGGGCGTCAAGGACTGCGTCAAGGGATCGACCGCCCGCGAGGAGACCATCATGGCCGAATGGATCGAGGAGGGGACGAAGGCCCCCGACTTCACGCTTGCCACTCACGATGGCGGCAAGCTGAAACTGTCGAGCCTCAAAGGGGCTCCGGTCGTACTCTATTTCTACCCCAAGGATGACACGCCGGGGTGTACGAAGGAGGCCTGCGGTTTCCGGGATGCCTCCGCGGCGCTCCGCACCCACGGCGCGGTGGTTCTCGGCGTGAGCCGCGACTCGGCCGCCAGTCATGCCAAGTTCCGCGACAAATACGACCTTCCCTTCACGCTCTTGGTCGACGCCGATCATTCGATCGCGGAAAAGTATGGAGCGTGGCGGGAAAAAACCCTCTACGGCAAGACCTCGATGGGGATCGTCCGCAGCACGTTCATCATCGATGCCGCCGGGCGCGTCGCGAAGGTCTTTCGCAGCGTGAAGGCTGAGGGTCATGCGGAGAAGGTGCTCGAGGCCCTGGCTGCCATGGCCTGATTTCCCGTGCGACCGCCACGATCGCACCCACCCCACCGGCGCGCCGGGAAAGGGGGGCGGCTCCGGCCCGTCGACCACCACCGACCCGCGCCCCGGGCGCATAGTTGCCGGCAGGCGACCGGCGCTCCTCCCGGGCCTGTTCCTGCTGGGAGTCTTGTCGACGATGCGGACATTGCTGGCCAAGTGCTGCGTGCTCGCGCTGATCGCGGGGGGCTTTGCCTTCACGGGGGACGCGGGGCGGGTCTTCGCCCGCGGTCGCCGCGTCCTCGAATCGACCACGCTCCCCCGTCAGGCAGCCGACTTGCCAGCCGACTCCGCAGCCGAGCCGACCGCCGCCGCGGCTGTCGCCGCAGCCCCTCCCACCGCGCCGTCTCCCAACCACACCCTTGCCTCCGACGCTCCGCCCGAGCCTCGAGCCCCGGCCGCGAATCCGGTCGGCAGCGAATCTGCGGCGCCCGAGCCCCCCGCCGAGGCGGCCGCGCCTTCGACTCCGCGGGCACTCGCGCCGCCGGCCGACGCCCCGATCGGCACCACTACGGCCGGCATGGCTCTACCGACCTCCTCGCCAGAGTCGATCGATCTGGCCACGCTCTCCCCCGGCGATCGGATCGTCATCTGGGTAGGGCGCCGCGGCAGCCGCAAGGAAACGGCGGGGAGCATGACGATCGCGCTCGACGTGATCGATCCAAAGTCGGCTGAAGTCCTCGAGCAGCGCCACGCCGGCAGAGGGGAACAGGGGGCGAGCCATGCCCCGCTCCGCAGGATCAGGATCCTCGGCAGCGCGACGGAAAGCTTCCTCGGCGGCGTCACCCCGATAGGCCCTTCGGGACGGATCAGCCGCCGACAATCCCTGCGAATCGTGCCGATCGACAGGGCCCCTGCCCCACAGGATGCAAACGCGAGCCAGACGGAGCAAGCGGCTGTCGAGACGATCGGCCCGGTGCAGGCGATGGCCGTGACTCGGGTCACAACCGCCGTTCCCTGACACCGGGCACGATCCTCCCGGACGTCAGACCTCTTCGGTCCCCTCGGCTGCCTCGCGCTCACGCGACCAGCCAACGCGCTTCTTCGACAGGCCGATCTTCCGGTCGTCGGTGTCGACGCGGAGGAT
>CAMARC010000372.1 GCA_945860405.1 Candidatus Kuenenia stuttgartensis | reverse complement strand
TTCACGGAAGTGGACCCCGGCACCGGCGCCGTCGTGCCAGTCTCGGCCGCCACGCGGAAGTGCCGCACGCTCTGGGAGATTCTTGCCAGCCGTGGGCTGCGCAGCCATGTCGTCAGCTGGTTCGCCACGCATGGCGAGGAGGATCATCCCGGCTGCGTCGTTTCGAACATGTTCTGCCATGTTGCGAACACGCAGCCTGGGCAGGATCCGGCCGAGTGGGCCCCGCCACCCCCCGGCACCTATTGGCCGGCGGAGCTGGCGGCAACGATGAACGACCTGCGGGTCAGCCCGCACGACATCGATCCCGATGATCTGCTGCGGCTCTTCGTGCCGGAAGCGCACACGGTCGATCAAACGAAAGACCGCAGGCTCTGGGCGCTCGCTGAAAAGCTCGCCGAGGCCTGCTCCGCTCACAACGCCGCCACGCATCTGCTCGAGACCGAGCCCGACTGGGATTTCATGGCGGTCTACTACCGCACGGTCGACGAGATCAGCCATATGTTCATGCCCTACCATCCGCCGCGGATGGAGGGGATCCCCGAGGCCGACTTCGAGCTCTACAAGCAAGTCGTCACCGGGATCTACAAGCTCCACGATCTCTTCCTCTGCCGGCTGATGCAGCTCGCCGGCCCCGACACGGCGATCGTCCTCGTCTCTGACCACGGCTTTCACAGCGACCATTTGCGGCCGAAGTTCACGCCGCGGGTGCCGGCCGGGATCACCGTCTGGCATCGGCCGCAGGGCGTGTTCATCGCCAGCGGCCCGGGATTCAAGCGCGACGAGCTTGTGTACGGCGCCCGGCTCCTCGACGTCGCCCCCACGATCCTCCACTGGTTTGGCCTGCCGGTTGGGGCCGACATGGAGGGGCGCGTTCTTTCCGACGTGTTTGAGGGGCCGAGGCGGCCGGTCGAGACCGTGCCGACGTGGGAGACTTTGGGAAGCACCCGCAAGGCTCGAACAAGCCTCGGGGCGGGGGCCGACAAGGCGCTCCTCGAGCAGTTCGTGGCCCTCGGCTATATCGACGAGATCCCCGACGACCCCGGCCAGGCCGCCGCCGAGACCAACCGGGAAAACGACTGGAACATCGCCCGGGCCTGCATGTATGGACAGCGCTATGAACAGGCGCTGCCGCTGCTCGAAAACTGCTTTCATGCCGCCCCGTTCCGCACCGACTATGCCCAGGTGCTCGCCACCTGCCAGATGCAGCTCGGCCTCCTCGACGAGGCCGATGCCACGGTCGCCAAAGCCGCCGAAACCTTCGGCCGCACCGAGCAGGCCGATCTTGTCCGGGCGTCGATCGCGATCCAGAAAGAAGATTTTCACGCGGCGCTCGAGGCGCTCGAGCGCGTCCGGGAAAAAAGCCCGGGTGAAGTGCAGCTCCAGTTGATGCTCGCGCAGAGTTATCTGGCGCTGCGGCGCTTCAGCGACGCAGAGACTGCCGCCCGCGCCGTCCTCACGGCCGACCCGCACAACGCCCAGGCGTTTTTGGTGCTCGCCCGCGGCTTTCTCCACGCCGACCGGGCCGAAGAGGCAGCCGACGCGGCCGCCGAATGCATCGGCCTCCAGTTCGGCAATCCGCAGGGGCATTTTCTGTTGGGGGCGGCGCTCGCGAGCCAGGGGCAGTTTGAAGAGGCGGTGCGGCCGCTCGAGAATTGCCTCCACCTCGCGCCCACGTTTCTCCGCGCCCAGCGGCTCCTAGCCCGCGTCTATCGCCGGCTCGGTCAACCGGAGCGGGCGGCCGTGTGTGAATCGCAGGCCTTCACGGCCCTCCACGACCTCCGCCAGGAGCAGGCGGCCGCGGAAGCGGCCGTGCGCGAGCAGGCTGGGGCGAGAGCCGCTGTGCGTGCCGAGCAGAATCGGACCCGGCAGATTGAAATCGACCGCAAGAAGGCGGAATACGACGCCATCGAGCCGAAGGATTTTCTGATCGTGTCAGGGCTCCCCCGGTCGGGGACGTCGCTGATGATGCAGATCCTTCGCGCCGGCGGCATCGAGCCGCTCACCGATGCCAAGCGCGCAGCCGACGAAGACAACCCCGAAGGCTACTGGGAGTGGGAGGCGATCAAAAAGCTCCCCAAGGATCCGCGGCTCATCGAGCAGGCGGAGGGGAAAGTGGTGAAGGTGATCTCGGCGCTTCTGCCAAATCTCCCGGGGAAGCACCGCTATACGATCATCTACATGGTGCGGCCCACCGAGCAGGTGGTCGATTCGCAGTGGGCGATGCTCGCCCGGAAAGGGACGCAGCCGAAGAGTGAAAAGAAGCACTTGATCGAGGTGCAGGAGCACCACAGCCAGCAGATCCGCGCGGTGCTCGAGAAGAGCGAGCGGGTGACGCTCTTGGAGGTGTCGTTCCCCGATCTCGTCGCCGATCCAGAGCCCGTGATCGCCAGGCTTGCTGAGCTTCTCCCGGGCCGATTCACCCCTGGCCCGGCCGTGACCGCGTGCGTGAAGCCACAGCTCTTCCGCAATCGCGGGTGAACTCGATCAATCGACTGGCGAAGAGCGATAAACGCCCGCCACCCAAGCTGACCCCATTGGCTGGCTGGGCACCTCGAGGCCCACCAGGAAAAAGCCGGGCCGGGCATCGTGAGGTGCCCGGCCCGGGTGCGTTGTCTTCAACGATAACGCCGTCGCCGGATCAGGCGACCGCAGCCACAAGCAGCTTCCGGGCCCGCCGCTCGAGGATGCCAAGCGCCCCGACCACGAGCGCCAAAGCGCTGCCGAACGATGCCGGATCGATCTCCGGAACCGGAGCAGGCGACCCTTCTCCCAGCCAGACGCCGTCGAGGGCGCCTACCGGAAAACTCCCCGAGGGAGAGCCAGTGAAGACGAACATCAGCAACTGGCTCGCGGAGCTCGCCGTGAACGTCGTCGATCGCTGCGTCCAGCCGGTAAACCCACCGGAGAGGTTGTTGACGGTCGGCGAGGTGTAGGTTTCGCTGCCAAACGTCACATCCCAGAAGCCGCTCGCCGTTCCGGTGTAGCCCGACCGCTGTCCCAGCCCCTCGTAAAACGAGAGGGTGTACTCGTTCCCAGCAGTCAAACCGGTGATCGTCTGGGAGAGCTGCTGCCGACCCGAGGTTCCAACCTGGGAGGTGGCCGCGAACAGATTGCCGCCGTCTGGGCTGACGTCACCGGCCACCATGGAAAAGGCACCGCCGATCGGTGCATTGACCGTGGCCGTCGGACTCGTCATCACGAAACTATAGGTGCCAGCGATACCCCACTGAACGTTATTCTGGTCGATGGCGGCCAGTGACCACCCTGTGGGAGTCGTCTGCAGGTAGGTCATTTTGTTAGCGCCGCTGCTCGTCTGCTCAAAGCCACCGTTGGAGACGAGATTGACTGACGTCGCCTGGGCACCACGAACTGCCGGGAAGGCCAGCAGCGCGGTCGCCAGGAGAAGCATGCGGGGAACGGTTTTCATCATGAAACTCTTTCGGAAGTTGAAACCGACGGGATGGAGAGACGACCGACG
>CAMARC010000371.1 GCA_945860405.1 Candidatus Kuenenia stuttgartensis | reverse complement strand
TGACGGTGACGAAGCTCCAGAAGATGCAGCCGCCGAGGATGAGGTGGACACGTTTGACGCGGTCGGCGATGAAGCCGGCGAACGGGGCCCCGGCGGCGTAGACCCACATGAACGCCGAGCCGATGAGGCCGAGCTGGAGCTTGTCGAAGCCAAACTCTTCTTGGAGGAGGGGAAAGACGGCATAGATCGCCTGCCGGTCGGCGTAGTTGAAGAAGCACACCAGCCACAGCATCGCCACCACCTGCCAGCGGTAGCTCGAGGGGTCGCGTGGCCCGGTGCGAACGGTCTCCATGGAAGGCTCCATCCGCAATCTCCCCCGTACGTCTTCCGCGACAGCGTGCCGCGGCCACTGGTAAGAAAATGAGTATGCCACAGCCCGGGCGGGGAAAAAGGGAGCGACGGCCCGAGCGATCCCGGCGCCCAGCCCCCTCCCCGGCGGCCTCTGCGAGCGGGTACGATCGAGTCGGCGCGGCCGAGCGGGGGCGTTTCCGGCGCGAGCGATGGCGATCGACCGACACCGAGGGGAACTGGCAAGCATGCTGACATCGATCCACGGGCGATGGGCGATGAGCACCGCGGTGGCGGTGTGGGGGCTGGCGATCGTAGTCGGGCAGGCCGCGCTCGGCGATGAGCCGCTCCCCCCGACCTATGCCGGCCTCGGGGCTCCGGCAGTGAAGCTCCGCGAGTTTGTCATCCCACGCGGCTGGCCGACCCCCTCCTGCCATGCCAGCACGATCGTCGAGACGGCGCCCGGTGAACTTGTCGCTGCCTGGTTCGGCGGCACCGACGAGGGAGAAAAGGATGTTGCGATCTGGGTCGCGCGGCACGATTCAAAAGGATGGAGCGAGCCGCGGGTCGTGATCGAGGGGACGCAGGCCGATGGCAGCCGGCACCCCTGTTGGAATCCGGTCCTGTTTGTCGGCTCGGCCCGGGCGAGCCAGGGCAACCCGGCCGCCCCCCTCTTTCTGTATGCGAAGGTCGGGCCGTCGCCGAGCACCTGGTGGGGCGTGGTCTGCGAGAGCACCGATGGCGGCCGCACCTGGGGAGAACTGCGGCGCCTCGACGGCGACGCGGTGGGGCCGGTGAAGAACAAGCCGCTCGTGCGCCGCGACGGGAGCGTGATCGCCGGGGCGAGCAGCGAGGACGACGGCTGGCGCGTCCACTTCGAGACATCGACCGATGGCGGCCGGACGTTCATTCGCGGGCCGGCGGTGCATGCCGCCCCCGACACGAAGGGGAGCGGGGGAACTGCTGGGCTCGTCAGCGCGATCCAGCCCTCGCTCCTCGAGCTCGGCGGTGAAAGGCTGCTCGCCGTGGGGCGGACGAAGGAGGGACGGATCTTTGAGATCGAAACCGCCGACGCCGGGAAGACCTGGGGCCCGATCCGCCTCGGCACGCTCCCCAATCCCAACGCTGGCACCGATGCGATCACGCTCGCCGACGGCCGCCACCTCCTCGTCTACAACCACACCGACAAGGGACGCTCGCCGCTCAACGTGGCCATCAGCCGCGATGGCCACGGATGGCAGCCGGTGGTGGCCCTCGAGACGAAGCCGGGAGAGTTTTCCTATCCGGCCGTGATCCAGGCGGCCGACGGCCTCGTCCACATCACCTACACCTGGAACCGCGAGGCGATCGCCCGCGTCGTCCTCGATCCGGCGAAGCTGCCATGAGAGCCATCGTCCACCTTGTCGTCGTGGCGGCGCTTTTCGCGCTGTCGGGCTCCGCCCGCGCCAACGACCCGTCTCCATTCTCCGTGACGCAGCGCGACGGCCGGCTCGTGATCCGGCGGGACGATTCGCCGGTGGCCGAGTTCCTCTTCGACGATCCGACCGTCCGGCGCCCCTGCTTCGCGAATGTCCACGCGCCCCACGGCACTGCCGTGACGCGGGCCCATCCGCCGCGGGAGGGAATCGACGCCACCGATCATGCCGCCATGCACCCGGGGATTTGGCTCGCCTTCGGCGACATCTCCGGGGAGGACTTCTGGCGCACGAAGGCGACGATCGAGCACGTGTCGTTCCGTGGCGATCCGCAGTCGGGGCCGGCCGGTGTCCGCTTCGCCGTGGATTCACGGCTCGTCGCGTCGGATGGCAGAGCGATGGGAAGGATCGAGAGCCGGCTGGCGGTCGTCGATCGTGGCTCGGGGCGCTTGTTTGCCTGGGAGGCGACGATCCACGCCGGTGACCGGCCGCTCCTCTTCGGCGACCAGGAGGAGATGGGCTTCGGCGTCCGCCTCGCGACCCCGCTTACGGAGCGGGCGGGGGGAGAGATTCGCAGTTCGACCGGGGCGACGACAGCCGCAGGGACGTGGGGGCGGGCGGCGGAGTGGTGCGATGATTCCGGCCCGGCGGATGATCGTGGCCGCATCGCCGGGATCACGGTCGTGCCGGGACCGGACAATTTCCGCCCCAGTTGGTGGCACAACCGCGACTACGGGCTTTTGGTCGCCAATCCATTCGGTCGTGCGGCGCTGACCGGCGGGGAGCGGAGCGGTGTGGAAGTCGTCCCCGGGAAACCGCTCCGGCTCCTGTTTGTCGCCATCGCTCACGATCACGAAGGCTCCGAGGGGATGGCCCACGATCCGGCCGCCGCCGCCACCGACGCGCTCGAGCAGGCGCGGAGAGTGTTCGCCGATCCTCGCGGCGACTGACCCGCGCCCAGCGGTCACTTTCCCTTGGCTGTCGGGAAGCCGGCCTTCTCGAGCGCCGGGAAGCCCGGCTTCAGAGCCCGGACGTCGTAGCCACTCTTGGCGAGGATGTCGGCGGCTTCCTTGCAGCGGCCCCCGGCCTGGCAGTGGACGTAGACAATTTTTCCCTTGGCGAGCGTCTTCGTGAGCTCGTCGGCGGGGATCCCCTTCTCGAGGCTGCTCAAGGAGAGGAGCTTGGCGCCGACGACATGACCCTCGACCCACTCCTCCTCCTCGCGGACATCGACGAGGATCGCCTTGCCAGCGGCGGTCGACTGCTTGACCATGTCGAGCGAGTCTTTGGTGTGTTCGGCGGCGATTCCTTCGCCGGCCAGGGAGACAAGCGCCAGGGCCAAAAGCGCCGTGCTGCAGGCCGCACCGCGCGGGGCCTGATTCCAGGGCATCTTCGCGAGCATCATCGCCATCCCGCAGGTGTCGGTGACCCCGGCAAACACGAGCCCCGCGCCGATGAAGCCGGAGAGGAGCGTCCAGGCCTGGATTTGCGTAAACCACGCCAGTGCCACGCCGAGGACGACCAGCGCTCCCGCGCAGATCCGCACCTGCCGCTCGAGCGACATCGCCTTGCGGCCGCGAATCAGTCGGAGGCCGGCGGTTTCGCAGGCGGCCGTGCCCCCTTCGACACTGGCGACCGCCGTCAGCCCCGAAGCGAGGAGCTTCTCGCAGGCCTGCCGGCTCCGCCCCCCCGACTTGCAGACGACATAGAGCGTTCCCGGCTGCCCGGTGCGCTCGGCGACGATCGCCTTGGCATCGAGCCGGTCGAGGGGGACGTTTCGCGCCCCGTC
>CAMARC010000370.1 GCA_945860405.1 Candidatus Kuenenia stuttgartensis | reverse complement strand
CGCCTGGATTCACTTCGAGCGGCTCCTGTCGGCTCTGGATCGTCTGGTGGCGACGCTGGTCGCGCCCATGACGCCGTGGTCGCGGGCCATCGGCGGCTGATGATCAGACGGTCAGAGACATAGAAATCGACTTGGGCCACGGGCTGCTAGCGCCTCGACGCTGGCCGGGCCAGCCGCGTGACGTCGAGGACGGCATCATCGCGGGCCAGCCAGACCCTCGCGCTGTCGGTGATCTCAACGGCATGTCCTCCGGTAAATGATCCGAAGGCGGGGAGCGTGAGGACGCGATCATCGAGGTGAAAGCAGCGATCGGCGAAGCGATCCCCGGACGGGCCGCGAAGCTTGACGCGCGGATGGACGTGGCCGGCGACGACAAGGCCGATCGCAGTCGCCGTCGCTTCATCGTCGTCGGCGGTCGCGGCAGCGGCGATGTGGACAAACCGCAGCGGCGGCTCGTCAAGCGCGGAGACACACTCATCGAGGCCGAGCTCATCGGCGAGTCGCCGCGCCGCGACGTCGTGATTGCCGAGGACGAGGACCAGCGCCGTCGTGGTCAGCCGGTCGCGAAAGGCCCGAAACTCTGCCACGACCTCGCTCGTGCAGCCGCTCGCGGCGTGGAGGAGATCGCCGAGGACGAGCACCCGGGCCGCGTCATGATCACGCACGAGGGCCTCGAGGCGGGCGAGATCGCTCTGCGCCGAGCCTTCGGGGATCGGAATCCCGGCCCGGCGAAACGTGGCCGCCTTCCCCAGATGGAGATCGGCGACGAGAAGCGTCCGCGACGCGGGGAGCAGCGCCCCGCGGCCCGGGAGGAGAAGAATGTCGGCCTTGGCCGAGGCAGCATCAGCCGCAGCCCCCAGAGGGTTGCCAGCGACAGGGCTCCCGGCAGCGGCGATGACGGGAAGCGGCGGCGTCACGCGGTCTGGTTCCAGGGAAGCATCGGCGCGGAGGACATGCGTCTCACGGTAGCGGTTGCCGACCAACCCGGCCAGCGGCCGGGCACTTGGTGAATGCGGGCACAGCCTGCTACGCCTCCGCCTCGAGCTCGCGGGCCATGTCCATGATCCGTTCGAGCCAGCCCTGGGTCGTGAGCTGCGATTGGATCTGCTCCGCCCACAGCGGGAAGGCGAGCGGGGAGATCCGCGGCGTGTCGACGATCACCAGCTCGAGCGTGGCGAGCCGGTCGAGCGCCGCCCGCAGCCGCTGAAAGTCGAACTGCCGCTCGAGGACCTCATCGCGCGCTTGCCCCAGGAGCATGTTCTCGGCGTCGTGCTCGGAGAGGACGTCGAAGAGAAGCCCCGCCGAGGCCTGCGTCTGCCGCTGCGTCTTCTGCCCGCCGGAGATGAGCCCCGCCACGCGGGCCACCTCGCGGAAGTGACGCCGGGCCATCTCCGTGCCATTCAAGCAGCCGAGGAGATCGTCGAGGAGATTCGCCGGCGAGAGAAGCTCGCGCCAGGTTCTTTCGTCGGCGGGAAAGGGCTGCCGACCGGCGAGCTCGAGCCCCCAGTCGGTGGCGGCCAGATGGAGCGTGGCCGGCGTGCGGCGGGCGATCCGCCAGGCGATGAGGGTGGAGAGGCCGTCGTGAACCAGCCGCCCCTCGAAGGGGAAGAGGAAGGCATGATGGATCGTCGGATCGCCGCGGCCTCCGCGCCCGGTGGCCGTGCGTTCGATCAACAGCGTGTCGGCCGTGGGGAGCCGGCTTGTGCGCGCCTGCGTGGCCAGCAACGGGAGCACCGCCTCGATTTCCGGGAGGATCTTCCGGCCGGGGGTGGCGGCCGTCTCCACGAGGCCGAGGACGCCGCGGGCGAGGAGCGTGGAGAGGGGCATCCGGCCGCCGTTCCAACGCGGCACCTCGAGCCCCTGAGCGGCGCCACGGCCGCGCTTCACCCAAGCCACGAGGCCATCGAAGCGAAAGAGGACAAGCGGCCGGCCGGCAAACAGGAAGCGATCGCCCGGGGCGAGCCGGGAGATGAACGATTCCTCCACCGTCCCCAGCCGACCGCCGCGGACCCACTTCACCTCCACTGTGGCGTCGCCAGTGATCGTGCCGATCGACATCCGGTGGCGGCGGGCGATCGCCGGCGAGGCGACATACCAGCGCCCGAAACGCTCCTTGATGCGGGCGAAGTCAGGATACGCGCCGAGGGCCGGCCCGCCCCGGGCAGCGAAGTCGAGGGTCCAACGCCAGAAGCGGTCGTCGAGCCCGGCATAGGCATGCGTCGTGCGAACCTCGGCGAGCAGATCGTCGGCCCGGAAGCCGCCACTGCAGGCGACGGTAACCAGATGCTGCGCGAGGACATCGAGCGGCTGCTCAAGCGGGACGCGCGGCTCGACGACCCCTTCGGCCACGGCCGTGCGCGCCGCGGCGCATTCGATGAGCTCGAGGGCGTGGGTCGGCACGCAGATCAGGCGGCCGATGGCGCCGGGCGCATGGCCGCTCCGTCCGGCCCGCTGGAGGAGCCGGCCGATTCCCTTCGGGCTCCCCACTTGCAGCACCTGCTCCACCGGGCCGAAGTCGACGCCGAGATCGAGGCTCGACGTCGCCACGACACACTTCATGCCGCCGCGGCGCAGCGCCGCCTCGGTGCCGGCCCGCAGCTCCCGATCGACCGAGCCATGGTGGAGCGAAAGCGTCTCTTTCCATGCGGGCCGGGCCACACGGATCGCATCGTGCCAGCGTTCCGCCTGGGCGCGGGTGTTTGTGAACACGAGCGAAGTCGATGCCCGGTCGAGGACGCCGAGCACCTGCGGCAGCAGCCGCATCCCCATGTGACCGGCCCAGGGGAAGCGCTCCATCGGCACCGGCACGAGCGTCTCGATATCGAGCTTCCGCGGGATCTTGGCGCTGACGACGCTTGCCTTGGCAACCCCGGCCGGGCCAACGAGCGCCGCGAGCGCCTCGTCGAGATTGGCAAGCGTCGCCGAGAGCCCCCAGGTGGCAAGGCCCGGGGCGAGGGTGCGCAAGCGAGCCAGGGCGAGCTCGGTCTGCACGCCGCGCTTCGTCGCCAGCAGCTCATGCCACTCGTCGACGATCACCGTCTCCAGGTCGGCGAAGAGATCGTGGCAATTTTCGAGTGAGAGGAGCACCGAGAGCGATTCAGGGGTCGTTACGAGCCCTTCGGGCCAGCGTTTACGGAGCCGGCTGCGCTCGGCGGCCGTCGAGTCGCCGGTGCGCAGCGCCACCTGCCAGCGCGGCGCCCGCCGGCGCGATGACGATGCAGGTCCCTTGTCGGCCCCGGCCAGCCAGTCAGCGAGGTCGGGGAGGGGACGGTCGAGCGACCGGAGGGTGTCGGCGGCAAGCGCCCGCAGCGGCGTGATCCACACGACGCGTGGCCCACTGCCGACCGGCCGTTCGTCGTCGCCTGCCTCCTCTCGCGCCATCGCGCGACGGCGGCTGTGGGCCAGGGCCCCGAGCCAGGCAGCGAGGGTTTTGCCGGTGCCCGTGGGGGCATGCACCAAGCCACTCCCGCCCGCCGCCGCGGCCCGCCACACCTGCTCCTGAAA
>CAMARC010000369.1 GCA_945860405.1 Candidatus Kuenenia stuttgartensis | reverse complement strand
CGGATCGACTCATAACCGGGAGCGTAGCAGATGCACCGCCGCGGCGAGAGCGGCCCCCCTCAACTGGCTCAACGACGGGGGGAACGCGAGGGAAAGAGCCCGCTTGGCGGTCACTCCCAGTCGCCGAGGGCCTCGACGGCGGCGGCCGACCCGTCCCGCAGCCAGCCGTCGAGTTGGGCGACATCCTTGAGCTGCTGACCCCGGAACCGGGGGACGACGAAATAGCGGCTCGTGACCTCCGGGAGGGCGGTCATGTCACCCCACAGCTTCTCGAACTGGGCCACGGGGAAGACATCCTCCTGCCCGTGTCCCCACCGTTTCTTGACGTCTTTGAGGGTGACGTAGGTCGGCATGCGGGCCGCCACGCCGCGGATGGCGGCCGCGACCCGGGCCGTGGCGCCGCCGTCTCCGTCGGCCGCCGCGACGACGTCTCCACGCTTGATCCCGAACACCCCGAGGAGGGCATCGAGATCGAGCCAGATCGTGGCGGAGTTGTAAAACCGGAGTCGAAACTCATCCTCCTCGCGGGGCATCGACAGCCCCTCCACGAGGCGTGGCCGGCCGTTGACCCGCGCCAGGCCACCGCCGCGATCCTCGATCCGCCGCGGGATCACCTCGACGCCGAGCGTCGCCCCGCCGGCGATGTGCCGGCCGAGGATCGCCGGATCGAGATCGGTGCCGACGGTGTCGATGTTGTGGATCATCAGCCACCGCAGCCGGGGCCGCTCGCGGAGGAGACCGGCGACAACGCCGTTGCGGAGCATGTTGGGAAACTCGTACCAGTGCCCGACCGGATGGAGGCACTGCGCCAGCGCGTTGTCGGTGTAGTCGCTCCCCTCCCCCGCGCGCTCGGCCCAGGAGGCGAGCGCGGCCTGGACGCTGTCACGCATCTTTTCGCGCTGCTCGTCGAGAACCTGCCGCGACGTCTCTTCCCAGGCGAACCGCAGATCGCGGACCATCGGCACCAGCCGCAAGCCCACGGCCCTGCCGGGCGAGAGGATCACCGGCAGACCGGCTGCCTCGAGTTGCCGGTGGGTGAGATGGCTCGTCGTCACCACGTGGGGAATGGCGACGCCAGCGATCCGCGACATCCGCCGCGTCTTGGCGACATGGACGTCGAGGAACGTTCGCCAACCGCCGGCCAGCCGGCAGAACGGATGAAGCGCCTTGACCACGCCCGCTCCCTGCGTCCACCGGCTGCCGATCCCGGCCGAGAGCGTGACGACGGCGGCCTCGCCACGGGCCAGGGCCTCGAGCCCCAGTTTCCTGGCCGCCGCAGCCGAATCGCCCTCCGCGCCGCCGACCCACTCCACATCCCCATCGCCGACATCCTCGATCGAGGTCGACGGTGGGAGCCGATTTTGTGCCAGGCCGATCCGGCCGCCGCGGAGATCGGCCCGGATCTGTTCGTGCTCCACGTCGTCGAATCCGAGCGCCTCGAGCGCCGTGCGGAGATCGCGGGTCGTGGTCTGCGCCGCGTTGCCGGCGGGGAACAGCCGGTCGAAGAGGGTGTGGACCATGCCGGCAAGCTCGGGGCGGGAGCGGCAGGCGGCGCCGAAGGCATCGAGCTCGCTGCGGCGTGATTCGGTGAGCTCAGGCCGCGACGTGCGGAGCAGCCCGGGCACGACCCGGGCGTAATACGGGGCGGGCATGAGGGCCTCAAGCCCCTCGTGGAGTTGGCACCATGTCCCGCGCGGATTGACGGTGAAGTCGTAGACGACCGGCTCCATGGCGAACGGCAGGCCATGCTCGAAGCGGCGCTTGGTCGCCGCCATGATGCTGGCAAGCGCTTCCTGCCCCTCGAGCCGGGCGGACGGCTCGAAGATGAATCCCATCCCGCCCCCCGACATTCCCCCGAGCATCCAGAAGCCCCAGAAGCGATCACCGAAGCGGGCCCGGACCGCATCGATGAGCGCTTCGGTGTAGGCGTTGCTCGACCAGGGGATGATGGTGCGGAGGGGGCCTGTGAAGTTGCGGGTCGTGGCGGCGGCGATCCGCCGCGCGTCCCCGGCGGTGAGGCCGGCGATGATCTCGTCGAGCACCTCTCCCGCCTCGATCCGCGCCTGCCACTCCGCCTCACAGCGGAGGAGGTATTTCTCGGTCACCATCTCCAGGATCGGGCCGACGTTTTGGGCCATGCCGCCATGGACGAGGACGAGCGATTCCTGGAGATCGACGCCCAACGGCACGGCGTCATGCCGAGGGAGGAGGCGGCCGCGACTGACCCCGAACTCCGGATCCCCCTCGGCGGCGACGACCCCGCGGATGAGCTTCGCGGCCGGCCACACCCCGCCGGAGTCCTGCCACCCGCCGCCACTCCCGCCGAGCCACTCGCCGAGGATCGCCCGGGCCGCCACGAGGCGCCGCTCCTGCTCATCGAGGGCGCCTGTGAGCGAACGCGCCTGGCCGGTGGCCCGCATGCAGACACTGATCAGGGCGGCAAGGAGGTTTGTCGAGACAGCAAGGCGAGATCCCTTCGGAATCCCGTTGACCGAGCTGACAAGCTCTAGGCCATGCCCGGGGCCGACCACGGCGGCGAGGACGTCGGCGAGCGACTCCCCCGAGCCCTCGATCCCCGGTGGCACGATCCCCGCGGCGATCACCGCCGCCTTGAGCAGCCCGAGGTGATCCCGACCGAAGTCGAACACCTCGCCGAGATCGGAGATGTCGGCCGTGGCGTCGAGATCGATGCTCGTCAACCGCAGCAACGGCTCGTCGATGACCCGGAGATAGACCTCCACCGGCGGCCGGGGGGCGGCGTCGCGGCCGTGGACGCCAAGGTCGACCGACACGTTGAGAACGCGGGCGGCCTCGGGGCAATCCATCCCCAGGAAGAAGATATCGCTCCAGCCGGCGTGCGACAGATCCATCCGCACCGGCGTCGATTCCTGGAGGAGCGGGAACGGCGTCCTGGCGCCGGCCGCCCCACGCTTGAGCAACTCGGGGCGGATGCGGAGCGGATGGTCGTCGGGATGCCCGACCCGGAACATCCACTGATTGCCACGGATCGACCGCACCGACTGCCGCACCTGATTGGCGAGCGTCTGCAGGCCAAGCTCGCGGTAGGCGCTGGCAAGCGCGCTCGACAGGGCGGCAGAAGGACCATCGGCCTGCTGGCGCGCGAGGAGGACATCGATCGCCTCCTCGAAGCGCCGGCCGAGAAGGTGGTGGACGGCCGAAGCTGGAATCAGGCCCGCCGTCGCGGCCGAGTCTTCGAGCGACGCGGGGAGATGGTAGCGATGGATGGAGGCGAGAAAGAACAGAGCCCGGACGCGCCGGTAAAGATTGGGGCAATCGCGCCGGTAGGTATCGAGGGCTGCCGACTCCGCCAGCAGCAGCGACGTGCCCGCGCCCCGGCAGGCTTCGTCGACTGAACGGTCCCGCGTGGCCGGATCGGCCGCGGTGATGATTCCGACGAGCCTGCTCATGACACCTGCGGTTGTCGGGCGAGGAGTTCGACGACCTGCGCCAGCACGTGAGCGCGGTCGCGCCCCGAGAGGGCCAGGGCCATT
>CAMARC010000368.1 GCA_945860405.1 Candidatus Kuenenia stuttgartensis | reverse complement strand
GGGGGCGACCACGACCTGCGGGAGGTGCTCGTCCGCGCCGATGGCACGACGACCGACGATCTCCCGCCGCTCCTCCTCCGCACGACGTCGAGCCTCCCGGCCGGCTTTCCGCGCGTGAGCGTGCCCGCGCTCGAGCCCCCCCGGCAGCTTGGGGGCTATGGCCAGACGCTGTTCGTCCTCGGCCTGTTGTGGTTGGTCGGCCTCGCCCTCCTTTTGCGGCTCCGCCGGACGGGCCCGGCTGGACCGCGCGCGGCGGAGCGGCCGGCGACACCGGCCGATGAACTGGCGTTCCTCGTCGCCAAGGCTCGTGCGGGCACGCTCGGCGACGGCGAGGGGGCGGCGATCGAGCGCCTCGTCTACGAAGCGTGGCGAAAGCGGCTCGGCCTCGAGCGGACCGAGCCCCGCCAACTCGTCGCCGGCTTGCGCAAGGAGCCCGCCGCCGCCGCGGCCCTCGAGCGCCTCGAAGGCTGGCTCCATGCCCCCGGCGGAGTTTTGGCTCCTGCCGACCTGGGCGCTTTCGTGGCCGGATTGCTGCCGCCCGACCGCTCCAAAGCCGGGAGGGACCCATGAGCTTCACCCAGCCGTGGCTCCTCCTCCTGCTCGCGCTGCCACTTGTGCTTGGGTGGCGGATCTGGCGGCGGGGAGGGGGGCGAGTCGTCCTCCCCTTCGACCATCATCCCCACCGCGGCGGAGGCTGGCTCCGGGTGGGGCTCGACCTGGCCGAGTCGCTCCTCCCCCTCCTGGCGGCGGTGGGGATCGCGATCGCCGCTGGCCCGGTCCGCACCGCCGAGCCGAAGGCGCGGCGCGTGCTCACGAACATCGAGTTCTGCGTCGACATCTCGGGGAGCATGCTCGCCCCCTGTGGCGACGGCACGCGCTACGACGCCTCGATGGCGGCGATCGACCGCTTCCTGGGAGTGCGCGAGGGGGACGCCTTCGGGCTGACCTTCTTCGGCACGTCGGTGCTCCACTGGGCACCCCTCACGACCGACACCTCGGCGATCCGCTGCGCCGTGCCGTTCATGAAGCCCGATCTCGTCCCCCCATGGTTCGGCGGGACGGCAATCGGCAAGGCACTCTTGGCGTGTGCGGAGGTCCTCGACGAGCGGGAGGAGGGGGATCGGGCGATCGTCCTGGTCTCCGATGGCATGAGCTTCGACCTATGGGACGGCAACGAGGCCGCCGTCGCGAAGGTCCTGAAGGAGAAGCGGATCAACCTGTGGGCGATCCATGTCGCCGACCAGCCGATCCCGGCGGCGATCGTCGATCTTGCGGCGGCGACCGGCGGCGGGGCCTTTGCCTCGAGCGATCCGGGCACGCTTGCCGAAGTCTTCGGCCGCATCGACAGCATGCAGCGGACCCGGATGGAGAAGACCGCCACCGAGACGATCGACTTCTTTCTTCCCTTCTCGATCGCCGGTCTCTCGCTTCTCACCCTCGCCACCGCGTGCGCCTTCGGCCTGAGGTACACACCATGGTGACCGCGGTTACCAGCGACGACGCGCCGGCCGTCGCCGCGATCGTGGCGGCGGCGGTGGCGCTGTTGTGGACGATGGCCGAGATCCTCCACGCGGCCCGCGTCCGCGCCATCGGCCAGCTCGCCTTCGGCCCTGGCGGGAAGCCGGAGCCGTGGGCACGGCTCGCGCCGGGGCTCCGCACGCTCGCGGCGGCGGCGGCGGCCTTCGGGCTGACGGCGCTGGTGCTCGTCGAGCCGATATCGCACGGCGGCAAGGCGCTTGGGGCCGACAAGATCCGCCATCTCCTCGTGGTTCTCGATGTCTCGCCGAGCATGCGGCTGGTCGATGCCGGGCCGAACGGGACGCAGAGCCGGCGGGCGCGGGCGGCGACGCTCGTGCGGAGCGTGCTGGCGCGCGTGCCGGTCGATCAATACCGGGTGAGCGTCGTGGCGGTGGCCTCGGGGGCCCTCCCTGTCGTCGAGGACACGCGCGATGCCGATGTCCTCGCCAACATCCTCGATGACCTGCCGCTGTCGTTCGCCTTCCCGGCCGGGAAGACCGACCTCTTCGCCGGCCTCGCCGCGGCGGCCCGGATCGCCAGGCCGTGGCGGCCGGGGAGCGCGACGGTGCTCGTCGTCACCGACGGCGACACGGTGCCGGCCACCGGGCTGCCGAAGATGCCCGAGAGCGTGTCGGGGGTGTTGCTTGTCGGGGTGGGAGATCCGGCGGCGGGGAAGTTCATCGACGGCCATATGTCGCGGCAGGACGTTGCCACGCTCCGCCAGGTCGCCCTCCGGGCCGGCGGGATCTATCACGACGGCAACACCAAGCAGGTGCCGACCGACGCCCTCACGACCCTGGGCATGGTGCCGCGGGAACGGCTCCTCGACCGGCTCGCCCTCCGGGACTACGCGATCGCCGCGACGGTGGCGGGGACGGCCCTCCTCGCCCTCCTCCCGCTCCTGTTGGCGGTGGCAGGGTCACGGTGGCAACCGGGGGTGCGGCGCAGCCGCGTCGGGGCGATACTGGGGGAGGACGGACGGACGGAGAGATGGTCTCCGCCGACACCCGGCCGCCGGCCGGTCGGGGCCGGGGGGTCGAATCTGCCGCTTGGAGGTGCGCGATGAAGACGATCACACTCGTGGCCTGGATGCTCGTGCCGCTGGCGATGCTCGCCTGGCATCTCGGGCCCGGCGTCGACGCCCGGGCGCGCGATCGTGCCGCCGTCGAGGTGGCGCGGGCCGAAGCGGCGCTTGCGGCCGACGATGCCGAGGAGGCGGTCGAGGCTTATTCGGCGGCACTGGCGGCGTTGCCGGCGGCCGATCTGGCAACAGCGCGGCGGCTGCGGATCGAACGGGGCAAGGCGCGGATCGCGGCGAGCCAGTTGGCGCCGGCCTCCCAGGAACTCGGCGCACTCGTCGACGAGCTCGAGACCGATCCGGCGGCCGATCCGGCGCTCGTCGACGACGCCCGCGCGATCCTCGCCACGAGCGACTTCTACGTGGCCTGGCTCAAGCGGCTCGAGGGCTACGGCCGCGACGATTGGGAGCCGCACACCGAAAGCGCCCGGCAGACCTGGCGGCGCCTCACCGAGCAGGCCGAGAGCCGTGGCGACTCGACCGCCGTCGCGGTGCACCAGCGTGACCTCGAGGCGGTGGTGCGGCTGGCTCGGATGGAGCCGGACGAGCTCCAGGGCCTGCCGATCCCGAAGGAATGCTCGAAGTGCAAGGGGGGTCAGTGCCGCAGCTGCAACGGCCGCAAGCCGTCGCGGAGCCGCTCGCAGAGCAACAACCGTTCGAAGGACGCCCGCGGCGCGTCGAGCGGCCCGCCGCCGGACGACTCTGGGTCGTGAGCCCGCGGCACGGAGGGGACAGTGAGGGAGCGATCGCAGCGACGCGTGGATCGACGGCAGGGATGACGGTCTCCACGGAGAGCCGAACGGCACAAGGGGACTCGTGATGAAGGCGTTGATCGTCGGATTGTTTGGCTCCAGGTCGGCGTCGGGCCGGGCCTTCTCCACGGACATGCTCCGCGCGACAGTCGCGGCGCTGCTCGTCGCCGCG
>CAMARC010000367.1 GCA_945860405.1 Candidatus Kuenenia stuttgartensis | reverse complement strand
CGGGTGCCGATCGTGTCGGTCCCCTTGAACATCATGTGCTCGAAGAAGTGGCTGATCCCGGTGATCCCGGGGCGCTCGTTGACGCTCCCCACCTTCGCCACCCACCCGGCACTGACGACGTTCGGCTGGTCGGAACGCGGCACGAGGAGGAACTGCATCCCGTTGGGGAGGGTGAACTCCTCCACCGCCACCTGCTGGGCGGCGGCCGGCCGGATGGCAACAAACACTCCCGTGACGAGAACCAGGAGGCACCCGAAGCGGGCCTGGCGTGGGGACTTCATGGCGGGATTCCGGAAGGAAAAGGAAAGGAAGGAGGAGGGCAGGGGAGCGGCGGACAACGCCGTTTTATAGCAGGCTGCACCGCGGAGGGGGAACGTCAGCCGACGCGACTGGAGAGCCACCACTGGAGAAGCGTGAGAAAGATTTCGAAGACGATCAGGCCGACGATCGCATATTCCACGCGCAGCGCCCGCCGGTTCTGGAGCAAATCGAGCGCCGTTTCCGCCGTTCGAGAGATGAGCGCGAGCTTGCCATGGAGGGCGGCAAACCGCTCCCGGATCTCGAACTCATCGCGAAGCCTGGCCCAGATCCGCTCGAGCTCCGGATGGTCCCAGAGGAGCTCCGGGGCATCGTCGACGCGGGCCCCCGCCACGACCCGATGCTCGGCGAGGAGGGCCGTTCCCAGATGCTGGAGAAGCTCGTGGGCCGCCCGGCCCCCGCGCCCCCAATGCTCGAGGTTCACGGCGAACGGCTCGATCCGCTCGAACTGCCGCTCGATGTTGCGCTCGTGGTGGGCCAGCGACACGCTCTTGGCCATGATGTCGGCGACCACTTGGAGCTTCTCGAGGGTGACATCGGCGAGGACAAGGACATTCCCCTCGAACGTCTCCCGCGCCCCGCCGACACGGATCTCGAGACCCTCCGTTTCCCGATCGGCCGCCCCGAGCGGCTGACGGAGATGGGGGCCGATCTGCCGCAGATACTCCGACACCCCCGCCGGAGAGACGCCGAAAAACACCACCGCCCCATATCGGAAGAGAACGGCTACGCCGGTCGCCCGCCCAGCGCCCAGGCCAGCGGCCGGGGATCCGGCAATCCCCAGCCCATCGAGCGCGCCGATCAACTCCACGACCAGCGGCGCACCGCCGGGCCTCTCCGCGGCGCCAAGCGCGCCGAGATCGATCCCCGTGCCGGCGAGCACGGCCTGCGCCCGGAAGGTGTGCGAGGCAGAGCTCGAGCCGGCTAGAGACGTGTCTTCAGTCGCGGGGGGGGGATCGGGCATCGGCAGACCGGAGGGAGTGTCCGTGGGACCTGAGCCGCGCACGACGGCCACGGGGGAGCCGTCCGTGATCTTCAGCCTACACCGTCCGTAGGATCGAATCGTGGAAACCTTTCCTGCGACGGAGGCTGCAGCCATGCCATCAATCGACAGGCCCGACCCGGTGATCCTCGGGCATCTCCTCTCCGAGCATCGCGAGTTGTTCCAGCAACTCTCCGCGCTCCGCACGATGCTGGCCACCGAGTCTCCTCCGGGCTGCGAACGCCTCCAAGAGCTTGTCCGGGCAATCGCCACGCTCCGTGGCCATCTCGCCGATCACTTCCAACAGGAGGAGTCGGGGGGGTTCATCGAGGAGGCGGTCGCCCGCATGCCGAGGCTCGGCTCCGCCGCGACGGAGGTGCTCTCCCAGCACGGGGCGCTTCTGGCCGATCTCGACCGGATCGTCGACCGCTTTGCCGAAGTCGGAGAAGCCCCCTGCGCCGAGGCATGGCAAGAGATGCACGAGGCCTTCGACGTCTTCATGCACCGCATGCAGGCCCACGAGCGCGCCGAGAACGCCGTCGTCCAGCAGGGCTACAACGAGGATCTCGGCCTCGACGACTGACGCGCGGCCGCGTTCAGCCGAACACCACCGTCCGCCGGCCATGGAGGAAGACGCGTTCCTCGGCCACCAGCCGCACCGCTCGGGCAAGCACGAGCTTCTCGACATCGCGGCCTGCCTGCGCCATCCGCTGCGGCGTGTCGGCATGGCTCACCGGGATCACGTCCTGAGCGATGATCGGCCCGGCGTCGAGCTCGGCGGTGACAAAGTGCGCCGTCGCCCCGATGAGCTTCACGCCGCGTTCGTGGGCCTGCTTGTAGGGGCTCGCGCCGGCGAACGCCGGCAGGAATGAATGGTGGATGTTGACGATCCGGTCTGCGTAGTGGCCGATCGCCCCCGCGGAGAGGACCCGCATGTAGCGGGCGAGGACGACATACTCCGGCGCATACCTGCTGATCTCCGCAAACAGCGCCGTCTCGTGATCTTCCCGCGAGATTCCCTCGTGGGGCACGTGATGAAAGGGGACGTCGAAGCGCTCGACGAGGCCCCGCAGGCAATCGTGATTGGCCACCACCGCCTCGATCCGGACCGGGAGATCGCCGCAGGAAGCCAGGAGCAAAAGCTCGCCGAGGCAGTGGGGCTCGCGCGTCGCACAGACAACGATCCGCCGGACAGCATCGCGGCTGACGCGGACGGTCGCCCCGGCGGGGAGCGCGGCGATCAGGAAGCGCTCCAGATCGGCCGCCGCGACGGGGCCCGCGGCAGGGGTCACTTCGGCACGGAAGAAAAACCACCCTTGAGCGGCATCGACGTATTCGTGGTTGGTGTCGATGTTGAGGCGCAGCGTCTGGAGAACACCGGTGATCCGGTGGATCAGCCCCACCTCGTCCGGGCAGTCAACGAGGACGATCTCGCGGCACGGTCCGGCAGCGGTCAAGTGTCACCTCCCCACGGCCGCCGCGTGGAAGCACCCTCGCCCCGCGCCACCGGAAAAGACTCGACGGCCGGCACCCACGCCAAGACGACGTCATCCACCGAGATCTCCGTCTTCTTCGGGGCGATCTCGATCGATTCCAGAACGAGCCGGTCGGGATTCGCCTGCAGGCGCACCTTTTCGAGTTCCTCACTCACTTCACCCTCGAGCGTGGCGAGTTTCTCCTCGAGGTCGGAAAGCGCCTCCTCGGCATGGACGACGTCAGCCTGGTGGCGCGTTGCCCGGCTCGCGGAACGCATCGAGGTCGCCGCCCGTCCCACGGTCGTGGAGCTGGCCACTTTCCGCCCCAGGATCGCCGAAAGGACGGCGGTGCCGATCGAGACGTAGGTCTGCATCGACTTGTTCTTCGCCTCCGCCTTCTCTTTCTCCACCTTCTGCCGGGCCCGCCCGATCCGGTCATTCAGCGACGCGAGCTTGGCGGCGCTCTTGTCGCTGATCCGGTCGATCTCCTTGTCGCGCCACTCGCGCACCTGCTGGGCGATCCGGACGCGAAACTCCCCTTCGGTCTCGTCGGGGCGCGACACCGCGTCGATCGCTGGCGCGGTGAAGACGGTCAGTTTCGCCGTCCGGGCGAGATGGTTCTTGAGCGCGGTGCCGAGGCTCGCGTACGCCTTCGCCGCCGAGAGCGCCGCAGGCAGGCTCGCGAAACCTCCTCCCTGGGGCCCAGACTCCACCTCCGGCACTTCCGCGAATTGCCGCCCCCCTTC
>CAMARC010000366.1 GCA_945860405.1 Candidatus Kuenenia stuttgartensis | reverse complement strand
TCAAGGGGCATTCCAGCCACATCACGCGGTTTTGCTTCAGCTCCGACGGCCGCCGGCTGGCGAGTGCTTCGCACGACGACGACGCGATCGTCTGGGACACCGCCGATGGCCGCCGCGTCGCGATCTTGGGGGAGCACGACGCCAACGTCATCGATCTCGCCTTCAGCCCCGACGGCAAGCAACTCGCGACCGCCTCCTCCGATCGGACGATCCGGCGCTGGTGGACGGACACTGGCGAACGGACGAGAACCCTCAAGGGGCATCTCAGCCGGATCGAATCGATCGCTTGGGCCGCCGACGGCCGTACGATCCTCTCTGGCTCCCGCGACGGCACGGCCCTCGTCTGGGATGGCGGTCTCTCCGATGGGCCAGCGGTGATGCGCGGCCACGACAGGGAAGTCGACGGCCTCTCCTTCCTCCCCGACAGCCCGCGGATGGTGAGCTGGTCGCGCGACGGATCGGCCCGACTGTGGGATGCCGACACGACGACTTTTATCCTCCGCTTCGGCCCCCGCCGCGAGCCGATCCGCGCGGCCGCCCTGAGCCCGGACGGCCGAGTCGTGGCCGTCGGCGCCGACGACGACCTCGTGATCCTCCACGACACGGGCGACGGCAGCACCCGGCACACCCTCCGCGGCCATTCGCGACAGGTCGTGTCACTTGACTTCAGCGCCGACGGGAAGCTCGTCGCCAGCGGATCGACCGACGGCGAGGGCCGTCTCTGGGACGCCGCCACCGGCGCCCTGCGAAAAACGCTCCCCGGACACTCCTCCGGCGTCGTCGCCATCCGTTTCTCCCCCGATGGCCGGCACGTGGCCACCCTCGAGAAGAGCGGCACAGCCCGGCTCTGGAAGGTCGAAGGCGAGGCCGATCCGAAGCTGCTCGATAGCGTCACGGAGCCCGTCCGGTCGATCGCCTTCAGCCCTGACGGAGCCCTTCTCGCCCTCGGCTGCGAAGGGGGGAGCACCTGCCTCGTTCACCCCCGCAGCGGTGCCCCCGCGGGCTCGCTCCAAGCCGACGGCAATAGCGTGATCAATCTTGCCTTCGACCCGATGTCGAAGCGACTGGTGACCGTGACGCCAAACAGCGTCTGCCACCTCTGGAGCGTCGTCGAGCAAGTCCATCTCCACCGGCTCGCGGGGCATCTCTCCGCCGTTCAGGCGATTCGCTTTAGCCCCGATGGCACGCGGATCGCCACCGGCGGGTCCGATCGGACGGTGCGGCTCTGGGAGGCCGAGACTGGCACGCCGCTGCTCACGCTCCGCGGGCATCGCGGAGCCGTCCTCGGCCTCGCGTTCTCGACCGACGGCCAGGATCTCGCCTCCGCCTCCGCCGACGGCAACGTTCGCCTCTGGACGAGGACCGACGCCGAAATCCACACCCAGCGGCGACTCGCGGCGACCGGCGAACCAACTGAACGTACGTTGGCCGATCTACCGACGGCTCCGCTCCCCGCCCGGTGACGAAACGCGGCGCCGAGTGCCGCTCCTGGCCACCCTGGGAGCGGTTCAGCAAAGCTTGGCGGCCGCCTCGTTGAGGAGCTTTGCCGCGTCGAGCCCAGACTGGGGCCGTCTGTCCGGATCAGCTTGGTGGAGCGCTGCCACGACCGCCGCGAAGGGGGCGGGGATCGACTCGAACTTCCACGCCGCGCCGTCGCTCACCCGGCGAAGCGCCCCCTCTGCCATCGGGGCGGCAAACGGGGATTGCCCCGTCACCATCGCGACCAACAGGCTCCCGAGGGCAAACAGATCGGGACGATGATCCCACCGGTCGAGCCGGCCGCCGACGGCCTGCTCCGGAGCAAGGAAGTCGGGCCAGGGGCCCGGCAGGAGGGCCAGCGGATCGGCCTCCGCCTCGACCGCCTGGGCGAGACCGACATCGACGATCACCGCTCGGCCCGGCTCACGACCGGCTGACACGTAGACCGTCGCCGGCGACAGCCGACGGTGGACCAGGCCCTGCTCGTGAACGAGCGCCAGCGCCTCCGAGAGCTGCGCGCCGAGCCGCAGGGCCGTCGCCGGGGGAAACCGCTCGCCTCGGGCAAGCCGATCGGAGAGGGGCTCGCCCGCGGGCTGCTTGGCGACCACGTAGGGCACCGGCCGCTCCTTCACTTCTCGAATCGAGAGGAGGGACGGATGCCGAATCATGGCGAGCTTCCGCGCTGCCCCGAAAAACCGCTTCCGCACGCTCGGCTCCCGGGCTAACTTGGCCGCAAGCGCCCGGATGAGCACGGGGCGATCAGCGCGGCCATCGATGCCCTCGAACACCGGTCCGAAGGACGTGTCGGGGAGACGGCGCACGACGCGCATCGATCCCAGGCTCCCGAGATCGCCCACCACGCGAGGCGCTTCGAGAACCGCCGAGGCGCGGCGGCGACTTCTCCTCTCGGTCGCTGCTGTGAACGCGGCACCCGGCGTTCGTCCTGAGCCCGCGCTGGAAAGCTGCTCAGGCGCCGGCTCCTCGAGGAAAGTGCCGGCTCGATCGTGCTCGTCGAGCATCCGCTCCACCCGAGCCCGGAGCGCGGGTTTCCAGCGACAGCGGCTTGCGAGGAAGCGGCTGCGGGCGAGGCCGGCAGAAAGCTCGACGGCCTCCTCGAACAACCCCAGCTCGCCCTTCATTGGGCGTCCGTCAGCGTCGCCGCCGCCGGAAAGGTCGCGGAGCAGTCGAACGCGGGCAGAGGCCCACTTCCGGTCGACCGACCGTGACGAGATCCCCACCAGCCGGGACACCTCCGCGCCGGTCATCCCGCCGAAAAATCGCAGTAACACGATTCGGGCTGCCTGAGGGTCGACCGCTTTGAGCCGATCGAGGGCCTCGTTGAGAGCGATGAGATCCTCCCGCGGCTCGGGCTCCGCGACCTGATCGATCGACAGATCGACCCGGGCCAGATGCCCGCCGCGCTTCAGGCGGCGTTTCCGCCGCACGGCATCGACGAGAACCCGCCGCATCATCACCACCACGGCGATGAGAAACTCGTGCTCCGATCGCGGTCTTTTCCGCTGCCGAAACAACCGGATCAAGCCTTCATTCACCAGCGCCGTCGGCTGGAGCGTGTTCCCGGCCCGCTCTCTGGCCATCAGCCTGCGGGCTTCTTGGCGGAGTTCGGGGTAGACCGATCTCAATCTCGGGTCGTCGTTGCCCCAGGGCAACGGCCTGCTGACGCGCCTTCGAACGCGGACGGCGGCACCCCTGGGGAGCTTTGAATCCGACGGGAAGGATCGACCGAACGACGCGCAGCTGCGGATCATGGGTCCCCCTTTGGTGAGCAGATCCCCCTAGGCGGGGCAGCTTCTGCGGGGGGGAGTGTATGCCGTCACCCCGGCGCCGGGCAAACGGCCACCGGCAAGTCAGCCAGATTCAAAGACCTGACAATCCCGTCACACCCCGGCCGTGGCCCGGGCGTCGGCGAGGAAGGCGTCGACTTCGGCGTCGGTCGTCGCCCACGAGCACATGAACCGGCAGCCGCCAGCACCGATGAAGTCGTAGAACTTCCAGCCCTTCGCCCGCAGGGCAGCCGCGTAGGCCG
>CAMARC010000365.1 GCA_945860405.1 Candidatus Kuenenia stuttgartensis | reverse complement strand
GCGATCGAACTTCCCGTTCAGCGTTGGCTCTCGGACCGACTGATCCGGAAAACGCGATCGCCGTCACTGACCGGCTGACGCGATCGGAAGGGATGCGTCAGCGAGACGGTGCCCGTGGACCGAAGCCCGAGGCCCCCGACCTCTGTTTCCCCGCGTCGGGGTGCCCGGCGTGATGGCGGGCCGCAGGCCGCCCGGGGACTCGGGTCTGATCCTGGCCGTAAGCCGGCGGGGCGAAGCCTGGCGTGAAGACCATTCCCCTCTTCGTCGGCACGCCGATAACGCCGTTGCTGAACACTTCGTTGTGCCCCAGGCGCTTCGAGACGACACCATTGTTCCAGGCCGTGGCGTTGCCGACGCGGGTGGCGGTCAGGCCGTTGTTGAAGAACGTGAACCGGCCGACCGAGGTGCCGACGAGGCCATTGCCGGTGAACGTGAACGGCCCTTCCGAGACGGCATAGCCGCCGAAGTTCTCGGCGGCTGGCGACTGCGCGATCACTGCATCGCAGCCAAAGCCGGCCAGAGTGATCGCCACGCCGGCAAGAAGAGCCCGAAACCCTCGCGTCATGATCACTCCCTCAAGCGACCGCTCCGACCTTCCCTTGATCGTATCGACCGCTCCGGCCTGAAGCGATTCGCCGAGGACGCAGAAGCCGGAGATGCCGGCTGGAGGGGACGCGCCGCGGTTGATCGACCCGCCGCAACTGGCGCCACTGCGCCCCACCGACGCCAGAGGGCGTCACGGCCACACCGGCCTGTAATTCCGCCGGAAGGCATCATCCGGCGATTGAGCCGGGTCCCATTCGCACCCTAGGCGGTGCGACTTGAGCCATTCGCACCCTGGACGGTGCGACTTGAGCCATTCGCACCCTGGGCGGTGCGACATAACCGGTTCGCACCCTGGGCGGTGCGACGAAATCAGCCAGCAAATGCCTCGTCTTGGACTCGAACCAAGAACCCTCTGATTAAGAGTCAGATGCTCTGACCAGTTGAGCTAACGAGGCTGACCCAAGAACTTTAACCGTCGTCGGGCGGGAGAACAAGGGGCCGGAAGAGCGGGGTTTCGGCCCCTCGGGGCCCAAAACCTATTCTTCGATCGATCAGAGACGGTTTCCGCGTTGAGGCATTCTGCGCCAACCGCTACATTCCGCGCTCCCCGACCGGGGTGGGCAACGCCCGCTGGGTCGGTCACAAGCCCTGCTTTCCGCACGTGGAGGATGGATTCGATGGGTAGGTTCGACGGTCTCAAAGGTGTCGTCCTCGGTGTCGCCAACGACCATTCGATCGCCTGGGCGATCGCCAAAGAGATCCTCGCCGAGGGGGGGCAGATCGGTTTCTCCCACCTCCCCGACCGCCCCGACGACGAGCGGCAGCGGAACCGCCGCCGCGTCGCGATGCTCACCGACCCGGAGCCGAACGCGAAGTTCCTCGTGCCGATGGATGCCGGTAGCGATGAACAGATCGCCGCGGTCATGCAGCGGGCGAAGGATGAGTTCGGCACGATCGATTTCCTCGTCCACTCGATCGCCTACGCCCCGATGGAGGACCTCAAGGGAGAGACGACCAACTGCAGTCGCGAGGGCTTCCGGGTGGCGATGGAGACCAGTGCCTACAGCCTCCTCGCCGTCGGCCGCCTTGCCCGCGGGATCCTCTCCGCCGACAGTTCGATCCTTACCCTCACCTACTTCGGCGGCGAGAAGGTGGTCCCCGGCTACAACATCATGGGGGTCTGCAAGGCGACCCTCGATGCCTGCGTGAAGTACATGGCCTACGACCTCGGGCCCGCTGGGGTCCGCGTCAATGCCGTGAGCGCGGGCCCGCTGCGGACGCTTGCCGGTCGCGGTGCCGGTGTCGACGAGATGCTCGGCCTCTACCAGCACATGTCGCCGATGGGGCGGAACATCACCCAAGGCGAAGTGGGGAAGGCAGGGTCGTGGCTCCTGTCGCGCGAATCGCTCGGAATCACTGGCGAGATCCTCCATGTCGATGCTGGCTACAATATCATGGGTTCGCCCGGCCGGCTCCTCGAGTTCGTCAAGCACCCGGAAGCGTGAACCAACACTCCCCGCTGACGGTCATCGCAGTGGCCGTGGTCCTCTCCGCCGGGAGTGTTCTCGTCGGCAGACGCCGTGACGACGCGGCCGATGCGCCGGGGCGCGACGAGTTCCCCGGCGGGAAGGTGGAGTCGGGAGAAGCTGTCGAGCTGGCAGCGGCCCGCGAGTGCTTCGAGGAGAGCGGCGTCACGGTGAACGTCGGCCGGCGGCTCCATGTCGCCCAGGCGACGTCGAGCGGGGGGCCGATCGAGATCCACTTCCACCTCGCTGCGCCCGTCGACGCCAACGTCTCTCCGCAGCCACCATTCACCTGGCTGAAAATCGAAACCCTCACGCGCTGTCACTTCCCACCGGCCAATGCGGAGGTCGTCCAGCTGCTCCTCGCCGGTGAGCACGCCGACTGACCGTCGAAAGGCTCACGGCGGATCCCAGCCCCCGCGGCTCCACGGATGGCAGCGGCAGATCCGCCGCAGCCCACGGAGGCTGCCCCGGACAGCGCCGTGAGATTGAAGAGACTCGAGGAAGTAGACGCTGCAGGTTGGCCGGAACCGGCACGTCGGCCCGAGGAGCGGGCTGAGAAACTGCTGATAGATGCGGATGAGCACGGTGAGCAGTGCAACGACGCCACCGTCGAGCATGGCCGCCCACGAGGCTCTGCCCTTGGCTTTCATCGGCGGCGGGGCTTGGTGGGAAGGACCGGGGGAACCTCGGCATCCCGGTAGGCTGGACGCGAGACGATCCTCGTGGCGAGCGCGACGAGTATGCCTTCGATCTTTGCCGCCCCGTCAGCCCCGCCGGGGGCCGCACCGGAGCGAACGACGACGAGGTAGTCGTGCCCGGCAGGGATTCGCTTGCGGGCCACGCGAAACGCCTCCCGCAGCCGGCGCTTCCAGGCGTTGCGGGCCACGGCGTTGCCGATCCGTCGCGACACCGACATCCCCAGGCGGGCCGGCGACGGCGCGACGCTGGCGGGGAGAGGGCGAGGGCAGGCGTAGAGCACCAGCGCCCCCTCGGCAGCACTCCGCCGGAAGCGGTAGACGCGGTCGAACTCCGACGGCCGTAGGAGCCGAGAGGCTTTCGGGAACGACTCCGCGCCGCCGCTCACCACGTCAGCCCGGGGCGTGGCGGGGGCGCCCCCTCTTCTGCGGCCTTCGCGGCCATGAGGAGAGTCTTGGCGACGTCGGGAACGAGCGTGTTGATCGGGAGCACAATCTGCACTTCGGCGATCAGATCCCCCTTCGCACCGTTGGCATGCCTGACTCCCATGCCGGCGGCCCGGAGTTTCCGTCCCCCGCTGGTCATCGGCGGGATCCGCAAGCTGATCGTGCCCCACGGCGTCGGCAGATCGACCTTCGCCCCCTCCACGGCCTCCGAGAGGCTCACCGGGAGCGTCACCTCGAGCGTGTCGCCCTCGCGCCGATAGACAGGATGCGGTTCGATCCCCACCTCGAGGAGCAGGTCGCCGGCAGGCCCACCCCCTCGGCCCGGCATCCC
>CAMARC010000364.1 GCA_945860405.1 Candidatus Kuenenia stuttgartensis | reverse complement strand
CCGATCCGCCGACGATCGATCTGGCTAGCGAAGAGCTCGTCGTCGCTTGGGTGTCGGGGGGCCACAACGGCAGCAGCCTCCAGTTTGGTCCCGACGGGATGCTCTACATTTCCGCCGGCGACTCCCAAGACGCCACCCCGCCCGATGCGCTCGGCACGGGGCAGTCGATCGAGGATCTCCTCGCGTCAGTGCTGCGGATCGACGTCGATCATCGTCCCGAGCCGGCCGCGGGAAACGAGTCTCCACGCTCCTATTCGATCCCCCCCGACAATCCGTTCGTCGGCGTGCCGGGAGCCCGTGGCGAGGTGTGGGCGTACGGTCTGCGAAACCCCTGGCGGATGGCCTTCGACGACGCCGGGAGGCTGTGGGTCGCGGATGTCGGCTGGGAACTGTGGGAGATGATCTACCTCGTCGAGCGTGGCGGCAACTACGGCTGGAGCATCATGGAGGGGCCGCAGCCGGTGGCGGGGGATCGGCGCCGGGGGCCTGATCCGATCACGCCGCCGGTGATCTCCCATCCACACACCGAGAGCCGTTCGATCACCGGTGGCTACGTGTCGACCACCCTCCGGCTCCCCGAGCTGGCCGGAGCCTATGTGTATGGCGACTACGTCACGGGGAAGGTGTGGGGGCTGCGGCACGACGGGACGCGGATCAGCTGGCAACAAGAACTCGCAGACACCCCGTTGGCTCTCTCGACCTTCGGCCTCAGCGGCGACGGCGAAGTGCTGATGGTCGACTACGACTCCGGCTCGATCCACCGACTTGTCCGTCGCCCGCCAGTGGAGGCCAACCTCCGCTTCCCCACGCGGTTGAGCGAGACAGGCTTGTTCGCCGACACCGCCGCGCAGGCCCCGGCCCCCGGTGTCGTCCCCTATTTTGTCAGCGCTGAAGCCTGGGCCGACGGCACGACCGCCGACCGCTGGGTCGCCCTCCCCGGGAAAACGCAGCTCTCCCTCTACGAAGTGCAGAATCCCCAGCAGGGATTCATCCGGGGGAAGTTCAAGTTTCCCACCGATGGCGTCCTCGCCAAAACGATCACCCTCGAGACGGCTCCCGGCATCACCCGGCGGATCGAGACCCAACTCCTCCATTTCAATGGTGCCGATTGGTGCGCCTACAGCTATCTCTGGAACGACGATCAGACGGACGCCGAACTCGTCGGCCCTGAGGGGGCCGCCGTGCGTCTCGAGATTGCCGATGTGGACGAGCCGGGGGTTTCCCATCGGCAGAGCTATCGGGTCGCCAGCCGCACCGAGTGCCTGATGTGCCACACCACCCGGGGAGGCTCGCTCTACGGATTCACGCCGGCGCAGCTCAATCGCCCGGTCGACCCCCGCGTGAAGATGGCAGACGTCGAGGGAGTGCCCGGCAACCAACTGCGCTTGTTTGCCGATCTCGGCCTCGTCGCCAAGCCGCTCGATGAGAGCGTGACGCCGCCGGTCGATCCTTACGACGCGACCGCTGATCTCGATCGTCGGGCCCGCAGCTACCTGCAGATGAATTGCGCCCAGTGTCACCTCCGCGGCGGGGGCGGGGCATCTGATTTCGACGTCAGGGCCGATGTGGCCCTTGATCGCACGAAGCTCGTTGGCCTGCAGCCGAGCCATGGCACGTTCGCCCTCGATGACGCGGCGGTGGTGACGGCCGGCGATCCGACGCGGTCGGTCCTCTACTACCGGATGGCGACGCTCGGCCGCGGGCGGATGCCCCACTTCGGCTCGACGGTTGTCGACACCCGGGGCCTGAAGCTGATCGGCGACTGGATCGCCGCGTTGCCGAGCGAGGCTGGCGCCGAAGGGCAACCTGCGGCCGATGGGCTGCCGGTCGTCGCTTCGCCGACGGCGGCCCTTGGCGTTCTCCGGGCGATTGACGGAGGCTCGCTACCGGCTGATCTCCACGTTCGGATGGTGGCTTGGGGAACGTCCCACGGCGATCCGCAGATCCGCGATCTCTTCGAACGCTTCATCCCTGAGGAACAGCGGCGCGAGCGGCTCGGGACGAGCATTCGGGCGGCCGATCTCCTCGCCCTCCAAGGGGATGCCGGCCGGGGGAAAAAGCTCTGGGATTCGGCGGCGGTCAGCTGCCGGAGCTGCCATCACGCCGCCACGGAGCCGACGACCGACCGGCCGGCGGTCGGCCCCGATCTGATCGGGATCGGCAAACGCCTCACCCGGGCCGAAATCCTCGAAAGCCTCCTCGAGCCCTCGCGGAAGGTCGATCCGAAGTTCGCCACGTGGTATGTGGAGACCAAGGACGGCCTCGTCCACACCGGGCTCCTTGTGGAGCGTTCCGAGAGCGAGATCGTGATCCGTGACGCTCAAGGCCGCGATGCCCGGATCGAGCGAGGGGACGTGGAGCAGCTCATCCAGCAGTCGCAGTCGCTCATGCCGGAGCAGCTTCTCCGTGACCTGTCCGCCGCAGAAGCCGCCGACCTTCTCGCCTATGTGGGGGGGCTGTGAGGCGACAGATTCCCCCTCGCGACTGAAGCCCAAGGGGGAGGTTCGGGGGACTGGGAGTGGGAGGTTTTGGAACCGCTCTTTGAGCCCATTACCCTTTTGGGTTAGATTGCAAGAATTCCCGGCGACCTTCCGGTGCCGGTTGTTTGGGGGGGATCACGGGAAACTCGCGTGCCCGAGTGGCGGTGTTCTCTCGCGGGCGTTCTTTTGGGCCGCACGCCGTCTTCGGTCGTGTCCTTCGTTGCAGTCCGTTCGGTTCGTTTTCTTTTATTTGTTCATTCACGATTCGCCGCATCTTCTGGAGAACCGAGTCCATGTCTCTCAAGTCCCCTGTTCGCCGTGGCGGCTTCACGCTCGTCGAACTCCTCGTCGTCATTGCCATCATCGGCACGCTCGTCGGCCTTCTCCTCCCGGCCGTGCAGTCGGCCCGGGAAGCGGCCCGCAAGATGAGCTGCACCAACAACGTCAAGAACCTCGTCCTCGGATTGATGAACTTCGAGTCGAGCAACAAGTGCTTCCCCCTCGGTGGCTCATCGGTGTCGACCCGCGATCAGGCCGGCGTCCTCGGCGGCGGAACGCTCTGTCCTCCCACCAGCGGCGGAGCGTTCGAGCAGGCTTCGGGCCGCTACCGGGCCTGGTCGTTCGGCACCCCGGTCGGCGGCGTCGAGACCCAGACCGGCAGCCCGTTTTACGCAGCCGCGCCGTTCATGGAGCTCAACAACGAGTTTCAAACCATGGCCTACTCGGCAACGATGCCGGTCTTTGCCTGCCCATCGCGAGGTGGCAGCGGTGCCGAGACAATCGGCGACGGTGCCGGCAACGATCGGATCTTCACCAACATCCCCAACTCCAACGGCACGCTCCCCACGGCCCTCGGCTTCGCTGCCAAATATCTCCTCACCGGTGGCCAGACGAAGGTCATGATCAGCGACTACGCCACCAATCAGGCGGTGACACCCGATCACGGCATCGCCGGCACGTCGAGCCAGTCGCAGATTGTTTCGAAGATCGCCACGGCGGGTGACAAGGACTTTAACTGGCCGCGGAACCGTGGCTATCAGCGGTATGGCACGTATGACGTCAGCCGGCCGGTCCGCTT
>CAMARC010000363.1 GCA_945860405.1 Candidatus Kuenenia stuttgartensis | reverse complement strand
CGCCTCGAGGTGAGCCATCGCAAGGGCGCCCGAGAACGAGGCGGCCGCGGCGACCGGCGCGGCCGGCTCCTCGGCCATGACGCCACTCGCGCCGAGCGCGGTGAGAACGACGGCGACGGCGATGGGACGAGCGAAGCGGGAAGCCATGGTGGCATGTCCAGAGGCGGTGGCGTGAGACCCGAAAAGGGACGACGTCACCGCTGCGCAGTCTACCCCTCGATCACGAAATCCACCCAGAGCCATTCAGGGGCTCGAAACGGCATTTCCCATGCGTGGCGGCAGCCGAACCGGGGGGCGTGGAGGAGTGGGAGTCGAAGGGATACGATGCAAGAGAGGGCGATGGCAAGGATGCGCCACGGTGCGTGGAACGCGCCGCCTCCGCCCACCATCCGGGGAACGGTCCATGTCACGGCGATGCTCCGACGATGCTCCGGCCCTCTGGTTGCCGGGTCGCCCCCTCCCCTGGCCAAAGCCCACCGGGCGGACGCTCGCCACGCTCTGGTGGGCCGCATGGCGGCTGGCCACGCCGGTGCTCCTCGCCCTGCTGCTTGCCGGTGCGCCGCGCTCCGTCCGCGCCGGGGGCGGGCCTGAGAACGTGATGCTCGTCGTCAATGCCGCAAGCCCCGCGAGCATCGAGGTTGCCAACGCCTGGATCGCACTGCGGAACATTCCGCCGATCAACGTCTTCATGCTCCCCTGGGAAGGGAGCCGGGAGTCGATCCCGATCGGCACGTTCCGGGAGGAGATCCTCCGCCCGATCCTTCAGGCGATCGACGGCCGGCGGCTGTCGTCGCAGATCGACCAAATCGTCTACTCCACCGACTTTCCCTGGCGGATCGACTTCAGGGATGAGCTCCCCGCGCCGCTGGTCGGCCATGACAATTACCCCTCCGCATCGCTCACCGGGCTCTCGTCGCAATACGCCGCCGTCCTCTCTCGCCAACCGACCTACCTCGAGGTCGGCAGCAACCGCTACTGGCGGCCGCTCTCCGACGACGGCATTCCGCGCGAGACTCAGGGATTCCGGTCGTGGTACGGATGGGGGGCGGCAGGGGAATTGCTCGAGGCGGGGGGACCACGCTACCTCCTCTCGACGATGCTCGGCGTCACCCACGGCGACGCCAACACCGTCGCCGAAGTGGTGTCGGGGCTGGCGACCGCTGCCGCGGCAGACGGCACGCGGCCGCTCGGCACGATCTACTTCGCCGTCAACAAGGATGTGCGCTCGACGACGCGCAGCCGCGACTTTAGCGCCATCGTTGGCGAGCTCGCCCGCCTTGGCGTTCAGGGGGAGCTGTTCGAGGGAACGCTACCGGTGAGGAAGAAGGATGTCGCCGGCCTCATGACCGGGACGCCGAACTTCGTCTGGGACAAGGCCGCAAGCACGATCGTGCCCGGCGCGATCTGCGAGAATCTCACGAGCTACAGCGGGATCTTCACTCCAAACAGCGGCCAGACAAACCTCGCCGAGTTCATGCGATCCGGCGCGGCCGGGTCGAGCGGGACGGTCATCGAACCCTACGCCCTGCAGGACAAGTTTCCCCACCCCTCGATCCAGGTCCACTATGCCCGTGGCGCCTGCCTGGCGGAGGCTTTCTATCAGTCGATCCGTTCCCCCTACCAGATCCTCGTTGTCGGCGATCCGCTCTGTCAGCCATGGGGGCTGATCCCCAGGATCACGGCGACCATCGCCTCCGATTCCTCGGCGCTGGAGTCGGGGCGCGTGCTCGCGGGAAAGGTGTGGATCGAGCCGGTCGGCCAAGTCCCGAAGCACGCCCACGCCACCCCCGAGGGAAAGTCGGTGCGCGTCGATCGGTTCGAGTTCTTCGTCGATGGCGTCCGCCACGGACAGTGCGCCGAGGGGGAGAGTCAGCAGCTCGACACCACCGAACTCGCCGATGGCCACCACGAATTGCGCGTCGTCGGGATCTCGTCGTCGACGGTGGAGACCCAGGGCCGGTTCATTGTCCGCTTCACGGCCGCCAACCACGGCCGCACGCTCGCGCTCGGCGTCGCGCCGGAGCGGGTGCGGGCCAACGGCACGGTGCGCGTGAGTGTCGCCGGCAAGGGGCTTGAGGGGGTGACGCTGTTTTGCAACGGGCGCGTCATCGGCCGCACGACCGGCCCCGAGGCGACCGTCGAGGTGCCGGCCGACGTGCTTGGCGTCGGGAAGGTGACGATCCGGGCGACGGGCCGCGCCGGTTTCGGCATCGCCAATACGGTCAACGCCGAACCGGTGACGATCGACGTTCTGCCGATGAACTGACTGCCCGGAGGCTGCCCGGAGGCTGCCCGGAGGCTGCCCGGAGGCTGCCCGGAGTCCACCCGAAGGAACCTTAGCAGGCCGTGGATGAAGTGCCCGCCGCCGGTGCGGTCAGGGATGGCTTTTCCACGGACAGTCAGGTGGCAGCGAGGTGATCGGTGTCGTTGAAGCGGTGGAGCACCGGCCCGGGCCACTCGAGCACCGTCAGTGACGCGTTGGCCAGCGCCGGGAGCTTCGTGAACGGCCGCATCGCCGCCACCGCGAGCACCGGATGGGCAGGGCCGAGAAGGCTGCCGAGCGCCGCGGTGAGGATGCCGCCGTGGGCCACGACGATCATCGAGGGGACGTCGCGCGCGGCGAGCTTCTCGAGCATCGCACGACCGCGGGCAGCCAAGTCGGCTCGCGATTCGCCGCCGGGGATCCGGTAGTCGACGTCGCCACTCCGCCAACTGGCGACTGCCTCAGGGAAGAGGACCTCGAGATCGGCCCAGAGATGCCCTTGGAAGACGCCAGCGTGGAGCTCGCGGAGATCGTCCTCGATCTGGAGGGGCCGATCGATGCGGTCAGCGATCGCGGCCGCCGTGTCGCGAGCACGGCAGAGTGGGCTTGTCCAGATCTCGGTGACCGGGCTCACGGCATGGATCGATGCGGCCCACGCCGCCACTTCCTCGGCCTGCCGCCGGCCTAACTCGGAGAGCGCGACATCCTCCTGCCCCTGAACGCGCTCCTCGACGTTGGAGACGCTCTGCCCGTGCCGCACGAGATACTGGAGCATGGGATGACTAACGAGGGGAGAGCGTGGGGACGGCCGCGGCTCTGGCGGCCTCGCTGGCCGGCAAGGGAGCCGGCAGGGCACGGCCGCCGTGCGTCTGCGAGAGCTTGTCGACGAACGCCCGGCTCGATCCCTGGAGCACGTAGACCTCGCTTGAATCCTGCGGTGCCCCGTGGGGGCGGACGATGCAGATCACCTCGGCCTTGCCACCGTGCTGCCGGATCTGTTCGACGAGGGCCTGTTCGCCGGCGGAGAGGGCCCCGGTGGCGCTTGATTCGGTCGAGCCGGTCGGGAGGGCGTCGGCCCGGTCGCGGCGGTCGAACGAAACCGGCGGCATCTGCGACGGCATCGCAGGGAGATCGGCAGCGGCCACGGCCGCCACGGCGTTGCTGGGATACGAGCTGCGGTAGACGAAGGAGAGGCCCGATTCGTCGAGCTGTTCGTGGATCGACGGGAGCGCCGCGAACAGCCCTTCGTTGTCGGTCGGATCGGCCGCATTGCAGACGCCAATGAGCGTTCCGTCGGTGCCGAACAGTCCGCCGCCGCTGCGCCCCTGCACCGGCTG
>CAMARC010000362.1 GCA_945860405.1 Candidatus Kuenenia stuttgartensis | reverse complement strand
CCCGCTTGGCGACGGACAGGATAGAATTGAACTCAGGTGCGAATTTGGGGGCTAGGTCTCGCCCCCCGCCGTTTCCGTCCCCGCTGGCACTTCATCCAATGGCGCTTGATTGTTTAAGAATCCGGGGCCGCCGGGCCTGGGCCGTCATGGTGCTCGCGCTGGTGGTGCTTGGCGGGCGTGCTTCCGCCGCCGAGCCGGCGATTTCTTTTGATCGCGACATCCGGCCAATTCTTTCCGACACCTGTTACCAGTGCCACGGGCCCGACAGTGGTCACCGGCAGGCGGGGCTGCGGCTCGACCGCGCCGAGAGCGCGACTGCCGAGGCGGCCAGTGGGGCCAAGGCGATCGTGCCAGGTAACGCGGCGGCGAGCGAAATGATTGCCCGGATCGTCTCCGACGATCCCGATGTCGTCATGCCCCCGCCCGAAGCGAAGATTGGGAGACTCGCGCCGGAGCAGGTCGAGCTCTTGAAGCGCTGGATCAGCGCCGGCGCCGAATACGAGCCCCACTGGGCGTTTCAATCGCTCAAAGCCCCGGCGCTGCCGGAGGGAGCGGAGGCGGTTCATCCGATCGACCGTTTCGTGCGAAAGCAGCTCGCCGAGCGCGGCATCGCCCCGCAGCCCGAGGCCGATCGGATCGGGCTGATTCGGCGGGCGACGTTTGATGTCACAGGCCTGCCGCCGACCGCAAAGGAAGTGGCCGCGTTTGTCGCCGACGAGAGCCCCGAGGCGTACGAGAAACTCCTCGACCGGCTCCTTGAGAGCCCGCGCTACGGCGAGCGGATGGCGGCCGATTGGCTCGATCTGGCTCGCTATGCCGATAGCTACGGCTTTCAGGTCGATCGCGATCGCCCGATGTGGTGGTGGCGCGACTGGGTGATCGGGGCCTTCAACCGCAACCTCCCCTGGAACGATTTCGTCACCTGGCAACTCGCCGGGGATCTCCTCCCCAATGCCAGCGACGAGCAGATCCTCGCCACCGCCTTCAATCGGCTCCATCAGCAGGAAGCGGAAGGGGGAAGCGTCGAGGAGGAGTATCGCGTCAATTACGTCAATGACCGGGTGACGACCTTCGGCACCGCCTTCCTCGGCCTCACCCTCGAGTGTTGCCGCTGCCACGATCACAAGTTCGATCCGCTCACCCAAAAAGAGTATTACCAATTCTTTGCCTTCTTCGACGATGTCGACGAGGCGGGGCTGTACAGCTACTTCACGCCGGCCGTGCCGACGCCGAAGCTGCGGCTCGCCGACGCGGGCTGGAAGACGGCGCTGCAGAAGGCCGACGAGGCCTGCCGACTGGCGGCCACGGAGCTCGATCGCCGCGAACGGATCTCGCGTGACAAGGTGTTTGCGTGGATCGCCGGCAAGGCTGACGTGCCGGCGGAGCTGGCTGCCGCCAACCCCGGCGCGCTCCCGGGACGCGTCGCCGCGTTTTCCTTCGATGACCGGGGCGCCGATAATTCTTTCCCCAATACGGTCGATGGCGGCGCCGCGGCGACGAGCCCGGCGGAGATCACGGTTGTCCCTGGGCACGCTGGCTTGGCGCTCAAGCTCACCGGCGATCATCCGGTGCAGACGGCCGTGGGGAACTTCCGCCGCAGTCAGCCGTTCTCTGTCGCGCTGTGGCTCGAGGCGCCAGTGCGCTACGACCGGGCGGTCGTCTTCCACCGCTCGCAGGCGTGGACCGATGCCGGCAGCCGGGGCTACGAGCTGCTCGTCGCGGAGGGGCACTTCCAGTGGTCGCTGATTCACTTCTGGCCCGGGGACGCGGCGAGCGTGCGCTCGGTGGAGCCTGTGCCGGTGGGGCGCTGGACCCACCTCGTGGTCACAAGCGACGGATCGGGCGCTGCGGCCGGCTTGAAGCTCTTCGTCGACGGCCGGCCGGCGGCGGTGGAGATCGTCCGCGACAGTCTGACACGCGAGATCACCGGCGGCGGCGGCGATCACATCCGCATCGGCGAGCGGATGCGCGACCAGGGATTCAAAGGAGGCCTCGTCGATGACTTTCAGGTCTTCGACCGGGCCCTCTCGCCCCTCGAAGCCCGCGAGCTGTTCGAGCCCGGCTCGATTGCCCTGCTCAAAGAACGTCGCCCCGATGGCGCGGCCGACCTCCTCGGCGGCTTCCAGGCAAGCGCGCTCGACGCGGACGTGGCGGCCGCCCGGAAAGCCCTCGAGGAGGCGCGGCGCGGGCGCGACGATCTCGGCGAGCAGCCGCAGGAGATCATGGTGATGCGGGAGATGGCGACGCCGAAAACCGCCTACGTTCTCACCCGCGGTGAATACGACCAGCGTGGTGAGGCCGTCGGCCCGGACACGCCGGCGATCTTCCCCCCCTTCCCTGCCGGAGAGCCACGGAATCGGCTGGGACTCGCGCGCTGGCTCACCAATCCGACCAATCCGCTCCTGGCGCGGGTGACGGTCAACCGCCTCTGGCAGGCGCTGTTTGGGATCGGGATCGTGAAGAGCGCCGAGGATCTCGGCACTCAGTCGATCCGTCCGGAATACCCCGAGCTCCTCGACGCCCTGGCGTGGCAGTTTTCCAGATCCCGGGCCGAAGGGGGCCTCGCCTGGGATATGAAGGCGCTTCTCAAGACGATCATGCTTTCGGAGACCTACCGGCAGCGGAGCACGGCCGATGCGCAGCTTGCGGCCGAAGATCCGGCGAACGTGTGGCTGGCGCGGGGGCCGCGGCATCGCCTTCCGGCCGAGATGATCCGCGACGGGATCCTCGCGTCGTGCGGCCTGCTCGTCGAGCAGGTCGGCGGCCCTCCGGTCAACACCTACGACCTCGCCGAATCGTTCAAGCCGGCGACGCCCGGCAGTGGCCCCGACCTCCACCGCCGCAGCCTCTACACACTGTGGCGGCGGACTGGCCCCGGGCCTGTCCTCGAAAGCTTCGATGTGCCGAAGCGCGCCGTCTGCGTCGCCCGGCGCGACACCACCAACACCCCGCTCCACGCGCTCGTGCTCTTGAATGGCCCGCAGTTTGTCGAGGCGTCGCGCGTCCTCGCCCAGAAGCTCCTCTCGGGGAAGCCTCCGGGGGCCGGCGACGTGGCGTCGCTCCTCACCGAGGGGTTTGAGCGACTCACGAGCCGCCGGCCCGACGAGGCCGAGTTGGGAATCCTCCGTACGATGCACGCCGAGCAACTCGCCTGGTACACGGCCCATCCCGACGACGCCCACAAGCTCCTCACCGTCGGCAGCGTGCCGGCCGATCCGGCGCTCTCTCCCGTCGACGTCGCCAGCTTGGCCGCAGTCTTCAATGCCCTCCTCAACTACGACCCCACCGTGGTGAAACGATGACGATGCCCAGCTTCGGAGCCGCTCCCGAATCGCTTCCCATTCCCCCGGCGATGAGCCGGCGCCGGCTCCTTGCCACGACCGGCTTGGGGTTTGGTGGGATCGCCTTGGCAGACCTCCTCGGCCGACGGGCCGCGGCGGCGGTTCCCGAGACACCGCACGGCGCGCTCGATGCCTTCCATCTGCCGCCGAAGGCGAAGCGGGTGATCTACCTGTTTCAATCGGGAGGGCCGTCGCAGCTCGATCTCTACGATTGGAAGCCGACGCTCGTCGAGCGGACCGGCGAGCAACTCCCGGAGAGCGT
>CAMARC010000361.1 GCA_945860405.1 Candidatus Kuenenia stuttgartensis | reverse complement strand
AGCGCCGCGATCGACAGGAGCCGCTGGTCGGACATGATTCGCCTCAAGGAATCGAGGAAGGTTCGGGGTGTGGCTTGGTGGTCGGGCGCCGGTGCTGCCGGCGAGGGTTTTGCCGCGGCCGCGCGGACGACCTCGGGCGGCAGCGGAATCGCGAGCGGGTCGTTCACGTGCGCGAGACACGCTTCGAGCATCCCTGCCACTTCGGTCGCGGATGATAAGCGGGCGGCGGGATCCTTGGCCAACAGCCGGCCGATGATCGCCGCCAGCCAGGCCGGCATGTCGGGATTGACGAGGCGTACATCGGCAGGCTCGACGTCGGTCACCATCCGCAGCACCGCATGGCTCGACTCGGCCCGGAAGGGGGGCTTTCCGGTTGCAAGCGTGAACAGCACCGCCCCGAGCGCAAACAGATCGCTGCGGGCGTCGAGTGGCTTCCCGAGGGCCTGCTCCGGCGACATGTAGTGCGGCGTGCCGGCAAGCAGGCCGGTGACGGTGAGGCTGGCGTCGTCGGCGGCGCGGGCCAGGCCGAAGTCGGTGATCCGGACGCGCTCGACGCCGTCTTCGAGGAGAATGTTCGCCGGCTTCACGTCGCGGTGGACGAGCCCCTGCGCATGCGCTGCAGCGAGGCCCCGCGCCGTCTGCAGGCCGACGCGGAGGATCTCGCGGAGACTCATCGGGCCCGCATCGCGAACGCGCTTCTCGAGCGTCGTGCCCCGGCAGTAGGGCATGACGAGGTAGGGGAGCCCGGCGAACTCGTCGACGCCATGGATGGCGATGACATTGTCGTGGACGACCGCAGCCGCGGCCTTCGCCTCGCGGAGGAAGCGCTGCCGGGCGGCGCCGCTCGAGGCGAGATGGGGGCTGAGGAGCTTGATCGCCACGAAGCGGTCGAGCGCCCGGTCGTGCCCCTTGAGCACGATCCCCATTCCACCGGAGCCGATGATCCCGGTGATCTCGTAGGGGCCGAGGCGGCCGAGCATCCGGTCGTCGTCGCTCGGCGCGAGGATCTTTTGGATGAGCGACGCAAGTGCCGGGATCGGCGGAACGGCATCCTCCCCGTCGGCTTCGGCGCCAGCCGAGAGCTGCTCGCGGACCGTCGACCAGCTCTCGGGAGAGGCCGCGAGGGTGTCGAGCCGGCTCCGGCAGGCGGCGCAGCCGCCGAGATGGGCTTCGAGGGCGCGCTCGCGATCGGGCGCGAGCGATCCCGAGACGAGCGCTTCGAGCGCGGCGTCGTCGGCACACGTAGGAGGGAGCGTGGCGTCGTGCGGAGTCATGGCGCCTCCCCTTGGTGCTCACTGGGCGTGGATGGATCGGTTGACCACTCCGCCTCGAGCGTCCGAATCCGCTCCACGAGCTTCCGCATCGTTCGCGCCTTCGCGGCGTAGACCGCGCCCGCGGTCATGCCGAGCGTCTTCGCCACCCGCTCGGCGGGCGCGCCGTCGATCGCCGTCCGCCAAAAAGACTCCCACGCCGTCGGGCTCATCTCGTTCTGGATATCGGCGGCGGCCGCCAGGAACAGGCGCCGGCGCACCTCGAAGCGGAGGAGGCGGGAATCGGTGTCGCGCGAGGCGACCGCGTCGAAGGCGTGGCCTGACGCGGGCCGAACGCGGGCGCGGCGGAGGGCGTCGATCGTCTTGCGGTCGGCGATCGTGGCAAGCCACGTCGAGAACCGGGCCTGGCCGGGGAGGGCCATACCCTGCTCGAACGTTCCCACGGCAGCGGCGACGCTCCGGCAGACCTCTTGGGCGACGTCATCGGCATCGGCGGCAGAGAGGCCGCGGCGGCGCGCGAGCGCGACGATCGCCGGCCGATAGAGCGCCACGAACCGTTCCCACGCGGTCGTATCGCCGCGATCGGCGAGCCGTGCCGGAAGGCCGGGTTCGGTGGGGGGAAAGGACATGGCGGCAAAACCGTCGGGTGGGCTGTGCGCGGGGCGGAATCGCCCTCCACCTTCTTACACGCACGCAGGGCAGGGATTCGACGCCCGGCGGGGAAAGCTCCCCGGCTCCGGCTGGAGTGAGCCGCGGGCGGAGGCTGGTTTTTGGCGGCAGTCACTCACCGCGGGCCCGGCGGGAGGTGCTCGAGGAGGTAGCGAACGATCAGCATGCGCAAGTGGAGGGGGGTGCCGGGGCCCTCGGAGAGCCCGTGGTCGCGGTGGGGATAGACGAAATAGTCGAATCGCTTGCCGAGTTCCACGAGCCGGTCAACCAAGCCCTCGGTGATCTCGACGTGGGTGTTCGTCTCGCCCGATCCGGTGATGATGAGGAGATCCCCCCGCAGGCCCTCGGCGTAAGTGATCGGCGCGCAGGTACGGTAGCCCTCGGGGTTCCCCTCGGGGGTCCGCATGTACATCTCCTGGTACCCCGCCCAGTAGTATTCGGGCATCGGCTTCGGCACCACGGCGATGCCCACGTCGTAGTCGTCGGGCCTGCGGAACAGCGCGTTGAGCGTGTTCGAGCCGCCGCCGCTCCAACCCCAGATCCCCACCCGCGAGCGATCGACGAACGGGCACTGCCGCTCGAGCGCCTCGAGCCCAGCCGCCTGCTCGGCGGTGGAAAGCGGCCCGAGGCTGCCGAACACCGCCCGCCGCCAGGCCGCCCCCTTCGGCGCCGGCGTACCCCGGTTGTCGATCGACACGACGAGGTAGCCGAGATCGGCGATCGCTCGGTGGAAGAGACTGAATCCTTGGCCGCCGTGCCAGTCGTCGAGCACGGTCTGCCCGGCAGGCTCGCCGTAGACGAAGACGAACAGCGGGTATTTTCTGGCGGGATCGAAGTCCCGCGGCTTGATCATCCAGGCGTCCATCAAGACGCCGTCGCCGATGTCGAGCTCGAGGAAGTCCGTCGGCCGGGTGATGAGCGGCTTCACGGCAGCGGCGAGGGGGGCGTTGTCCTCGAGCACCCGGAGGCTCTCGTGGCCGGGCAGCGCGACGAGATCGGTGACCGGCGGCATATCGAAGGTCGACCGGGTGTGGAAGGCGAAGCGGCCATCGGGAGAGAAGGTGTAGCGGTGCGAGCCCGGCTGGTCGGTCGGCGTCAGCCGTTCGGGAGCGCCGGTGCCATCGAGTCGCGCGCGGAAGAGAAATCGCTGCGTGGCGTCGTCGGGTGAGGCGTAGTAAGAGAGCCAGCCGTTCGTGGCGTCGAGGAATCCGCGGTCGATGATGTCGCATCCGGCAGCGGTGATCGGCTGCGGCGCGGAGCCGTCGCGGCGCACGACCCAGGCCCGTCGCCAGCCGTCGCGCTCGCTGAACACGACGAACGCGTCGCTGTCGCCGATCCACTCCAGGCCCCCCTGCTCCTGGTCCACCCAGGCGGTGTCAGTGTCGGTGTAGGCGGTGGTGATCGCGCCGCTGTGGTGATCTGCAAGCAACACCCGTCGCATGTCGTGGAAGCGGCTGAAGATGTCGATGAGCACCTCGGCCGAGTTACCGGCCCAGCCAGGTGGGTTCAGATAAAACGTGCCGGGCTCGTCGGGGAGTGGGATCCAGCGGGTGTCACCCCCGTCGGCACTCACGACGCCGACCTGCAGCCTCGATATCGGCCCGCCGATCCGCTCGATCCGGGCTTCGCGGAACGTGCGGAAGGTCGGGTCGCCGGGGACGAGGATCGCCCGCTTCGG
>CAMARC010000360.1 GCA_945860405.1 Candidatus Kuenenia stuttgartensis | reverse complement strand
GGGCCCGCTTCGTGTAGGGATGCTCGAGCCCGAACTGTTCCTCGTAGATCGCTGCCGCCAGGGCATACTGCTCCGCAGCGGCGGCATGGTCGCCGAGATTGTCAGCGACGAGGCCGAGGCCGTTGCGGGCGGCCGCAAGATACGCCCTCCCTCCCCCGTCCTCCCCTTCGAGCGCGGCGACCTGCTCCTCGAAGGCTTCTCGGGCACCGGGCCAATCCTCGAGACGGGCCCGGGCTGTTCCGATCTTGCCGAGCGTCGTGGCGGTGTTGATGGCCTTCGAGCGTGGGTCGCCCGCGCCGTCGGCAGCCAGCATCGCGCGGGCTCGCTCGAGGCAGCCCAGCGCGTCGCTCCACCGGTCTATCGCCATGAAACTGTCACTGAGCACCGTCAGCGCGTTCCAGTCGCTGGCCGGCGCGACGAGTGGGCCGGGGGTGAGGAGCGAGCGAGCAAAGGGGGCGAGCGCATCGATCGCCTCCTGCGGGCGGCCGAGTCCGTAGCAGGCCTGCCCTTTGAGGATGAGGAGCGTGAGGACTTCGCGGTCGTCATTCCCCTTCGCCGCGACCAACGGCGTCAGGGCCTCGTCGACGACGCGGAGGGCCTCCGCAAACCGCTGGCTCCGCAGCGCCATCACAGCGGCCTCAGTGGCACTGGCCCTCGAGCCAGCCGCATCAGCGGGCAAGGCGGGGGGGGCCTGGGCCACCAGCGGCCCGCCGGAGAGCAGAAGCACCGGAAGGATCGCGAGGAGCGACCAATTCCCCCGGCGGATCGCGAACCGAAGCGAAAAGGCCCGGGCAGCGCACAACCGATCCATGGGGGCCTCTTGCTTGCCGGCCGCTCGAGGGCCGTGGAGGGAATGGGGAAAGGAACAGGGTGAAGCCCGTTCACGAGGGCGGTCAGACGTGCCTTTGAGAGACCCGTTTATAGAAGAAGCCGCGCCGGGCGTCGGCGCCAACAACCTGCCCCGCGGCCGGACAAGCCCATCCGGATAGACTGTGCTTGGGGCTGACACCACCTTCAGGCTTGGCCCCACCCATTCGGCCCCACCCACACCGCCCGCCGACGAGGCGCCCCGATGCCCCCGATTCGCCCCCGCACGCCGCGCTCCTGCGTCGAGATCCTCAGCCACCTCGGCGACAAGCCGAGGTGGGACGACTACCTCGCCCGCCTAGCGGCCGCAGCGGAGGAAGAGACGGAGGCCGCCGTCGAGGCGCCGGCGGCGGACCGAGCTACGGTCGAGGCGCTCGAAGCGAAGGAGATCGCCGACCTCCGTCGCCGCCTCGGCCTCGACTGACGCCTCGTCCTCGTCATGGATCCTCTCGAGGGTTCGAGGTGTCGAAGCTAGGGCCGGCGTCTCACGGGCCGCGGCGAAGAAACTCGATCACATCAGCAAACGCTCCGGGGGAGAGAGCCTGCTCGAAGCCCTCCGGCATGAGCGACCGTCCCGTCCCACGGATGACCTCGATCGCGCCGCGGGGAATCGTCGCCACCTTCCCCTCGGCAAGGGTCAATTGCACGGCCGAGGGTGTCTCCCCGCTGACGAGCCCTGAGAACGCCTCGCCATCCTTGGTGACCACTGACACGGCCGAATATTCGCCTGTGAGTCGTCGATTGGGATCGAGGATGTCCTCGAGGAGTTGCTCCCGCGTCTTGCTCTGCATCCCGGCAAGATCGGGCCCGACGCGCGTACCGACGCCACCAGACCGATGGCAGCCGGAGCAGTGCCGGACGAACAAATCCCGACCCCGGTGACGATCCCCCTCCTCGGGGAGTGCCGCTTCGATCGAGGCAACCACTCCCTCCCGGTCGGCGCTGGCAACGCCACCGAGGAGCGCCTCGAGCCGGGTGCGAATCCCGTCAGGAATCGAGTCACCAGTCAGGATCGTGCGCCGTGCCTCGGGATCGATGTCGCCAGGGCCGACGTCCCCGCTGTCGAGCGCCGCTGCGAGCCGCGAAAGCCCGACCGCAGCCATCGACGGGGTGGAGAGCGCCTCGAGCATCGCCCGACGCACCGCCGGGCTCGCGGCCGGCCAGGCGGCGAGGATTCCGTCGCTCACCGCGATCGGATCACGGCCGCGGAGGCTCCGAAAGAGGAGCGCCGCCTCCTCGACCCCGATCGGCAGCGCCAGTCGCCCGAGGAGGATCGACAACGCCTCCGGGGATTGATCGAGGTGCAACAGCGCAAGCGCGTCGCCGTAGTCGTCCTGCCCAGCGCCGGCGGCGACATCCCGCGCGACGGCGAGCCAGGCGTCCAATGTCCGACCACCGAAGTCAGCCGGAATGTCGGCCACACCGGCCAGTCGCCTCCCCTCCACCCATCCGGCGAGGAGGGCGAGCTGTTCGGCCCGATCGAGGCTGCTCGTTGCCACGACGGAGGAAAGCGGCGCGGAATCCCCTCCGGCATCCACCCGACCGCAGGCCTCGGCAAGCCCCCGGAGTATCCTCGGCGGGGTGCCGTCGCGCTGGTCGCCGGCGACGAGCCACCGAACGACCTCGGCCGCCCCATCCTCGGCAACGCAGAGCACCGCCCGCTCGACCCACCGGTCGGTCGGTGCGGTGGCGATCACTTTCGCAAGCACCGAACCGCGCGTTTCCGCCGGGAGCGATTCCACCGCCAAGGCCACGTCAAAGCGGATCGCCGGATCGGGATCGGCAGCCAACGCCAGCGCCACAGCGGCCAACTCCTCCCCCGCCCCGGCGAGCCGCTGTCGCGCCGCCACGCGAGCCGTTGCCATCCCGGCGACAGGCTCCGCCCCGACACCGTCTCCACGCCGCGGAGCATCGTCCGCCGGGCGCACGCGCCAGATCCGCCCCCGATCTTTGCCTTCGTCCCAGGCGACGCCGTCGCGCAGCTCCGCTCGGACAAAGTCGGGATGCTCGACCCAACGCCGATAGAAGTCACAGATCCACAGCGCCCCATCAGGGCCGGTCACCGTGAACACCGGACGGAACCAGGGATCGCGCGAAGCGAGAAACTCCCGAGTCTCCTCGCCGGCAGGCCGACGGGCCTCGAAGGCCACGCCGGCCGGGACGAGCTCGCGACGATGAACGAGATTGAGCAGCGGCTCGCAGACATACGCACATCCGCATGGGGCGAGGCGCGAGCCCCGGTCGATCGACAGGCCGCAGCTGGCATTGAAGGCGTCGGTCGGTTCGCGGTTGAACGTCGTCGGCGTGCCGCTGATGGGAAAGAGACGGTTTTGCTGGCTCGGATCTTCGAGCACCTCCATGTCGCTCGGCGGCGCCGAGAGGGGATGGCGGCTGGCGACGTCGAGCGGGAAGACGACCTGGCGGATCGGCGCCGTGTTCCAATTGCTGAACCGGTTTCCCTGCGCGTCGAAGGCCAGGCCGAATTGCGAAAATCCCGCCACGGCCTCGACCTCACCGGTGTCGGGGCGGAAGCGGAGGTCGTGGCGATCGATCGAGACCGCCGGGGCGTCGGGGCGCTTTGGCGCGGTGATCGAGCCGCCGCTGCGCCCGTTGGCGGCATACACCCAGCCATCGGGACCGGCGCAGAGGCCGTTGACGCGGAGCTGTTGGTTGCCGGCCTGGAATCCGGTGAGGATCACCTCGCTGGACTCGGCCGCCCCGTCGCCATCACGGTCGACAAGGTGGAGAATGTCGGGGGCGGCGGTGACCAGGAGCCCTCCGTT
>CAMARC010000359.1 GCA_945860405.1 Candidatus Kuenenia stuttgartensis | reverse complement strand
GGGAGAGCCGTACGTCGACGATCTGCCGATCGTGACGATGGCGGAAGACGAGGTCACGTTCCCGGTCGCCGGCTCGGCGACGTCGATCGCCGCCGCCGCGGAACGGAAGATCCCGGCGTGGGAGCGGTGGAACGACTACGGCATCGGTCTGCTCATCAAGGGGAAGGCCGAACTGCGACAGGCCGAAGAGGCCTTTCTTGAGGTGGAGAAGCTCGGCCGCTACGACGGGCCGTTGAACCTCGGCCGGGTCTACTTTGAGGAGGGGCGGGTTGACGAGGCGGCTGCGGCGCTCGAGCGCGCCGCGACGCACTCCGCCCCGGCCGCGCCCCCATGGACGGTGGCCTGGCTGTCGGGGCTCGTCAACCGCCAGCAGGGCCGGCTCGACGAGGCCGAGGCGAGCTTCCGCAAGGTTCTCGAAGACCGGACCGAGGAGATGCGCAAGCGCGGCTTCGACTTCAGCAAGGATTACGAGGTTCGAAATCTCCTCGGGCTGACGCTCTACGACCGGGCGAGCCAATTCCGCGGCGCCGATGCGGCCGAGGCCCGCCGCGCGGTCCTCGAGGAGGCGGCGCGGCAGTTCGAGATGACGCTCCTCCTCGACTCGGAGAACGTCGCCGCCCACTACAACCTCCAGCTGATCCACGGTCAGCTCGGCAATCGGGAGAAGTCGGACGAACACCGGATGCTTCACGAGCGTTACAAACTCGACGACAATGCCGCCGACCGGGCAGTGTCGCTGGCGCGGGAGAAGTATCCGGCGGCGAACTTCGCCGCCGAGACGCTCGTCATCTATCCGCTCCAGCGGCCGGGGGCGCCGGAGCTTCCCGAGGAGGGAGCGACGGCCGATGGCCGGGCGGTCTCTGGCGAGATCGGGGACGGCGGGCGGGACGAGACGCTCGACGAGGTTAGCGTCGTGCCGCAGGCGCGGCCGGAGGACGGGGCCGGCTCCTGAGGATTGGTTCGACGGCGCAGGCAACGAGAGAGACGGGGATCCCGATGGCAACGCGACCGAGCGATTCGAGACCCGATGACGACACCGAGGAACGCGACGATGCCGTGATCGGCAAGGCGTTCTGGCGGTCGCTGGCGCTGATCGTCGCGGTGGGCGTCGTCGGCGGCCTGGTTGCGTGGCGGTTGGGGTTTAAGCCCCCTCCCCCGCCGCCACGGGAGGCGAAGCTCGCGCTCCCCTCCGGCCGTGAGAAGCCGAAGGTCGTGATGCCGGCCATGCCGTTCACCGATATCACGGCGGCCGCAGGCATCGACTTCGTCCATGAGAACGGCGCGGCTGGTGAGAAACTCCTCCCCGAGACGATGGGGGGCGGCTGCGCGTTTTTTGATCACGACGGCGACGGTGATCAGGATCTGCTTCTCGTCCAGGGATCGCGCTGGCCATGGGACGAGCGCGAAGCGCCGCAGCCGCCGCCGACGATGAAGCTCTACGACAACGATGGCACGGGAACGTTCCGTAACATCACCGCCGGCTCCGGGCTCGACGTCCCCTTTTACGGCACCGGCGTTGCCGTAGGCGATTTCGATGCCGACGGCCGGCGCGATCTGTTCGTGAGTGCCGTCGGGCCCGACCGCCTCTTTCGCAATCTCGGCGGGGGGAGATTCGCCGATGTCACCGCTGATGCCGGCGTGGCGGGGGACGAGGGGGATTGGGGGACGAGTTGTGGCTGGTTCGATGCCGACCGCGACGGCGATCTCGATCTCTTCGTGTGCAACTACGTCGCCTGGTCGCGCGACATCGACCGTGCCCAAGACTTCCGCCTCATCGGTGGCGGCCGGGCCTATGGGCGCCCGCAGAACTTCGGCGGCGCCTTCCCGCGCCTCTGGCGCAATGACGGCGCGGGGCGATTCACCGACGTTTCCGCGGAAGCAGGCATCCGTGTCCGCAATGCCGCTACCGGCGTGCCGGTGGGGAAGTCGCTCGGGCTGGCGTTTGACGATCTCGACGGTGATGGAGCGCTCGATGTCGTCGTCGCCAACGACACCGTGCAGAACTTTCTCTTCCGCAACTCGGGCGACGGTGTGTTCGAGGAGGTGGGCAACCTCGCCGGCATCGCCTACGACGTCGAGGGGAAGGCCCGTGGCGCGATGGGGATCGACATCGCCCGCTTCCGCAACGACGACGAAATCGGGATTGTCATCGGCAACTTCTCCAACGAGATGAACGCGCTCTATGTCTCGCAAGGGAGCCAGATGCAATTCAAGGACGATGCCGTGTCCAACGGCCTTGGCCCCGAGACGCGGCAGGAGTTGACCTTCGGCGTCCTCTTCGCCGATATCGATCTCGATGGCCGTCTCGACATCCTCGCCGCCAACGGCCATCTCGAGGAGGACATCAACAAGGTCCAAAAGACGCAGTTCTACGAGCAGTCGCCGGAACTGTTTTGGAACTGTGGCGCCGGGGAGGCGACCGAGTTCCGCCCCGCCCCTGCCGACCTCGTGGGATCCGATTTCCACCGTCCGCTCGTTGGCCGGGGAGTGGCGGCGGCCGATATCGACGGCGACGGTGACAGCGACCTGATTCTCACCGCCAGCGGGTCGAAGGCCCGCCTCCTCCGGAACGATCAGGCCTCGGGGCACCATTGGGTGCGGGTTCGGCTGGCCGGCGGCGGGGCCAATCCCGACGCGATCGGGGCACTTGTCACGGTGAAGACGGCAGCCGGGGTCGAAGCTCGGCGTGTCAGTCCGACGCGGAGCTACCAGTCGCAGTGCGAGCTGCCGGTGACGATCGGGCTGGGAATGGCCGGCGGGCCGGTCGATGTCCGTGTCGATTGGCCCGATGGCTCGACCAGCGACCATCCCGGCCTCTCAGTCGACACGCTTCACACGCTCGCGCCCCCGGCGACGGCGGCGCGATGATCCGCCCCGACGCTCCCTCCGACCAGGCGGATCGGCTGATGGCTGCCGATTCGGCCGCGGTCCGCCGGGCCCGTGGGGCGAAGGCGGCGGTCGATCCTTGGCGCCCGATCGCCGTCTGGGACGAGGAGGAGGTGGCAGCGCCTTGTGAGACGGTTGACTGCCGGGTGGTGCTTCTAGCCGGGGCGGAGTGCCCGTTTACCTGCGCGATGTGCGACCTGTGGCGGCACACGCTGGCCGGGCCGACGCCGCCGGGGGCGCTGCCGGCGCAGATCGAGGCCGCACTCGCGCACGCCCCCGCGATCCCCCCGTCGGCGGCGGGGCCTGAGCCCCGTTGGATCAAGCTCTACAACGCCAGCAATTTCACCGATCCGCGGGCCGTGCCGGTCGTCGATCGGCCCCGGATCGCGGCGCTCGTCGAGCGTTTCGAGCGGGTGATCGTCGAGACCCATCCGCGGCTCGTCGATGACTCCCTCGAGCACTTCGCCCGCTCGATCGGCGGCAGGCTCGAGGTGGCCCTCGGCCTCGAGACGATCCACCCCGCTATCCTCCCCTGGCTCAACAAACAGATGACGCCGGCGGATTTCGCGGCGGCCTGCACGCGCCTCCAGGCCGCCGACATCGACGCGCGGGCCTTCGTCCTCGTCGGTCTTCCCGGGCTCGACGAGCCGGCATCGATCGACGCGGCGATCGACGCGGCGCGGTTCGCGGCCGCGGCCGGTTGCCGGCATGTGAGCCTCATCCTCACGCGGTCCGGCAACGGCTTTCTTGACCGTCTTGCCGCCGA
>CAMARC010000358.1 GCA_945860405.1 Candidatus Kuenenia stuttgartensis | reverse complement strand
GTCGAGCGACGGCGGCGAAGCGGATCAGAGCTCATGCGACCTCCTCCGGAAACGCTCGCGGATGATCTCGGCGACGGTGTTGAGGACGAACGTCAGCGAGAACAGGGTCAGCGCCGCCAGAAACAAGACCCGATAGTGCGAGGAGCCGCGGGCCGCCTCGGGAAGCTCGGTGGCGATCGCGGCCGAGAGCGTCTGGAATCCGCTGAACAGGCTCCAGTCCATGATCGGCGTGTTGCCCGCCGCCATGAGGACGATCATCGTCTCCCCGACGGCCCGGCCGAGTCCGATCATCACGGCCGAGAAGATGCCGCTGGTGGCGGCAGGAAGGATGACGCGGATCGCGGTCTGCCAGGGGGTGGCGCCGGCGCCCAGCGAGGCGCTCCTGAGATGATCGGGGACACTCGACAGGGCGTCGTCGGCGATCGTGAAGATCAGGGGGATGACCGCGAAGCTCATCCCGAAGGCGACGATCATCGCATTCCGCTGGACATAGCTTCCGAGGAGCCCGCCACGGGCATCGAGACGGATGGCGTCGAGGAACGTCCCGGCGGCCACCGCCAAGGCGACCGTCAGCGCCACACCGCAGCCGAACACCGCCAGCGACACAAGCGCCGCCCGACGCGGTGGCCAACCGATGCTCACGCTCCTCAGCCACGGGTTCACAAGTCGGTTACAGATCATCGTCGCGGCGATCGCTGCCACCGGCAGGAAGGCGAGCACCCAGCCCCCCAGGCCGCTCCCCCCCCGGCCATCGAGCCAGGCGCGAAGGTCACCGCCGAACAGGAGACGCTCGAGGAGCGGCGCCACGACCACGCTCGCAAGGGCCCCGGCGGGCAGGCCAAGGAAGCCGATGATCGGCAGCCGCCAGGCCGTCAGCCGCATCCGCGCCCCTGTGGAGAGCAGTTGCCAGAGGTGGGCCCCGAGGAGGAGCGTCAGCGGCACGACAAAGAACCCGGCGATCACCGGGGCCAGCCCGCGCTCCACCAGCGGGGCGATCACGAGCCCCGCCATGAACCCGAGGACGACGCTCGGCAGGCTGGCCATCATCTCGATCACCGGCTTGATCCGCGCCCGCCACGACGGGTGGAGAAACTGGCTCGAGAAGATCGCGGCCAGGATCGCAACCGGCGTCGCGAACAGCATCGCGTAGAGCGTCGCCTTGATCGTGCCGACGACGAGGGGAATGAAGCCGAACTTCGACTCGAACGTCTGGTGGCCGGTCGTCTCCCAGGCGTGGACAGCGCCGGGATAGTTCTCGTACCACACCGGCCGGAACAGGGTGCCGGCGGAGATCTCCGGGTAACCGGCATCGAACCCCCACGACACGATCCCCCGGTCGTCGGCGGCGAGCAGCGTCGTCTCGCGAGCCCCCATCGCCAGCAGCCGCGGCGCCCCGGCGAGCCGGTCGGTCGCCATGGCGTTCACCGAGAGGACGGCCGTGCCGGCCGTTGAATGGAGGAGGCGGACGGTCCCCGCGGCATCGGCGGCCGCAAACAACCGCGACCGGGGAGAAGCGGCGAGCGTCGTGACCCGCTCCGGCCGGGCCGCGTCGGCGGCGGGAAAGGTTTTGGCAGCGACGACGGCCAAGCCGTCCTCCGCCGTGGCATCGGCCTGACGCGAGGTGAAAAACACCCGGACGACACCGACGGCATCGCCGACCGCCAGCGCGTTGCCTCCGAACAACCGGACGACGGCGGTGACGTCGGCGCCGCTGCCGGCATCGAATGTCTCCATCAACACCGGCTTGTCGATCACGCGAATCGAGTAGCGGCGGCCGCGACCATCGGCGGCAATCGCCCACAGTTGATCCCCGAGTTCGGAGAGACGCAGATGGATGGCCTTCCCCGCAGCGGCGCCAGCCACCTCCGCCTCGGCAGGGATCGTAGCACCGTCCCGCTTCGTGACTTCCTTCCCTGTCATCATGTTCCGCTTCGTCGACCGCCGTTCCACCCGGATCGCGCCGGTGTCGTCGACGGCCGCGACGAGTGGACCGCCCGTCAGCGGCGTGACGTCGACGTCGACGATCCGCCCCGATAATTCCCGCGCAGGCTCACCAGACGCCGCGGTGACGACCCGGATCCGTGCCCAGCGGTCGACAGCGCTCCGCAGGACCGCTCCATTCGCATCGGGCACGGCCTGGCCGACCGCGATCGACCGAGCGTCGTCGGCAATCTCTGCTTGCGGAATAAAAGTCGATTCGATGCCGACCGTCGCGGTCCGGAAGGCCCCGTCAGCAAACCCGACGACGGCCAGCGTGCTCCCCGGATGAACTCGCAGCGCCGTGGCGCCGTCCAGTCCCGCGCCAGCTTCCCCCAGCGGTCGATCGAGCACCACCGCGCCATCGGTGAGATCGAGCAGCCGCATTTTCCCGGCACCGAGGTCGAGATTCCAGGCGATCTCCCCGGTGTCGTCGGTGCCGATGGCGATCACGGCAGGCGCGTCGGCCCCGCCTCCCCCGACCGCATCGAGGGACGTCGTGGCATGTCCGCCGATCGATGCGGAGCGAAACAGCGGCAGGGCCACGGCGAGGAGAAACACCCCCATCAGCAGCACCGCGGCGATCGTGCCGATCCCACCGAGCGTGATCACCGCACGGGCCAACGTGTCACCGAACCGTACCCCTGGGCGGGTGGTACGACGGCGGGCACGGCCGGTGAAGCTGGCGTCGGGATTCATTCACCACCCCGGCGGCGGGGCGTCGTCACATCTGCTGAAGGAAGGGAAAGGCTGCGGTCGGCAACGGCGGCGCTTGTCACGGGGCGGAAACACCCACGCTGCCGAGTGCCTCGGTGGCAACCACGCCGGTGACCGGCAGGTAGCCGTCCTTCTTCACGTCGGCCTGCCCGCTGGCACTGAGGACATAGCGGAGGAACTCGCGCCGGAGCGGATCGAGGTCGGCTCCCGGCTTGTGGTTGACGCTCAGGTAGAGGAATCGGGCGAGGGGATAGTCGCCGCTGTAGGCATTCTCCGGTGTGGTCGTCACCGGATCACCGCCAGTCTTCAGGGAGAGCGGGACGGCGCGGACGTCGGCCGTCGCGTAGCCGATGCCGCTGTAGCCGATCCCCGCCTCGTCGCTGGCGACCGCTTGGACCACCGCCGAGCTCCCCGGCTGTTCCTTCACCGTCGGCTTGAAGTCGCCCTTGAAAAGCGCGTTCTCTTTGAAATAGCCGTAGGTGCCACTGGTTGCGTTGCGGCCGTAGAGGCTGATCGGCTTGTTCTTCCATTCCCCCTCGAGGCCGAGATCGCCCCAGGTGCGGATGTCGGCCTTCGCGCCGCCGTTGCGGTTCTTGGAGAAGATGGCATCGACCTGCTCGAGCGACAGGCTCTTGATCGGATTGTCTTTGTGAACAAAGACGGCGAGCATGTCGATCGCCACCGGGACGACCGTCGGGGGATAGCCATGCTTCTCCTTGAAGGTGTCGATCTCCGACGGCTTCCAGTCGCGGCTCATCGGGCCGAACGTGGCCGTCCCCTCGGTGATTGCCGGAGGCGCGGAGGCCGATCCCTTCCCCTCGATCCCCTCACGGACCCCTGGATACGACTTCTTGAACCCCTCGACCCAGAGGGAGACGAGGTTGTTCATCGTGTCGGAGCCAACGCACTTGAGCGTCCCCGCGACCTCTCCGCCGACCTTCTTGTAGGGCTTGAGTTCGGGA
>CAMARC010000357.1 GCA_945860405.1 Candidatus Kuenenia stuttgartensis | reverse complement strand
CTGAACTCCACCGGCTACCATGTCGTCACGATCCTCCTCCATGCCACCGGAGCGCTCCTGTTGTGGCGGCTGCTGGTGGTGATGCGGATCCCGGGGGCATGGCTGGCTGGGCTCCTGTTCGCGATCCATCCGGTGTGCGTCGAGAGCGTGGCCTGGGTGTCGGAGATCAAGAACACGATCTCGCTCCCCCTCTTCCTCCTCGCGGGGATCTTCTTCGTCCGGCATGACGAGGCGGTGTGGAGCGATGGCTCCGAAGCTGCCGGTCGCACGGGGAGCCGCGATTGGGTGCTGTCGGTCGTTTTTTTCGCGCTGGCGATGCTCGCCAAGACGTCGGTGGTGATGTTCCCCGTGGTGCTTCTCGTCCATGCCTGGTGGAAGCGGGGAGGAATCGCGAAGCGCGACGTCGTCGCGGCGGCGCCGTTCTTCCTCGTCTCCCTCGTGCTCGGGCTGGTCACGATCTACTACCAGCACGGCCGGGCAATCGGCGAGGAGAAGATGCCGGTGGCCGACCTGTTCACCGTTGTCGGCTTCCTGTCGCGGACGGCCACGGCGGGGATGGCGATCATGTTCTACCTCGTGGAATCGATCTTCCCGTTCCGTCTCCTGCCGATCTATCCGCAATGGCAGGTCAATCCGCCGCAGCTCGCGCAATTTCTTCCCTGGCCGATCCTCGTCGCGGCCGGTTGCGGGCTGTGGTCGTGCCGGGGCACCGCCGCCGCACCGACGCTGGCCCGCCATGCGATCTTCGGCCTCGGCTTCTTCTTGCTCATGGTGTTCCCGATCCTCGGCTTCATCACCATTTCCTACATGCGGATCACCTGGGTGGCTGACCACTTCAACTACGTGGCGATCATCGGCATCATCGTGCCGCTGTGCGCCGCGGTGGCAGTGTGGTTCGCTTCGGCGCGGCCGCCCGTCCAGCTTGCGGCCCTCGCCGCGGCCACGGTGCTCCTCGCCGGCCTGGCCGTATCGTCGTTGCGGTATGCCCACGTCTTCGCCAACGAGGACAACCTCTGGACCTACACGCTCGAATCGAATCCCGATGCCTGGCAGGCGCACAACCGGCTCGGGGCGCGGAAGGGGGCCCGCGGTGATGTTGAGGGGGCCCTCTATCACTTCACCAATTCCACCCGGCTCCGCCCCGATCTCGGCGAAACCCACAACAACCTCGCCACCACCTACATGGCGCTGGGGCGCACCGATGAGGCGCTCGAGGAGTTCAAGGTGACGACGGAACTCCTGCCGAAGGTGTTTACCGTTCAGATAAACCGGGGCAACGCGCTGACCACCGCGGGCCGCAACGAGCAGGCGGAAAAGTGGTATCGGGATCTCGTTACCCGGTTTCCCGACCAATTCCAGGCTTGGAACAACCTCGGGATCATCCAGGTCAACAAGGGCAATCGGGCGGAGGGCATTGCCTCGCTCCGCCGTGCCGTCGAGATCGCCCCCAACCTCGAGGAGCCCCGCCGCAATCTCGACAGCGCGCTGCGGACCGAGGCGGAGGCGTTGGCGGTGGCGGGACAATTCGCCGAAGCCGAGGCGATCTACCGCGAGATGCTCAAAGCCTCCCCCGGCGACGTCATGCTCCACACCAACCACGGCGTGGTGCTCTACAAGCTCGGCCGGAACGAAGCCGCAATCACCGCCTTCCGCCGGGCACTGGCGATCAATCCGGGGGCGAAGGAGGCGGCAGAGAGTCTCGCGGTCGCCCTCGGCAAGGCGACCCCGGCACCGCCTCCCCTGGAGACGCAGGAGCCGCTGCCGTCGACGCTCAGCCCGGCGATCGAGGGAAGATAAGCTCCGTTCAACGCCCCGCCTTCGCCGGCAAAACGCGCCTGGCGAAGTCGGCGAAGTGGCCCCAGTCGACGGCCGTGATGTCGTGGGGGCCGGAGCGGACGTGATAGCCGATCGAGCCGCCGATCGCCGTGTCGACCGCGGGGTAGGTGTCGGTGCCAAGCCCGACCTTCCCGAACAATTCCCACACCGGGCCGGCTGCGACGGCCGCGAGGAACTCACCACGCGGGTCGGCCCAGCGATCCTCGACGGCGCTCGACACGTAGAGCGGCCGCGGCGCGGTCATCGCGAGCACGACATGCTGGTCGATCGGGAGCTCGGTCTCGCGGCCGGCGTAGGTGGCGAAGGTCGGCGCGAACCAATGGGGGAACGACGTCGTGATCCGCTTCACCGTCTCGCCGTAGTTGCGCCGCTCGAGCGCTGCCCCGCCGCATCCCGATTCATTCGAGACGACCATCGCGAATCGCTCGTCGCCGGCGCCGGCCCACAGCGCCGTCTTTCCGAGCCGCGAGTGGCCGACGACGATCACGCGCGTGGGGTCGATCTCGGGAAGCGTCACGAGCCAATCGAGGATCCGTGACAGTTGCCAGGCCCACGTGGAGATCGCCCCCGGTTCGTCGCCGCTCACCATCCGCTCGTCACCGACGGCAAAACCGAGCGAGGGGAGGACGCTCGCCTTCCGGCCATCGGCATGATCGGGGAAGACATCGCCGCAGTAGGCCGTCGCGGTGGCGTAGCCCCGGTCGTGGAGAAGCTTGACCGGCCAGCGGCTGGCGAGCGTGCCGCGCGACGCGGCCTTCGCGTGGTTGTCATCGACGCCGGTGTCCTTGCCGTTGGGCACCCAGCCAGATGGGATGCGGACAGCCGGGTCGGCCGACTCGGCGTGGTTACCACTGAAATTGAGATGGAGAAACGTCGGCCAACGCTCGGGAGTGTCGCCGCGGGACGGCGACGGAAGCTCGGGAGTGTCGCCGCGGGACGGCGACGGAAGCTCGGGTTTGTCGCCGCGGGACGGCGACGGAAGCTCGGGAGTGTCGCCGCGGGACGGCGACGGAAGATAGAGCAGGACCTCCGTGGCCGGTGCGTCGGGGCCGTGGCCGAGACGGAGTCGGGCCTGGATCCTGGTCGAGCCGTCGGGGCCGGGGCCGCGCTCGATGTCTTCGGCCGTCACCGGCACGGCCGGCAGCAATCGGCCGTACTCGGTCGATTCCAGGAGCCCGAGCCAGCGCGCCCGGGCGACGGTGCGCCACGCCTCGGGGGTGGAGACGGCCTCGCCGTCGGGGCCCCCTCCCTCGGGGATCATGAGGAGATCGGGGAGGGTGTAGGCCCGCACCTTCGCCTCGTCGTAGTTGAACTCCTCCTTCGGGGGCTGGGCTGAGGCGTCAGGCGTCATGGAGATGGCGAGGTGGAAGGAGAAGAGGGCGATGGTGACAGGGGCGTGGAAACGCATGGCGAGGCTCCGGAACGCTGCGATCGAGAGGCCCCCGCTCCCGGCGGGGTGGGAGCGGCGTGGGACGGTGAAATCGTACCGGATCGGGGCGGGGGGGATTGGGTCTGGCAGGCCGGCGGCGGGTGGTTGGGGCGTGTGGTACCATCGCGATGTCAGTGGGGGGAGGCGCATTTCCTGCGCTCCATCCCAAGTCGCTTTCCACGAGCTCGATCGTAGTCACGAGCTCGATCGTATTCACGAGCTCGATCGTATTCACGAGGTGCTGCATGCCGTCGGTTCGTCGCGATGTCCTCCGGTCGATCCTTTCCCTGCTGGCGGCCGCCATGCTGGGCGTTGCCGGTGTCGGTGCGCATGCCGTTGATGCCGACGGCACGGCGAAGCAGCCGGCCCGGCTCCTCGTCGTCACCGTCACCAACGGCTTCCGCCACGGTTCGATCGAGACCGCCGAAGGG
>CAMARC010000356.1 GCA_945860405.1 Candidatus Kuenenia stuttgartensis | reverse complement strand
CCTCGGCGGCCACGGCGGCGTCTGCGGCGGGGCGAACGTCCGCCCGCGGATCTTCGTCGACCTTCAAGCAGCGCTCGAACGCGGCGACGAAGCCCGCGCTGCCGGCCTCCAGCAGAAGGTGCTCGCCCTCGGCAGGCTCTACACGGTTGGCACCGAGCCTGGCCGCGTGATCGTCGGCGTGAAGGCGGCGCTTGCGGTACTCGGGATCTGCGGCGACGCGCCCGCTGCCTGGTTTGAACAGCTCGACGCCGATCAAAAGAACCGCATCGCCGAGATCGTCGCCGAGATCAGGGCCTGACGAGGGAGACCGTTCCATGGATCGAGAGCCGACCTACGGCGCCACGTTCGTCAGGCATCTGGCGAAACTCGGCCGCCACACTCCCTACCGCTACGAAGACCTCCAGCAGGTCAAGGCGATGAGCCAGACCGAGCTGGCCGACTGGATCAAGAGGGAGTGCCGGGAGTTTTCCGAAGTCATCCGCGACAACCCCGCCGAAGTCGCCGCGGAAATGGTTCACAAGAGAAGGGCGGAGCTGGCAACCAGCTCACCCGCTGCCTGCGCCGCGGAGTGCGCGGTCTCGTTTCTTGAGTTGCTGGCGCACCTGTTTTCGTAAGACAAGGCCCTCTCCAGCATGGCAACCCACTCTTTCCCGACGGGCTCTGATGGGCCGAAGGCTGGCAAGAACGTCGCGGGAGCCACCGCGATCTTCGCGCAGTGGGAGGTCTACAAGTCGATCATCGACCGAGACTTCATGCGGCATCGGGAGATCAGCGCAGCCATTCACACCTTCGTGAAGGGGTGTTTCCAAAAACGTTTTTCCCTCCTCGACCTCGGCTGCGGCGACGCCACCTCCATCCCGCACACCTTCGCGGGCACGCCCCTCGCCCGATACACCGGCGTCGACGCATCGGCCGCTGCCTTGGAGGCGGCGTGCCGGAACCTTGCCTCCGCTCCCTTCGACGTCGTGCTCGTCGAATCGGATCTGATGGCCCATCTCACCGCCGCTGCGGTGCCCGACGGCCCCCGATTCGACGTCATGCTTGCCGGCTACGTCATCCACCATCTTTCTTTCGACGACAAGCGTCGGTTCTTCACACGCTGCCGGAAAGCGCTATCGCCGGGCGGGTCGCTCGTGTTCTACGACCTCTTCCGCCGACCGGCAGAGACCCGCGACGAGTTTGTCACCGCCTACACCGAGCTGATCGCCACGCGATGGGGACTCGTGGGCGAGACCCGCGAAAACACCTGCCGCCACGTGCGGGAGCATGACTTCCCCGAGACCGTGGCAACGATCACCGCGCTCGCGCGCGACGCCGACTTTACGATCCCGGGGGAGGAGCGATTCGTCGATCCCGACGGCTTCCACCGGCTGATCTGCTTCGCGACGTAGCCGTGGCCTCCCCGGCCTCCCTCCCACCCACGCCGGCATCCAGCCGCCGCGGTAGGGCTTCCTAGCAGGCTGTGGATAAAGTGCCGGCCCGACCGCATGAGGCGGTCGCGAGTGCGCAGCACTCGAGAAAACCGGAGGTTTTCAAAGTGGAAAAAGGTCATGGATGACTTTTTCCACGGGCAGCTAGATCAGCTCGGCCGCGTGCGGCACGCCGGAGAGAACGAAGCGCGGTCGTGGATCTGCCTCGCCAGTCTGGCTTTTGACAGCTCCTCGTCCGGCGATTCGAGCCCGAGGTCCCGAAAGACATTCCCCGAGCCGAGCGATTCCGGATCCTATGACGGTTGCGCTTCGCTGATGGGATTCGTGATCTTGCTCCTTACCCTCTCGGCGGTGTTTCGCGGTTGCTGAACGAGAGAGCCAATGAAGACGGTGCCGAGCGACCTTCGTTTCCGGTCGAGCCAAGCGCGGGAGGCTGGCGACGATCCGGCCGAACTTGGTACGATCCTGTCATGACACTACGGGTGTATGTCGAGACGACCGTTCCGAGCTACCTGACCGCCTGGCCGAGCCGGGATCTGGTCCGCGCGGCCCATCAGCAGGTCACGCGCGAGTGGTGGGCAAGCCGAGGTGGGTTTGAGTTGTACTCGTCTCGACTCGTTGTGCAGGAGTGCGAGGCGGGCGATGCCCGAGCGGCGGCAGACCGGCTGGCGACACTGGCCGGCATCCCGCTCCTGGAGCAGACCTCGGAAGCGGCAGCCTTGGCCGAGGCCTTGATGAGCGGCGTGCCTCTGCCGGTGCGAGCCGCGTCGGACGCCATCCACATCGCCATAGCGGCGGTGCACGGCATCGACCTCCTGGTCACCTGGAATTGCACGCACATCGCGAACGCGACGCTCCGGCCCCGGATCGAGGCCGTCTGCCGTGCGGCAGGCTACGAGCCTCCACTTATCTGCACGCCCGAGGAGTTGCCGACAGGGAGCCCCGACGATGAATGAAGACAGTGTGTTGCAGCAGGTCCGGGCGGCGCGGGAGGCGTACGCGCAGTCCCATGGCTTCGACGTACGCGCGATCGTCGCCGATTTGCTGGTGCAAGACGCTCGCGGTGATTGGCCGGTCGTGCGATTGACTCCTCGTCGCTCTGTTGTCGTAGGCACTCCGGGGGCAGTGCCTACCCCTTCCCCCCAGCAGATCCCGGCCACGAGCCGCGCTTCTTCTGATCGCTAGCGCGCTGGTCCGCGTTCGGGGGCGATTGCTGAAGGAAGCCGTGTCGGGACGCTCCGCTCCCCCCATCGCGACCTTCGCGACGAGAGTCGACTCACGGCGCTCGGGTGCGACGACCGCCCGCAACGGCCCGTGGACGCGATCGGGCTGTGCGTCTCGCTCCGGGCGCGGGCATCGTGAGCGTCATCTTTCCCAGTTCGGCTCTGCCACGTGCGGCCGACACCACGATCCGCACATCCTGCCCGAGCATCGTGAGAAACACGAGGAGCTTCTCGGTGGAGAATCCGTCAGCAAACCCACGGAGGAGCCGGGAGGCCTTCGGCTGCGGGATTTCAAGTCGGGCCGCGAGTTGCGTCCCATTGAGCCCGAGGGCCACGGACCGGTCGTGGATCTGCCTCGCCAGTCTGGCTTTTGACAGCTCCTCGTCCGGCGATTCGAGCCCGAGGTCCCGAAAGACGTTCCCCGAGCCGACGGTGAACCCGACTTCGTCATGCGCTCGCTTCGTCATCGCTTTTTCTCTCCAGCCTTCCCCGCATGCCATTGCCGGAAGCAGAAAGGCACCGACCATTTTTATCCCGCCAGGCCGGCACCCCGCGCCTCCCTCACACCCACGCCGGCATCCAGCCGCCGCGGTAGGGCTTTGTGAGCAGCTCGGCCGCGTGCGGCACGCCGGAGAGAACGAAGCCGGGGGCGTTCCACGTCAGCAGCGTGTCGGGATGGCGGATCGCGATCGTTCCCAGGAGGACTGTTTCCGTGAGCGGCGCCGAGTATCCAAAGTGGCTCGTCGTCTGGTCGGTGCCGCGGATGGCGTCGATCCAGGAGGTGTAGTGATTGCGCGCTTCTTGGACCGGGATCTCGAAGCTCGCAAACTTCTCCGTCGGGGCCAGCCGCGGCATCTCGACATGGGGGACGAGGAGCGTGCCTTCCGTGCCGATGATCGCTGAGCCACTGCCAGGGAGGACGACATCGGCGGCGAGCGAGAGGCGCTCGTGCGTCGGCACATGCCCCTCGCCGTCATACCAGTGGACATTCACCGTCGGGCCTGCCGTCCGCTTCGTGCCGGGGAACTCCCAGCTGACCAGTGACTTGAG
>CAMARC010000355.1 GCA_945860405.1 Candidatus Kuenenia stuttgartensis | reverse complement strand
CTGGCGATCGTCGCGGGGATGGTGTTCACCGGCTGGCGTCACTTCGAGAACGCTCGCCTCGGGATCGCCGCGGCGGTCCTCTATCTCCTCCTCCCCTACACGGCGATCATGACCGGACGGGTCGACCACGCCCTGCCGGGAGCGCTGGTGATCTGGGCGATCGCCACCTACCGCCTCCCCCTCGCCTCGGGCTTCCTCATCGGGATGGCGATGGGCACGACCTACTACCCCGTGTTTCTCCTCCCCCTGTGGTGCAGCTTCTACTGGGAGCGTGGCATCCGCCGATTTGCCGTCGGCGTCGCTGTCGCCCTGGCGTTGCTCGTCGCCGCCCTGTGGTGGAAAACGGCCGACCCCGCAGTCTTCGCCGGTCAACTCCGGCAGATGTTCGGCTGGATCTTCCCCAACGAGGTCACGCTCGAGGGATTCTGGGCCCTGCCGGCCAACGACGCCGTCTTCCGGCTCCCGGTGCTGGCGGCCTTCGTCGCGATGATGGCCACGCTCGCGATCTGGCCCTCGCCGAAGAACCTCGGCACGCTCATGAGCTGCACCGCCGCGGTCCTCATCGGGAGCCAGTTTTGGAAGGCCCACGACGGCGGCCTGTTTCTGGCCTGGTTTCTCCCGGTGCTCCTCTTGGTCGTCTTCCGACCAAACCTGGAAAATCGAGTGGCGCTGCTTGTCCTCGAGCCGGAATGGTTCCCGCGCCGTGCCCGTGAGGCCGCCTGAAGAGGGCCGCCCCAAACCGGCCGCGTTCCACTGGCCGTCAGCGGCCGCGGCGGAGATCGACAGGCTCGGCAAGCTCTTGGCTAGCCAGCCACTGCCGCCAGGCCGGAAGATTCCACTGGAAATCCTGGCCGGTGATCCGGACGAGCGCCGCGAGCGCCGCCTCGTTCCGCAGCCGCACCTTGCCCCGTTTCGGCCCCCCGCCAAGCGCCAGCCCCTCCCCGCCGGAGTTGCCGAAAGCCACGCTCGTCTGCCCTGCCTGACGGCCATCGGAAGCGATGACGACATGCTCGGTTTCGAGGGCCTCGACGAGCGTCACCGCCGTCCCGGAAAGCCCGAGGGCTCCGATCACCTCGGCAGCCCGGTTGACGCGGGCATTGTCAGGCCCGCCGAGGGCCGCCACGCAGGCGGGCTCGGCGATCCGTGGGCCGATCGCCTGGAGGCGTTCGACGGCAGTCAGGCGGGTGTCGGGGTCGGCATGGTCGATGGCCACTTGGAGGATGATCGCGATCGCGTCGGGCGAACCGATCCGGGCGAGTGCCTCGAGGAGAAAGGCCCGCACCTGGGGCAACCCTTCGCGGGCCAGCGCCGTGCCAAGGGCCGGCACCGCCGCCGGATCGACGATCTCGCGGAGCTCCTCGGCGGCCGTCGCTGACGTGGCAGGGTCGTCGAGCCGGCGACGCAGTTTTTCAAGCCTCGGCCCCCATTGCTTCTGGGCGACCGTCTCCCGCTCCGACCGCTCGATGAGCTCGATCTCCTGACGGGTCCGCCAGGCCCCGCGGTAGCGGACAAGCCCCCGCTCCGCCATGAACACCTGCTGCGAGGAGGGGCCGGCGCCCGGCGAGCGGGCCGCGTCGCCATCGTCTCCGTCGGCCTCAACCTCGCGCTCGGCGGCGCCGTCGTCGGCCGCGCGCCCCGGCAGCGCGGCGAAGGCCATGGCGGCCGCCGCGAGGAGGAGGCGAAAAGTCGGCAACGGGCGGATCACGGTCTGGCCCTCGATGCATGGCCGGCTACCGGCCTCCTGGAAACCTCACCCATCATCGTCCACCGGCGGCGGCCTGAATGGCTCCCACGTAAAAAGAGAAAATGCGGAAGATGACAAAGACGATTCCGGCCGCAACGATCCCCCAGACGAGAAATCCTGCCACCTGCGCGGCGGCATGGAACGAGCGACGGGCCTCCTCGTCGGATTCTCGGGCGAGCCGATCGAGGACCTCGGCCGTGTTGCCGGTGAGCTCGCCGGCCATCACGCCCTCAAGGATCGTTCGTGGAAACCCGCCACTTTCCCGGAGCGTGTCGGCGAGGGTCGCCCCCTCCCGGAGACGCCGCTCGACCCGGTCGGCGTCGAGGGGGATTCCCGGCGCCACCGAGGCGCCAAGCCGGACGAGGCTCCCGGCATCGAGGCCCGCTCCGCTTGCGAGGCTCGCCGCCCGGCACCAGGCCGCCGCTTCGGCAGCCCGGGCCGCCGTGCCGATCACCGGCAGCGGTGCAAGCAGGCGGCGGACGATGCCGTTGCGCTGCCAACTCGCGACGGCCCATCGTGCGCCGACAAACCCCGCGATCGCCAGAAACGCCACGATCGACAGATAGGCAGCCAGCCCGGCAGAGCCGACGAGGCCGAGGCCGAGGATGTCGATCGGCGCGCCGCGCTCGTCGCGGATCCCCCCCGCCACCCAAATCAGGAAGCCGACGACGAGGATCGCGATCACCAACTGGAAGGCGGGCCAGACGAGCCCACGGAGTAGTTCGCGGCGCGTCCGCACCGCATGTTCGAGGATGGCGGAGAGCTCGCGGAGCGTCTCTGCCTCGTGCCCGGTGCGATCGCCAACGGCGACCATCGCGCGGACCAACGGCGGAAAGGCGTCGTCCGCCCGAGCCATCGCCGCCGCCAAGCTCTCCCCTTGATCGAGGGCCCGGCCAACGCTTTCCATGGCGCCGCGCCAGCGCCTCGGCACGCGTTCCACCTCCCCCTTCCACGCCCTCCGCACCCCGACCCCGGCAGCGAGCGACATCGCCATCCGGCCGAGGATGCCGGCCAGCAGTTTTGTCGGCATCTGGGTCGAGAACACCATTGGCCCCTTGCCCTTGGAAGACGCCCTCCGGGAGATCACGTTCAGGCACGAAAGCGCCCAGCATGCCCCCTCTGGGCCCGACCCTAACACATCGCCCCGCCATCTGGTAGAAAACGGCCGTCCGGGCATGCCGACTCCCGTTCCGCCGCCCTGGTCCATCCCGCCGCCCGAAAGCCCCCTGACGCCATCGCTCATGAAGGCCCCCAGGCAGTCATCCCCGCCGTGGCCGAGCGTCGCGATCGTGGGAGTGGGACTGATCGGCGGGTCGGTTGGCTTGGCCCTCAAGGCTCGCCGTCTCGTCGGCCACGTCATCGGCGTCGGCCGCACCCCCGCGTCGCTGGCCGAAGCGCAGCAGCGCGGGATCGTCGACGAGACGACGACCGACCTCGCCGCCGGAGTCGCCCAGGCCGATCTGGTCGTCGTGGCCTCTGCCGTGTCGACGATCGGCCCCCTCCTCGATCGAATCGACGAAGCCGCCCGTCCGGGCACGCTCCTCACCGATGCCGGGAGCACGAAGGGCTCGATCGTGGCCCGCTGGGAACGGCGCCGGAAGAGCCGCCGCTGCCGGTTTGTCGGCGCCCATCCGATTGCCGGCAGCCACCGCCGTGGCCCCGTGGCCGCTGACGCCGGCCTGTTCGAAGGGCGTCTGACCGTCGTCACGCCCGCCAAAGGGACTCCGGAGAGCGACGCGTCCCAGGTGGCGGAGTTCTGGTCGGCCCTCGGCTCGACGGTGTTCCTCATGCCGCCGAAGGTCCACGACCGGATTCTCGCCGCCACCAGCCACGCCCCGCACCTCATCGCCGCGGCCCTCGCGGCGGCGACGCCGGCAGACGTCACCCGCTTCACGGCCGGTGGCTGGCGCGACAGCACACGGATCGCCGCCGGGGATCCGGCCCTGTGGGCCGACATCCTTCT
>CAMARC010000354.1 GCA_945860405.1 Candidatus Kuenenia stuttgartensis | reverse complement strand
TCACCCAGGCATCAAAGTCGAGCGGCTGCCCCTCGTCGAGCTTCACGTAGATCCGCCCCAGCCCCACCCGATCGCCGTAGATGCAGGGGAAGTCGGTCTCGCCGCTGATCCTCGGCGTGAGTCCGCAGTTGAGGGTGTGGTACCAGACGTTGAGCTCCCAGACCGCCGGCGTGTCGACAGCCGAGAGGAAATCGCACACGCCGGTCGCCGCCGTGACGACATATTCATTGGCGCCGATCCCGTCGAAGCGGGGCATGGCGTAGTCGGGGAGCTTCGCGGCGGCCTTGCCCTGCCAGTCGATCGCCGGCCGCTGGCCGCGGAACTCGCGCCCGCCCCCCGGCAGCACGTCGGGGAGTTCGAGCCCCCAGCCGGAATGGCTGTAGCCGACGACGCCCCCCTGCTCCCGCCCCCAGGCGAGCACCGGCTGCGTCCAACTCGGCCATTCCTCGATGAGCGTCGTGCCGGGGTAGTCGTCCTCGGTGAGTCGGAGGAGGCAGAGGTGGCCGGCGTGCGATGACGGGAAGCCGCTCACCTCGACGTCGTAGCGCATCAACGACTCCGGCGTCGAGAGGGCCGATGGCTTCCCTTCGAAGTGCTGCTTTTGGACATACCAGCACGGCCCCCAGGAGAGGACGCAGCCGACGTCGAGGTTCTCGCCGACGATGTGCCGCATCATGTCGGCCGGGCCGACGCCAGCGGTGGGATTTTCATAGTGGGCGCAGCCGGCGGCGTGGACGTGATGATCGCCGGAGAACCAGCGGCGCTGCGACGGCTGGATCCAGCGTTCGAGCCGGAAGTCCTCGCGGTGCGTCGCGGCGCCTGCGGGGATCGTGATGGTCGCCCGCTTCACCCGGTATTCGGGGCCGCGGGAGAGCTCGACGGAATACTCGCCGGCGGGAAGAGAGATCGTCTCGCCGTCGGCCCGGTAGACCTGATCGTGGAAGAAGAAGTCGGGGGCGAGACGACGGGCGGGATTGGGATGGACGCGGCCGAGCCGGTCGCGAAACACGAACGACGCCGTCGTCGGGCTGCCGTCGTGGTCACGGACGCCGAGGGTCACCTCCACCGCAGGAAGACATTCAAAGAGGATCGGGACGGTGGCCCGGAAGCCGAGATCCTGCGTCCCCTGGCCGACGTTGAACCCGAGCGTCGCCTCGCGCTTCCCGGCGTCGCGGGCGTGGAGTTGGAGGATGCGGTATTCGAGGGCGAGCCCCGACAGCTCGTCTTTCAGAGGCTGTGACGTGAAGAACGTGGCATCGAGCCAGCGGTCAGCCGATTCCTCTGGGGAGACTTCGATCCGCGGATCGGGACTGCCGCTGCTCCGCTTCACCATCGGCTTCAACTGCGGCCCCTCGACGCGCATCGGCGCAGTGATTCCGGCGAGGTTGTGAACCTTGACGAGGAACGTCCGCCAGCCCTGCTCGACGAGCGCCTTCGCGGCCGGTCCCTCGACCACCGACACCCGGCTCTCGGCGTTGATCGTCACCCCCGCCACGCAGAGCGGATCGAGGATCGCCTGAAGAGACTGAATCGCGGCAGTCGCGTGCCGAGCGTCGCCCCCCTTGCCCGCCGCTTGGAGCGCCTCCTTCGTCGCGGCCGGCAATGGGGCGCCGACGACGTCGAGGGCCTCGACAAGCCGCACCGTCGCCGCCAGGAGCGGCTGGAGCTCGACCTCCTCGACCCGCGGAAGCTCGGCGGCCCCCGCGCCCCCGGCGGCAACCAGACCCGTCAGGATCGATTGGATTGCCCACCAACGAATGAACCGCCGCCTCTGCAGCATGGAAATCTCCCCTCTGCCTGGGATCCGCTCGGGTCCCTGATCCTGCCACCCCGAACCGCCACCGAGTCTAACGCTCCCGGGAAAAAGCCTCCGGCCCCTCACGACGCCGCCGATTTCGTTTATCCTGACGGCTTCGTTGGGGCGGGAATGCCGAGGGAGTTGTGCAGTGAACATGTCACGGCCGTGGTTTTGTTCCAGTCCGATGCCGCGCGCCGTGCCGGCGCCGTTTCGCTTGGCCCAGATTCTCTTTGCCCTGTTTCTCTGGACGCTTGTCCTTCTGGCCCTGCCCGGCACCGCTGCCGAGCCGGTCCTCGAGGCGCCCGTCGCCGCCCCCCCCGAAGAAGCCGGGATGACGCGGCTCTTCAACGGCAGGGATCTCGAAGGCTGGTCGGGCGATCCGCGGCTGTGGAGCGTCCGCGACGGGGTCATCCACGGGGAGACGACCGTGGCAACCCCGGCCGAGGGCAACACCTTCCTTCTCTGGCAGGGGGGCGTGACGAAGGACTTCGAGCTGCGGCTCTCCTTCCGCTGCACCGCCGAGAACAACTCCGGGATCCAGTACCGCTCGCGGCATATCACCGAGCCCACGGTGCGCAACGCCTGGGTTGTGCGGGGTTACCAGCACGAGCTGCGCAACGAATCGACGCTCCCCAACGTCGCGGGCTTCATCTATGACGAAGGGGGGAAACGGAGCCGGATCTGCCTCGTCGGCGAGCGCGCCCGATGGACCGGCGAAGGCAAGGTCGTCGACGCCGCGCTCATCGATCAGGCCGACTACGCAAAGCTCTTCCGGGTCGACGACTGGAACGACGTCGTCATCCGCGCTGAGGGGAACCGGATCCGCCACTTCATGAACGGCCGGCTGACGCTCGACTTCACCGACGAGGATCCCGCGCTCGCCCTCCGCTCCGGGATCCTCGCCCTCCAACTCCACGCCGGCAAGCCGATGTGGGCGGAGTTTCGCGACCTCCGCATCCGGGAGTTGCCATAGATGTTTTTCGAGCCCAGCCGCTGGCCTTCGACAACACGATGGATGTGGGGCGTTGTCGCGTCCCTCGGCCTGGCGATCGCCACGGCGACAGGAGCGCCGGCCGGGGCTCAGCCCCCCGGACCTCCCCCCACATCCGCGCCGGCGGCCCAGACCGCCGACACCCCGGCGCCGACACGGGCCCCGCCCCCCCCGCCAGCCCTCGAGATCACGACAAGCTCCCTCCTCCAGCACCGGCTCGGGGAGTGGTCGACACTCGACATCCGGGCGACGAATCCGACGTCTGAGCCGAAGGAAGCGATCGTCTCGATCCTCTTCGAAGGGGGGCAGCGGCAGTACGCGCGGCGGCTGTGGGTGCCGGCCAACGGCGACCGCACGACCTGGCTGCCGATCAAGGTGCCCGCCGAGGCCAAGTCTGAAGGGGGGCTCGAATACACGAGCTTGATCCTCGAGGCGGGATCGGAGCGCGAGCTTCTCAACCGGCGCGAGGGGGAGGGGCTGACGTCGGGCGCCATCCTCCGCATCAGCACCGATCCTGTCCGCTCCGCGCTCATCGTTCCCCGGCCGATGCTCAACCCGACCCTCGCCTGGGAAAACCTCCGCAGGGAATGGCCCGAGGTGCTTGCCGCGGCGCGGACGAGCCGGAGCCTCAATCCGACCTCGCCGCTGATGGTCCCCGACTTCCTCCCCCCGTGGCCGATGACCAGCCGCGGTCTCGACGTCCTCCTCCTTGCCACCGACCGGCTCGAGAACGACACCGCCGGGATGGCGATGCTCCGCGGCTGGGTCCGCGATGGCGGCCGGCTGTGGATCGCTCTCGATGCGGTGGCTCCTGAGACGGTCGAGGCGATCCTCGGCCACGACAGCGGGATCGAGGTGGTCGATCGGGTGGAGATCGACCGCTTCACCGTCGAGACCCGCGACCGGGAGAACGGCATGGAGCGGACCGACGA
>CAMARC010000353.1 GCA_945860405.1 Candidatus Kuenenia stuttgartensis | reverse complement strand
GGAGCAGCCCGCTGCCACGGCGCTGGCCGACTTCTGCCAGGTGCTCCTCGGGCTCAACGAAACCCTCCACGTCGAGTGATCGCCATCATGTCGCACGATTCCTCCTCCGTCTCTCCGCGGATCGTCCTTCCCCGTCGGACGATGCTCGCGCGCTGCGGGGCGGGATTCGGCCTCCTCGCGCTCGACCGCCTCCTGGCGGAGGAAGCGGCTCCGGGCCTCCGCGCGGAGGCGAACACCGCCGGACTCCCCCACTTTGCCCCGAAGGCGAAGCGCGTGATCTGGCTATTCATCAACGGGGGCCCGAGCCAGGTCGATACCTTCGACCATAAGCCGGAGCTCACGAAGCGCGACGGCGAGCCGCTCGCCGGCTTCGATGCCAATACCGGGTTTTTCGCCGGGGCCGTAGGGGGCCTCATGAAGAGCCCGTTCGCCTTCCGACAGCATGGGGAGAGCGGGGCCTGGGTGTCGGAGATCTTTCCCAAGCTCGCCGCTCATGTCGATCGGATGGCGTTCGTGAAGAGCTGCTGGACCGACTCCAACAACCACGCCCCCGCGCTCCTCCGCGTCAACACCGGGTTGACGCGTGTCGGCTACCCATGCACGGGAAGCTGGGTGACCTACGGACTGGGGAGCGAAAACCGCGATCTCCCCGGCTTCGTCGTCATGGTCGATACGAAGGGCCATGGACTCCCCAAGGGATATGCCCAAAACTGGTCGGCCGGATTCCTGCCGGCGTCGTTCCAGGGAACGACGATCGACACTGCCGGCACGCCGATCGCCAACCTCGCCCGCCGCGCGGCGATGACCGACCGCGAACAGCGCGCCCAGTTCGACCTCGCCGCGAGGCTCAACGCCCGCCACCGCGACCGGACCGGCGTTGATGGTGAGCTCGAGGCGCGGATCGAAAGCTACGAACTGGCCTACCGGATGCAGATGACCGCCCCGGAGGCGCTCGATCTCACCGCCGAGACCCGCGAGACGCTCGATCTCTACGGTCTCGACGATCCGACCTGCGGCCATTTTGCCAAGCAATGCCTCACCGCCAGACGCCTCGTGGAGCGCGGCGTGAGATTCGTCCAGATCTATTCCGGCGGCGAGGAGAATCAACAGAGCTGGGACGGCCATGCCGACATCCGCGGCAATCATGCCGGCTTCGCCGCCGAGACCGATCGCCCGATCGCGGCGCTCTTGGAGGATCTCGATCGGCGCGGGCTCCTCGACGAAACGCTCGTGGTCTGGGGGGGCGAGTTCGGTCGCCTCCCGATCGCGCAGAAAGGGGATCAGCCCGGCCGCGATCACAACCCACACGCCTTCACGATGTGGCTGGCCGGCGGAGGCGCGAAGGGCGGGGTCACGTACGGCGCGAGCGACGAGTTCGGCTTCAAGGCGGTTGAGAATCGGGTGAGCGTCAACGACATCCACGCCACGATCCTCCACCTCCTCGGCCTCGACCACACGCGTCTCACCCACCGCTTCAACGGACGTGACTTCCGGCTCACCGATGTCTCCGGCGACGTCGTGCGCGGAATCGTGGCCTGAAGGACTCCCGATCGCTGAGATCGTCGGATCGCTCAACGGCGGACGAGGTGTCGGGGGAGGTCGGCGACACGCTCGCAGCCGATCTGCTCCATCACCTGAAGGAGCTGCCGGGTGAGGATTTCCGCGGCGTGATCCCCGCCGCGATCGCCGAGGGCCGCCGCCGCGTACATGAACGCCCGGCCAAGAAACGTGAACTTCGCCCCGCTGGCGAGGGCCCGGGCGATGTCGGGCCCGGAGCGGATCCCGCTGTCGAGCATCACGGTCGTCCGTTGTCCCACCGCCTCGACGATCGGCTCCAGGGCCCGGATCGACGATTGCCCGGCGTCGAGTTGCCGGCCACCATGATTGGAGACGATGATTCCGTCGAGCCCGCGTGCCACCGCAATCTCGGCGTCCTCGACCGTCGCCACACCCTTGAGGACCATCTTTCCCTTCCAGCGGTCGCGGAGCCGGGCGAGATCGTCGCCGGTGAGCCGGCCGGTGAACGTCCGATCCATGAAGTCGGCGAGTTGGCGGAGATCCATGTTCGCCGGCATGTAGGGGGTGAGCGTGGCGAGCGTCGGCTTGCCGCGACAGAGCATCGTCATGCCCCAGGCGGGGCGGCGGATCATCTGGAAAATCGTCCGCGGCGTCAGCCGCGGCGGCACGGCGAACTGGTTGCGGATGTCGTGGGGACGGTAGCCGAAGGTGGGGACATCGGCGAGGACGACGAGGACCTCGCACCCCGCTCGCTCGGCCCGAGCAAGGAGATCCTCCCGGACGGCCGGATCGACGGGGTTGTAAAGCTGGAACCAGAACGCCCCTGCCGTGATCCGGCCGATCGTCTCCAGGCTCGCGGTCGTGCACGTGCTGAGGATGAAGGGAAGGCGGCGGGCGGTGGCCGCGCGGGCGAGGGCCTCGCAGGCCCCGGGCCAGATCAGCCCCTGCAGCCCCACCGGGCAAACCCCCAGCGGCGCTCCCCACGAACGCCCGAAGAGCTCCGTCTCCAGCGATACCGGGCCATGATCGGCGAGATAAAAAGGATGGAGCTTGACGTCGCGGAGATCGGCAGCGTTATTCGCCAGATTGACGTTGTCGTGGCAGCCGCCGTCGAGGAAGTCGAACACGAATCCTGGGATCCGGCGTCGAGCCGCCGTCCGCAGATCGTCGACGGAGGGATAGCGGTGGTCGAAGGGGGCGGCCATGCGGGCGGATCCTCGCCGGGTCAGGGGCGGGTGACGGAGACGCGTACCGGGGCACTTGCGAAGGTGTGCTTCATGACGAAGTTGATCGTCGCATGGACGGTCACCGGCACGAGTTGCCGCTCCACGGCCGGGGCGTCGGCGGCCGCCGTGAGCGTGATGTGACCGACCGACTCGCCGGCGGTGAGGAGCGTCTTGCTCCGGGCACCGTCGATCTTCACCCCCTTGGGAAGCGGGTTTCCGTAGGGCGTCTCGAGGTGCTGGAGACACATGTCGAGGGTGATGTTGCCCTTGTAATCGGGGGCCCGCTCCACGGTGATCTCGAGCCGCTGCGAGTCCCCGGGCTCGAGCACCACCTCGGTGCTGCTCACCGTGATCCCACGGACGTCCATCGGCCTGGCCACCGAGACGGTGTGGAGATCGACCGGATAATGTCCCCGCCCTCCTCCCGGCATGTAGATCTCCTGGAGGGGATCGGCCCGGCCGTGGATCGCAAGGCTCGATCCGTCGGCAGCGGAGACCGTAGCGCTCCCCGCGATCGTGACATTCCCCCATCCGGCCGGGGCGTCGGCGGCGGCTTGGAGCCAGATGCAGCCGTCGTTGCCGGTGGCCAGGATTCGACCGGCGACGGCCGTCACCCCGGCGGGGAGGCCGTCGACTTGTAAGTCGATGTCGCCCGCGAAGCCGTTCCGCCTCAGGGCGCGGACGTAGATCGGCGCAGCGAGCCCCGGGGCGAGGAGTGTCTTGTCGGTGTCGACCTCGAGCACGAAGCCGGGCGAAGCGGGGCCGACGCGCAGTGCATAGGGAAATCCCGCCCCGCCGCGGCCATGGAGGTCGCGGATCTCGATGGTGTATTCGCCATCCGCCGGAGCGGCAAAGCGTTCGAGGAAGGGGTCGGCGGAGAGGACGCGCTGGTAGGTGGCGTCGTCGGCCTCGGCGAGAGGCGTCCCGTCACCTTTGAGGATCCGCAGCTTGGCATCGAGATTCGAGCCGAGGCGGCGGG
>CAMARC010000352.1 GCA_945860405.1 Candidatus Kuenenia stuttgartensis | reverse complement strand
GAGCATTCCGGGGGGCTTCTTCACCGGAGCCGGCGCCGCCACCAGAGCTGCTCGCCCTTCCCGATCCCACCACACCGGGGTCGATTCGGGAGCCAACTGCCACCCCGTCGGAGCCTCCTTCACCCCCGGGGGGATGACGACGCTGATCGGCACCACCATCTCCTGCGGATTCACGCCACCGTGATAGCCGCGCTTGGTGCCGGCGATGTATCGCACCTTCTCGCTGAAGCTCGTCACGAGCGTCCCCTTCGGGGTCAGCACGCGCGTTCCCCGGAGCTGAACCTCGTCGGTGGCAAGCGCTGCGGCGGAGACGGGCCGCCACCGCTCTCCGCCGTCCGTGACGCGGGCCGTCGTGCCCCCTTCGAGGATGTGGCCATGGTCGCTTGTGAGAATCACCGCCCGGCCGGCGCCTGCCGCCTCGTGGAGGAGTGCCGAGAGGACCCGGATCGTGCCGAGCGTCCACCCGACGTCGATCTGATCGGCCTTGGCGAGATGATCGTCGACCGCGTTGACGATCGCCCCGACGACCCGTCGCTTGGGCGACGCGATCTCGTCGCGAACGACATCGGAGAGGTGGCTGTCGTGGAGCTCCGCCTTCGTGTAGAGCACCGGGCCCCGCCCCCCCTCACTTGCCGCCACGAGCCCGGCATGGGCGGCGAACGCGGTCTTCTCGTCGGGGGAGTCGGCCGTGAGGCGGCCGGCGAGGAGGCTCGCGCGGGAATACTTCGTCTCCGAGGGGATCGTGGCAAGCGCCGGCCGGATCGCCGTGCGCCCCTCCTCGACGATCTCCGTCCATCCTTCCTTCTCTCGCATGTCCGCGACCAGCTCGCGGCAGACGGCGGCCGACATGCCGTCGAGGACGATCAGCAGCACCGGCATGACGCGGGCGAGGTTCGCGACGACCTCGTCGAGCACCTGCTCGATGAGGAGCACCTCCGCCGAGTAGACCCCCATCGTTACGGAGCCTTCCAGAAGCGCCGCGAACTGGCCGGCGCGACGTTCCTGTTCCCGGGAGGCCGCGGCATGGACGGCGGCGATGGCGTCGGTGAGCTCCCGCGAGGCCGCGAGCCGGCCTGCCGAGGCGCGGGCCCAGTCGACCCAGCCTCCCTCGGCCAGATAGCCCCGCGCGGCGTCGGCCAATGACGCAGGCGCTGCCCCATCCCCCTGCCGGACGGCTCCGAGCCAGCGCACCAGCCGCATCGCCATCTCGAGCCGCTCGGCTTCGACGGGGTTGGCATGCGACTGATCGTGCTTTCGCACGCGCTCGGCGGCCTGCTCGACGGCGTCAATGTCGGCATCGGCGTCGAGCGTGTATCGGCGGACCGCTTCCGCCAGGGCGGAGAGCCGCTGGGCATAGCCGAGCGGAAGAATCGGGCTCCAGTGCGCAAAGCCGCTGCCGTCGACCTCGCGGAGAAGCTCTTCGGCCCGTGCGGTGATCCGCCGCTGCTCGATCGGGTCGGCGATATGCGTGCGAAACAGAGCGGCCGCTTCTCCCTCCACGCGACGCAGCGTGTCGACATCGAGACGCCGGCCGGCGAGCCAGCCCCCTTCGAGCTTGCCGATCGCCCGCTCGGCCGCGGCGCCGTTGCTCTTGTCGACAAGCACGCCGGCGGCGAGCGCCAGCGGCACCGCATCGGGCCGGTCGCTCTTCCCCGCCACCGCAAACACGAATCCGGCCGCGTCGCCTGCCCGTCCGGTGATCCACGCCTCGACGCCGCTCTTGAGCTTCTCAGGCAACCCCCGGAAGCGCCGCACATGATCGCCATCGAGCGACCAGCGCAGCAGCGCCGCCAGATCGGGCACGTCGGCTGTCAGGCCGATCGTGGCCGCGAGGAGCTCCCGCCAGAGTGTTTCGGCGTCGAGAAACCCGCTCTTGGCGGCAGCGGTCCGCCGCCCACCGAGATGTTCGACGACGGCGTCGGCGAGCCAGTCGTGCTGCACGAGCCGGGGATCGATCGATTCGGCAGCGAATTGCTGCTGCACGAGGCTCCACCGGTCGATGGAAAACACCCGCTGCTTGTGGAGCCTCGAGAAGATGTCGGGGCTCAATTCGGCGTCGGAAAGGCTCGTCACCACCACCCGCACGACCGCCCCGCTAGCCGCGTCGGGGCGGCCCTCCGGGCGGAACTGGAGGGCCAGTCGCAGGGCCAACGGCGAGTCGCACTGGGCGATGGCGTAGGTGGTGTCGCCGTCGGCCTGCACCTCGGCCCCGAGCCAACGTCCGGCCGAGCGGATCGCCACCGGCTTCTCGATCGGCTTCTTGCGGCGGAGGGCCGCCACCTCCGCCCGGATCTGGTTGAAGGAGAGCGCCTGGCTCATCGCCCCTTCCCTTCACTCCAGCGGATCGTCACTTCAATCGTCGCGCCCGGGTGGGCCGCGCGGATCTGATCGATGCGCTGCTGCGCCTGCCCCGCATCGGCGACACGCTCCTCCCCCTTCGCTGGAATCTTTTGGAGGGGTGGCGATGGTGGCGTCACGGGCGGCGGCGTGATAGGCGGCGGTGGAAGTGGCGGCGTGGGGGGCTCATAAACCCGCGGCGGCGGCGGTGGCGGCGGCACCGGTGGCGGCAGAAGGACACCGAGGAGGCGGTCGTAGGCCGTGTCGAGGACGGTCTTGAGCGGCGTTCCGGTGACGTGGGCATCTTTGGAGAGCGTGGCCCGGAGGTCATCGAGCACCGGCGCAGCCCGGGCCGCGATCTCCGGCGCCCCTTGCGTCACCTGATGGACGAGATTCCAGACCCGGTCCTGAAGGTGCCCCGCCCACCCAGCGGCCCCCTTCACACATTCGCCGAGGGCGGCGTCCGTCGTCGGGATCTTCGCTTCGGCGAGCACACCGACCACCCCCTTGGCGTCGACGGCCGCGAGCCGGTCGAGCAACGCCACCGAGGCTTCGGCCGTCTTCAGCCGATCGGCAGCCTCCGGGGCTACTCCGAGCGAGCCCAACCGCTCGCGGAGCAAATCGGCATACTGCCTGGCCGAGGCGAGAGCCCCCAAGGCGATCGGCTTGACGCGGCTGCCGAGCGCCGCGGCATTGGCGGCCGTGGCCAGCGGCGACACCGCCACCCCAAACAGGCTCCCGGCCCGCGCCACGGCCTTCTCCCACTGATCGCGGTCGGGCGGCGTCTCCTGATCGAGCTGCCAGGTGTCGTCGAGCGTGGCGATGCTCCCTTCGCACGCCCCCCCGTGCATCGAGAACGACATCCCGTTCTGAGCGGCGTAGACGAGAATGATCAGGTTTTGGGCAGCCGCATTGAGCCCCATCCGCCGCGGCTGGTCGATCCAGCGCCGCAGCTTTTCCACGGTGACAGCCCCGGAATCCTGGGCGCGGCAGCGGGCGAAGTGCTCCTTCCAATGCTGGCCGATGACGAAGTGGGTGCCGTCATGGGGCATTTCGCCGATGAGGAGCGGATTGGCGATCTACCTCAGGAGCGTCCGCTCGTCTCGCTCCACCGCCGCCCGGCCGTCGCGGGCCTGCGACGCCTCGACCGCCCGCTTGAGGACGGCCGTGAGGTGTTTGGGCGTGAGCATCGTTCCCGGCTCGGGCGCCGCGGGAAACTCCCACAGGAGCGCCTGGCCGAGGAGGTCGTCGAGGGCCTCGGAGAGCGACGCCTTCGCCGGCGGGCGGAGGGTGAGGCCCGTGGCGAGCGACTGGAAGCGGTCGGCGAGATCGAGGTCGTGCGTCTGATCGATGACGCCGGGGGCGCTACCCGCCCCGAGGCCGTAGGCGATGTTCACCG
>CAMARC010000351.1 GCA_945860405.1 Candidatus Kuenenia stuttgartensis | reverse complement strand
ACGACGACCAAAGACCACGCCCCCGCCCACGCCACGTCCAACCACCAGGCCGATCACCACGCCAAGCCGCGCGCGGAACGGGCCCACCACGACCAGCGCGAGCCTCACGACCAGCACGTCAACAACGACCAGCAGGCGGGCCGCGACGGGGAGAATGTCTCGGCCTTCGCGGCGCTGGGGCTCTCCGAGCCGCTCCTCAAGGCGCTCGCCCACGAGGGCTACACGACGCCGACGCCGATCCAGACCAAGGCGATGCCGCACGTCCTCGCCGGCCGCGACCTCTTCGGCTGTGCGCAGACCGGCACCGGCAAGACGGCGGCCTTCGCGCTGCCGCTCATCGAGCGGCTCATGAAAGACCGTCGCCACGCCGCGCCGAAGCATTGCCGGATCCTCGTTCTCGCGCCGACGCGCGAGCTCGCCGGGCAGATCCACGACAGCTTCAAAGCCTACGGCCGCCACGCCCATCTCAAGAGCGCGGTGATCTACGGCGGCGTCAACCAAAACCCGCAGGCCAGCGCCGTGGCCCGTGGCGTCGACGTCCTCGTGGCGACGCCGGGGCGGCTCCTCGATCTCATCGGCCAGCGGCTCCTCGAGATCAAGACGGTTGAGTATCTCGTCCTCGACGAGGCCGATCGGATGCTCGACATGGGGTTCATTCATGACGTCCGTCGGATCGTCGGCATGCTGCCCCGGCAGCGGCAGACGCTCTTCTTCTCGGCGACGCTGCCGGCGGAGGTCCGCGACCTGGCCGGCACGATGCTCCGCGATCCGCTCGAAGTGAAGACGGCCCCGCAGGCGACCCCCGCCGAGACGGTGGCCCAGTCGGTGTTCCACATCCCGCAGAAGCAGAAGCGGTCGCTCCTTGTCCATCTCCTTCAGACCGGCGGGATGGGGCGGGTGATCGTGTTCACGCGGACGAAGCGCGGCGCCAACAAGCTCGCCCAGGATCTCGAGAAGGCGGGCGTGCGTGCCGCCGCGATCCATGGCAACAAGAGCCAGAACCAGCGTGAGAAGGCCCTCGCCGACTTCAAGTCGCCGCGGCCGCCGGTGCTTATCGCCACCGACATTGCCGCCCGTGGCATCGACGTCGACGAGGTCAGCCATGTCGTCAACTTCGAGCTGCCCCACGAGCCGGAGACGTACGTCCACCGCATCGGCCGCACCGGCCGGGCCGGGCTGACCGGCGAGGCGGTGAGCTTCTGTGACCGCGAGGAAGAGGATCGTCTCGAGGCGATCGAGCGGCTCCTCCGACGCCGGATTCCGGTCCGCAACGATCTCCCGGCCGATCTGCCGAAGGTGGAGAGCTCGTCGAGCGGGCGCGAGCCCAGCGAGCGCTCGGGGGGCGGCGGCCGTGGCCGTGGTCGCCCGGGCGGTCAGCGCCGCAGCTCCGAGGGGAGCGCTCGTGCGGGAGGCGCTCGCTCCGGGGGCGCTCGCTCTTCCGGCGGCCGCTCAGGCGGGGCACGCTCCGGCGGCGGTCGTCGCTCGGGCGGCAGCGGTGGTGCTGGCCAGGCCGCCGCGGGCCCGGCGCCTGCGTTCCGCGAGGTGAGCGGTGGCGATGGCGGTCCTACGCCCCCGCGGCCGGCTCCGACGGGGGGCGCGGCGAAGGTCAACCGCCGCTACCGCCGGGCGCTGTGACGAGACGCTCAAAGAAAACTGCGAAGTGAGTCGATGACGCGACTCGACTGATCAACAGCGGCCCGCGGGAAGTTTCCCGCGGGCCGCTCGTTTTTGTGTGAACTGCGTCGTGCGGCAGCAAGCTATCGATGCTCCCGCATGGGATCCTGCGACGCGAGGCGACGACCGGCGCTTGTGCTCGTTCGGCACGGTGATATATGATGACGTCATCATGAGAACGATCGTTGATCTTCCGGACGAACAGGTCAAAGCCTTGGCTCGCTTATGCGAGTCGCAGGGAATCTCGCGGGCGGAGGCGGTGCGCCGAGCGGTGGCGCGCTTGCTCGCCGATGAGCAGCGTCCGGGACGAGAGCAGGCCTTCGGCGCCTGGAGTGGGAAGGGGATCAAAAGTACGACCCTGATCCGCGAACTCCGCGCGGAGTGGGAGGCATGAAGGGGGTGATCGACAGCGATGTGCTGATCGATTTCCTCCAGGGCGTTCCGGCGGCCGCCACGGAAATCGATCGCTACGACGACCCTTGTTACTCGGTGATCTCGTGGATGGAAGTGATGACCGGCGCCGAGTCTGCCGCGGAGCGCTTTGCCGTCGAGACCCTGTTTGAGTCGATGCGGCGGATCGATCTCTCGGCCGACATCGCCCGCAGAGCGGTTGAATTGAGAAGGCAACTGCGTCTCAAACTGCCTGATGCGATTGTCCTCGCGACCGCCGATCGTGAAGGCTGCATTCTCGTCACGCGGAACGAAAAAGACTTCGACTCCCGGGATCCGCGGATTCGGATCCCGTATGTCGCGTGAGTCCACCGAACCGGGCGTGCCCAAGTCGCTAGCCCCTCCGCTCGGCTTTCGTCCGAGCGCGGGGCCAGGATAGACTTTCGCAGGAGAGTGGCCCGGCCAGGATTCGGTCCATCTCCCCGGAGGCTCGTTCACTGTGGCCATCGAGCTCAAGCCCTTCTCCTGGCAAAGGATGATCGAGGCCGTGCAAGCCGTTCGCGATCGGGCGCTGCGGGCCACCGCTGCCCTGGAGAAAGCCGGGATTCCCTATGCCGTTGCCGGCGGCAATGCGGTCGCCGCGTGGGTCGCGCGCGTCGATCGAGCCGCCGTCCGCAACACGCAGGATGTCGACATCCTCGTCCGTCGCAGCGATCTGCCCGCCATCGAGACGGCACTCGAAGGAGTGGGCTTCGTGCACGCCACCGTGATGGGGGTGGAGTGTTTCCTCGACGGCCCCCAGGGGAGCCCGCGCGACGCGATCCATCTCCTCTTTGCCAATGAAAAAGTCCGCGACAGCTATCCACTCCCCACGGCCGATGTCACCGAGCAGGTGGCGGCGGATGACTACAAAATAGTGACGCTCGAGGCGCTGGTGCGGATGAAGCTGAACTCGTATCGCCGCAAAGACCAGATCCACCTTCTCGATCTGGTGTCCCTCGGCCTCATCGACGCCTCGTGGCTCCCCAGGCTCGTTCCCGAGCACGCCGCCCGGCTCCAGCAGCTCATCGACGACCCTGACGGGTGAGCGGCTGGTGGCTGGTGCCGCCCGGCGCCTCGTGAGCCGAGGGAATCACCCTGTGCCGAGGGAGCGCACGTCTTGCAGGCCACGGAAGCCGGCGAGGGTCCAGACCGTGGCGCCGTGCTCGCGGGCTGTGGCGAGGATGATGCTGTCGGCGATCGGGAGTGAGTGCCGGGGGCTCAAGGCGGCGGCGTTGAGGGCCCGCTGCACCGTGAGATCGACGATGCGGCCGCGTTGCATCGCTGCCACTCCCTGAATCGCGGCCTCCTCGCCGGCCTCGCGGAGAAGCACTTTGAAAACCTCGGAGACCGAGATGGCTGGCAGGGATGATCTCCCTGCGGAAGGGTGGCCGCACTCAAGCGGACCGGGATCGCGGGTTAAAGTCCTTCTTTGGCCATGATCGCGGTCGGACCTTGTGTTTGATGGGGGAGTGGCGCAAGATGCCGGCCCTGGGGATTTTTCTCTCTCTCTGTCCGGATCTCTGTCCGGATCTCTGTCCGGATCTCTGTCCGGATCTCTGTCCGGATCTCTGTCCGGATCTCTGTCCGGATCTCTGTCCGGATCTCTGTCCGGATCTCTGTCTGAAGCTCTGCC
>CAMARC010000350.1 GCA_945860405.1 Candidatus Kuenenia stuttgartensis | reverse complement strand
ACGTAATTGAGATCGAGCTGCCCCGACACGCTCACCATCACCCCATTGAGCCCGCGCTCGGCCAGCGCCCGGTAGGCACCGACGCCGAGCTGGCTCCCGAGCATGATGTCGAAGGCGTGCGGCGCGGCGCAGCGGGCCTCGTAGCCGAGTTGGAGCCCCACCACCTTCCGCGACTTGCCGGTCTGGTTCTTGTATTCGTCGGCGACGAGCTTGGAGAACATCCGCCCGAGTTGCACGTGGGTGATCGAGATGTGGCCATGGTCGTCACGGGGAATGCCCGCAAGCTGGCTCTGGGGGAGATATTCGGCGAGCCCCTCGGCAAGCACGATCACGCCGTAGGGCTTCCCCTCCTGCTCCTCGCGGACGCGCATCGTCTTCACGATCCGGCCCACCACCTCGGTCACGTTCATCACCGGCTTGATGCTCGTCGTGCCGTCGGCGGCCGTGATCGTCTCCTCGCCCCGAAACTTCCCGTGGATGTCCTCGACGCTGATCACGAGGCTCGCCTCGCCGGAGATCGCCGCGCCGGAGGAGAGCCAGCCGGCGCTGCGGCCCATCGTCTCACAGAGGGAGTAGGCCCGTCCCGCCTCGGCGTCGTAGAGGAGGTTGCGGATCTCGGCGGCGAGGGTGTCGACGGCGGTGAAATAACCGAACGTGAAGTCGATCCCCATGTAATCGTTGTCGATTGTCTTGGGGAGATGCACGACCGGGATCTTCTTCGTCCCGGCGGGGAGCCGGTCCTGATAGAGCTTGAACTTGTTGGCGGTCTTGAGCGTGTCGTCGCCGCCGATCGAGATCAGGGCCTCGACGCCGAGTGAGCGGAGGCCGGCGTCGACATTCGAGAGCGGCTTGACGCGCGCCGGATCGTCGAGATGGGCCGGCGACGACACCGACCGGCCGGGATTGGTGCGCGCGGTGCCGAGGAGGATCCCTTGGCTCGAGCGGCTGCGCTTGATGAACTCCGGCGTGATGCGGACGTAGTCCTTCCCCTCGACGAGCGGCTTGTCGGGGGAGAAGTCGGCCAGCGATGAATAGCCGTGCTTCATGCCGATCACCTCGACGTCATTCCGCAGAAACGAGATCGCGGCGGTGGAGATGACGGCATTGGCGCCGGGCGCCGGCCCGCCGGCGAAGAGGATCGCGACCCGACGGAAATGGTGGGAGGCCTTCGGCGGACGGGAGAGCGATTCGCTCATGGAGAACTCCGGGGCAGGGGAGGGGAAGGCGGGGCTGGAAGGCGGGCAAGGCAGGGCCAAGACAGGGGCAAGGCAGGGCAGGGGAACGGTCGCAACGGCACGGGTTGGTCATTCGCTCGAGGAAGGGGCCGTGCCGGTCGCCCGGCGCCGGAATCACCCCGCGAGCCAGCGCTCGACGTACTTCGTGTCGATCTCGGCATTGTGGAACGCGGCCAGCCCGAGGATGTCGAGGTGGAGCGGGACGGTCGTCTTAATGCCGGCGACGCGCAGTTCCTTGAGCGCCCGAACCATCGTCTCGATCGCTTCCTTGCGGGTCGGTTGGTGGACGATGAGCTTCCCGACGAGCGAGTCGTAATGGGGAGGGACGACGTAGCCGGCCGCGGCATGCGAATCCCACCGGACCCCAAAGCCACCGGGGGCGATGATCTGCTCGATCCGGCCCGGGCAGGGGCGGAAATTGGCGGCGGGATCCTCGGCATTGATGCGGCACTCGAGGGCGTGGCCGCGGGGGACGATGTCCTTCTGCTCGATCCCGAGTTTCTCCCCGGCAGCGACGCGGATCTGGGCCTTCACCAGATCGATTCCGGTCACCATCTCGCTCACCGGGTGCTCGACCTGGATCCGGGCGTTGACCTCGATGAAGTAGAAGTTCCCCTCCTGATCGACGATGAACTCGACCGTCCCGGCGGAGTGGTAGCCAGCCGCCTTGCAGAGCCGCACCGCCGCCTCGCACATCGCCTTGCGGGTTTCCTGGGCGAGCCGTGGGGAAGGGCTCTCCTCGATGAGCTTTTGGTGGCGCCGTTGCGTCGAGCAATCGCGTTCCCAGAGATGGAGCATCGTGCCGTGGGTATCGCCGAGCACCTGGACCTCGACATGTCGCGGCCGGTCGACGTAGCGCTCCATGTAGATGCCGGGATTGCCGAAGGCGGCCAGCGCCTCGGCGGAGGCCTGCTGCCAGGCCGGGGAGAGCGCCTGATCATTGGCTGCGACGCGCATCCCCTTGCCACCGCCGCCGGCCGTGGCCTTGAGGAGAACCGGAAAGCCGATCTGCCGAGCGATCCGCACGGCATCCGCTTCGTTGGCGATGATCCCGTCGCTCCCCGGCACGCACGGCACCCCCGCCTCCCTAGCCAGGGCCCGAGCGGAGTTTTTGTCGCCGACCTTGGCCATCGCCTCCGGGGTCGGGCCAATGAACCCGATGTCGCACGACCGGCAGACCTCCGCAAAGTGGGAGTTCTCCGAGAGAAATCCGTAGCCCGGATGGATCGCCTGACAGTTGCCGATCTCGGCAGCGCTGATCACCCGATCGATGCGGAGATAGCTCTCGGAGGCCTTCGCCGGGCCGACACAGATCGCCTCGTCGGCGAGCTGGAGGTAGCTGGCATCGCGGTCGGCCTCGCTGTAGATCGCGACCGTCTCGATACCCATCTCGCGGCAGGCACGGATCACCCGGAGGGCGATTTCTCCGCGATTGGCAATCAAAACCCGTTTGTACATACGCTCCGCCCCGATCGGTGGACACCGGACCATTCACCGGCAGGCTCGCACCGCGCCGGCCGGCGGCAGGCGGGGGAACCGGCCGTACGGACTCCGGCTCATTTCTCGGGATCGACCTTGATCAGCGGCTGGCCGAACTCGACCGGATGGCCGTTCTCGACAAGCACAGCCACCACCTGCCCGGAAACCCCGGCCGGGATCTCGTTGAAGACCTTCATCGCCTCGATGATGCAGACCGTCTTCTCCGGTCCGATCCGGTCGCCCACCTTGATGAAGGCGGCGGAATCGGGACCACTGGCCCGGTAGAACGTGCCCACCATCGGGCTTGTGATCACGATCATCTTGGAATCGACGGCTGGCGGAGCGGCGGCGGCAGGAGCCGGGGCAGCAGCACGGGGGGCCGCGGCCGATGGCGCCACCACGACCTCCCCACCGCGCTTGATGCGGACGCGCTGATCGGCGTTCTTGAGATCGACCTCAGCGAGGTCGTGCTTCTCCATCAGCGAGATGAGCCGACGGATCTGCTTGGTGTTGAAAAAGTCGTCGGGCTTGGGTGCCGCGCTCATGAGGCTCGCCTGTCTGGTGGCTGGCAACGGTTCGGTGCCCCGGTGGGGCATCCGCCCGGGAACCCTCCGCGGCACCGGAGCACTCCGGAATCCGCAGGGAATTTCGCGGCGAGGGTAGCCCGTGCCGGGGATTTCAGTCAAGGTAACAAGATCGCGGGCGGTTTGCGTCCCCGACAACGCGACTTCTGCCGTTCCGGCGGCCCTTCCCAGCCGATCTCCCGATGCCCTCTGCCTCAAGTCTTCCTCTTTCCCCCCCCAACGACCTCCCCAGACTTGCCGTCCGGCAGCGGGATTCGAGCAAACGCGACTATGGCCGGGTACTCGTCGTGGGCGGGGCGACCGGCATGGCAGGTGCCCCGGCTCTGGCGGCGATGGCGGCCCTCCGCAGCGGGGCGGGCCTGGTCGATCTGGCCGCTCCCGAAGGGGTGGCGACGATCGCCGCCGGCTTTGACCCCTGCGTCATGACCCACCCCCTCCCGGCCCGGGCCGACGGCACCTTCGCCCACGA
>CAMARC010000349.1 GCA_945860405.1 Candidatus Kuenenia stuttgartensis | reverse complement strand
CTCCCCGGCGATCGACAACACCGCCAACTCGCGGCGTGGATCGGCCCCCAGCAGCGTTGCCGGATACCGTCGGCCATCATCGAGCACGCAGTCTATTGCATCGGAATCGAGCACCGTGCTGAGGACCGTCACGATGTGCCCCTGAGGGCTGACGAGGATCCCGGTTTGGTAGGCCTCGAGCCCGCGCACCCCCCCTGCCCCGTAGAGCTTGACGACGCGTCTGGCCCCACCGGCGATCGTCTCTTCGGGCGTCGCGCCCCAAGCCACCGTGCCGAGCAAGGCGACCGCGCCGAGCAAGGCCACCGCGCCGATCGTGGCCGTCACGGCAAACGCCAGCAGGCTCCCCCACCGCGTCAGGGTCTCGGGCATCGCGCAGGTTCTCATGTCGTCCCTCCGTCGGCAGGCGTTTCGGCGTCGGTGTCCTGCCCGTCCCCGGCCGGTGCCTCGACGTCGATCCGCTCGATGCGAAACCGCCCGAACACCTCGTCACCATGCCGGACCTCCATCGCCGTCGGCAGCCCTTCGCCGGGGCTGAAGCGGACTTCACACGGATCAGCATCGGGGGTCGGCCACAGATCGATGCCGAGGACGAAGCCGTCGTCGGCCACGAGGAATCTCCCCTCCACCGACGCCGCAGCCGTGTCGAGGACATCGACAAGGGGGGCACCGTCGCGAGTGCCCGGGGCAGCGGTCAGATCCCCCGCGCCGGCCTGCACTCCTGCCGGAGGCTCCGTGCTCCAATGGGGAACGGTGCCCCAGTAGGTCGTTCTCCCGAGCGTTGCCGGGCCCTCGCGGAGCAGACGCCGCCAGAGAACAAGCGCTGCGAGCAAGCCTCCACTGCCCGGCGGCGCCGGCGTGGCATCGAGTTCGCCCGTGGCATCGAGGGAACTGGTCCCGGTCGGCAGATCGATCGTCGCCCGCTGGTCCGAGAGTTCGATCCGGAACGGCTGCCCCTTCTCGAGACGTCCGGACACCACCCAGGGAGTATCTCCGGCCGGGAAGGGATGCCGCGACGCCACACGCCGCGCGACCCGATCGAGTTCGACAGTGTTGAAGTAGAAATTCGTGAATCCGTTCCGCGGCTCGTAGAGCCCGGCAAGCGCGGGAGGAATGTCGACTGCCGGCTTCTGACCGTCACCGTGCGGCCCAGGGTCGCCGGGACGCCCAGGACGCTTCTCCTCACCATCCCCCGGCGCCTCGGTCTCGGCACCGCCGGAGACGATCTTGGCCAACTCTCCGGAAGTGTGGAGGCCGGCGAGTCGCACGAGCACCTCGCGACGGCGGCCTGCACGACGGTAGACCAACGGCACGCGCCAGCCTGCGGGGAGCGTGCCGAGAATGTTCTTGAGCGCGTTGACCGTCCGCACCGGCCGGCCCGCCAACGACACCACCTCGTCGTCATACCGCAGCCCACGCCGGTACGCGTCGGAGGATTCGAGAATGTCGGAGACCACCACCCGTCCATCGTCGGCCGTCGCGACGGTCGCCCCGAGGGTGGCATGATCGACGAGCCTCCCACCTTTGAGACAGCCGAGAAACTGGCGGAGTTGGTTCGATGAAATGGCGTAGCCGACGCCGACATTCACACGCCCGCGTTTCTCGAACGACGCCCGGCCGTTGACCCCGATCACCCGTCCCTCCGCGTCGAACAGCCCGCCTCCCGAGTTGCCGGGATTGATGGCCGCGTCGACCTGAAGGCAGTCGGCGTATTCGAGGATCGTCCCGGCCGGGAATTGGTAGCGCCGTGTGCCGGAGACGATGCCGGCACTGATCGAGGGGCGGAAGTCGGTGGCGAGCAGGAAGGGATTACCCGCCGCGAAGCAGAAATCCCCCACCTCGACCAGATCGCTGTCAGCGAGCTCGGCGAAGGGGAAGTCGTCGCGGCCGACGAGTTTGACAAGCGCCACGTCCCCCGTCGGATCGAGCCCGACGAGCACCGCATCGTAGAGCCTGCCGTCGGAGAGGCCGCACTTCATCGCCACACCGGCCGGCTGAACGACATGGAAGTTCGTGAGCGCATACCCGTCGGCACTGATAAGCACCCCCGAGCCTCCCCCCGCCTCGCCCGCGAAGATCGCCACGGCCGCTCGGGATCCGCGGGCGATCGCCTCAATCCGCGCCCGCTCCGCGGCCCGCACCGCCGGGGGGATCTCGACCGCCGAGATCTGTCCCGCAGGGAGGGCCATCGCGACGCCCCAAACGACAGGCCAAACGACGCGCCAGGCGATCACGCCCGCGCGACCGGACAGACCGTGACCGCCGAGCGGCCCACGCACTCCCCCGCACCGACGCAGGAACCTCGAGTTCATTGTTCGACCGCCGGGGACGTGAATCGGATCGGGCAACCGGTATCAGACGCGCTGACAAAATCGACGGTCACGCCCAATCGGCGCCCTCCCGCCACATCGACATCGATCGGAATCCCCGCCGGCGCCGGGGATTCGGCCGACACCGCTTCGATTCTTTGGCGGAACACCTCGCGGTCGTCAACCGTGACGACCACCTCGGAGCCCCCCACTGCCCGCCCACCACCGGCCGGTGCGATCGACGCCCGGAAGCGGCGCCCCTCCGGCGGCAATCGCCAGACGGCCTGTGTGCGTGGCCGGATCACGAGCCCGGGGCGGGCGAAGCCGTCCCCGGCGGCAACCGCCCGCGGTGCGAAGTAGGTCGCCAGCCCCGGAACGCGTGCGAGCCCACCGAACCACGGCTCCACTTCGAGTTTCTCCGGGGCCAACCCGATCAACGACACCGTCCGTCCCGCCGCCCAGTCGAGCCTCACGACGGCATCCCCAGGGAGGCTGATATCGCCGTCGAGGAGCAGCTTTTCCGGCGTCCAGGCGACCTGCCGAGCGCGAAGCGATCCGCCGACGAGATCGACCGCCACGGAGGCAGACGACTTCCCGCCCCCCCCACGCTGCGTGGTCGGATCACCGCGGAGCCAATGGATGCCGATGACCTTGGATCGCTTGACGGGGATCGTCTCCTCGTCGAGGACGACCGTGATCGACTCCGGACCGACCGACTTGATCGCACACTCGACAAACTCGTGGGCGGCAGCCGTGCCAACCACGAGGAGATCGCTCTCGATGGTTTCGGGGAGCGCCGACAACCAGGCGGCACCGGGCGCCTGGGGAGCGTCATCGGCCTGCCTCCAGGCGACGCTGCGCACCTTCCCGACAGGAATCTCACCCCGGCCGTCGGGGCGGGAGAGCGTGACGACGGTGCCGTCCCAGGCGAGATCCTCGCCGTCGATCCACGAGCCGTCGACGAGCGCCACCCTCACCCGCCCGGCCGCTCCACTCGGCGCGCCTTCCCGCTCCACGAGCCGAACGGTGTCGATCGGCACGACCAGTTCCTGCCCGGCGGAATCGATTCTCAAGTCTGCGCCGTCGAGCGCCACGAGCGTCCCCGAAGTCGACCCGGCATCGGTCTTCTCGATCCGAAGTGAAAGGGGCTCAGCAGCACGGACGATCGCGCCCGTCACGCAGCCGATCAAGACCGCGGCCCAGATCGGGCGAAACGGCAGCGAAAGGCCGCACGGCAGACTCCGCCGGAAGCCTGGGCCTGCGGGGAGCGCGCTCGGCGGCGGGGATGGTGTTCGCATCGAATGCCTCGGTTGAGCGGCAGGGGATTCCCCCGGCGTTCGGCCTGCCCCGGTCATGGAGTCGATTCGCCGGCGGCGAGTCGCTTGAAATACTGCTCGATCGCTTCCCGGTAGTGGGCAGGGAACTCGCGACCGATCTGCTGCAGGGCCTGCTCGCGCTCGTGGGGAGGGAGATTACCCCAGCCTTC
>CAMARC010000348.1 GCA_945860405.1 Candidatus Kuenenia stuttgartensis | reverse complement strand
TCGTCGACGAGCGCCCAGCCGAGGAACGGCGCCACGTAGTGCGAGATCGCCAGGCAGGCGACCGCCACGAGGACGTCGTGAATGAGGGCCACGACCGCTGCCAGACCAAAGGCGACATTCTGGAACCGCAGCCAGACGTAGAGCACGATCATCCCCAGGCTGGCCAGGAGGGCATACACCGCCGTAACCTTCGTGTTCCCAGCCACCTTGCCGCCAATCGAGTTGGCCGAAAGGTAGACCGGCGTGCCGGCCAGATCGCTCTTCATTTTCCCGAGGACACGCGTCGTCGTCTCGGCATCCATCCCCGAGGAAAGCGTCCAGATTTCGTACGGCTTCGAACGGGCCACGGCGCCGGGGGCCTCGATGGCAAACGGCACCGCCCCCACTCCTTCAGCCGTCAGAGTGGCCTCGATCTTCTCCCGCAACGTAGCCTGATTGATCTTCGAGGGGAAAGTGAGCGTCGCGGTCGTCCGGGCGGCGTCGGCGGTCTGTCCTTCGGCGGCCGGCACCGTAGCGACATCCGCAAACGACATCTCGTAGGTGAGGAGGCTGTCAGGGAACACCGTCTGGAGCGTCCGCTGCACCTCGGCGATGTCACGCAGCGACGTGTCGACCTTGAACCGGGCCTGCGATTCTCCGTCGACGGTCACCGCACTCACCGCCGTGTCGGGGAGCTTCTTGACGGCAGCCCGGATGTCGGCGATGTCGGGAGCCTTCCCCGGCTTGAAGGCTACCTGGACGCTCGTGCCGCCGGTGAAGTCGATGTCGAAGAGGCCCTGTCCACGCTGGGCCGCAGCGGCCAAGCCGGCGAGGATGAACAGCGCCGAACCGAGGATCGCCGGCCGCACCCAGCGGACGAACTCGTAGTTCGTCACCCCGAAGATCCGGGCCATGTTGAGCTTGCGAATCCAGCCGTTCCGCTCGGCGAGATCGAACATCACGCGGGAGCAGAACACGGCCGTGAACAGGTTGAGGAGGAGGCCGAGGATGAGGGTGACGGCAAAGCCCTTCAGCTGATCGGTGCCGATGAAGAACAAGACAACACCGGTGATGACCGTCGTCAGGTTGGAGTCGAGGATCGTCGAGAAGGCCCGCTGGAAGCCGTTGCGGATCGCCATCCGCAGGGCCGCGCCACGGTCGGTCTCCTCACGCATCCGCTCGTAGATGAGCACGTTGGCGTCGACCGCCATGCCGACCGAGAGCACGAGCCCCGCGAGGCCGGCGAGGGTGAACGCCGCCTTGATCGAGATCATCAGGGCGACGACGAGGATGATGTTGAGGACCACCGCGAGATCGGCCACGAGGCCGGAGAAGCGGTAGTAGGCGAGCATGAAGGCGAGGACGACGATCGTTGCCAGGAGCATCGCCCGGGCCCCGGAGCGGATCGTGTCGGCACCGAGCTGCGGGCTGATCCGCTGTTCGCTGATCGGCTCGCTGTAGAGCGCGGCCGGCAGGCTGCCGGCATTGAGGACGCCGACGAGCGATTCGACGTCGCGCTGTTCGAAGTTGCCGGTGATCTGCCCGTTCGACGAGATCGTGCTGCGGATTGCCGGCGCGGAGAGGAGAACGCCGTCGAGGACGATCCCCAGCCGGCTGGTGAGACGGTTGGCCGGATCGGGGAGATTGCTGCTGGTGAGGACACCGAACAGGCTGGAGCCAGCCGAATTGAACGAGAAGTTCACGCACGGCGCGAGCGACTGCGGATCGAAGCTCGACACGGCCCGCGTCAGGTAGCCACCGGTGACGTCAAAGCGATCGAGAACGACGAGCACCTGAACGCTGCCGTCGGAGGCGTTGCGGGTCACGAGCCCACGGTTTTCGTCCGCGGAGAACTTCGTGGTATCGAGTTCGATCCACCGCCCGATCGGACCTCCGCCGTCGACGACCGTCTCGCCGACCGACCGCTCGCCCAAGTCGATGACGCGGCGATGGCGAGGATCATCCCGATTGGCGGTGATCCGGAACTCGAGGACACCGGCGCTCGACACGATCTTCTTGATGAGATCGACCTCCGACTGGTCGACCTCAGGAACGATCACCTCGAGCTGGTCGAGGCCGTAGCGACGGACGGTGACTTCCTTCTGACCACCCGGATTGACCCGGCGGGCCACCGCCGCGACGAGCTTGTCCATGTCGACCGCCGCCGACCGCCCCTCGACCTCGAACTCCAAGTCGAGCGCATCGGCGGCCACGGGAGCTTTTGCGAGCCGGACCTTCGCACCGCCGAAGTCGAGCTTGTCGACGCCGTCGATGAACGACGCCCGAGAGACGGCGTCGGTGGTCTCGAGCTTCACGCCGATCTTGCCGTCGGCCGTGCGGGTGGCGGTGCCGAGGCGGCCTTCGCGGGCCGTAAGAAGCGACTCGATCTTCCCAATCGCATCCTCGACCTGACCGCCGACCTGCTTCGAGCCGTCGACTTCATAGACGAGGATCACGCCTCCCTTGAGGTCAATGCCGAGGCGGGGCGGCCACCCCAGTGCGATGATCGCCAGGCCGGCGACGAGCGCCGTCAGCACGGCAGCGAGCCGTCCCCACATGTCGGAGGCCCGCAGCGCCTTGGCGAGGAACCAGGAGAGGATCGTCGGGACAAGGATCGTGAGCAATGCAAGCAGCCAGACCCCATACCCGACCCGCCACCAGGGGAGTGCGGTGGCTGCCGTGGTGGCAGCGGCGACTTCGGGGGCGGCAGCGACGGCGGCCTGGGCGAGGGGAAGGACGAGGAGCGGAAGCATGGGTCGCAGACTCACTTTCGATGCGGATCGGGATTCGGGAGTGGGGTGGGTACCGGATGGAAAAGTCACCCGCTCGATGCGGCAGACTCCGTCGATCCGTCGAGCACCGACGCGATCGTCGACAGGGCCACCTGGATCTTGACGTTGGCGGCGTCATCCACCTTGAGGGTCACGCGACCGGATTCCCGGTCGACGTTGGCCACGGTGCCGTAGATGCCCGCCGAGGTGAGGACACGGTCGTTCTTCTTGAGCCCGGAAAGGAGATCCTGCTGCCGCTTCATCCGCTCGCGTTCCGGCTTGTAGAGCAACGTCCAAGCGGCCAGCCCCACGAGCAGGAACGGCAGGACCTGGAGGAGGAGTTGCGTCGGGGTCGCCGGCCCCTGCTCTCCGAACAACAAAACCACGGCTGTCGGAGGGGAGAAACTCGGCATGGTGAGAGGAGGACCCTGCGGGCGGACGGAACGGGGGCGCGGGACGCCACCGTGCGGGGGGAAAACCGCAAATGTATCGGTCTTGGCGCACGACCGACAAGAGCGACACACGGCCCGGCCGGACGACGGGCAGTTAGGGGCCCATGACGGCGGGCGAACGCCCCGATCCAGACGGATCCCCACCGAATCAGCCCCGTTCCTCCCCAGCCAGCAGGCTGTCGAGCATCCCCCTGGCGACGGCCTCGAAACGCCCGGCCACCACCGCCTCCCGGAGTCGGGCCACGAGCCGCTGGTAGAAGGTGAGGTTGTGGATCGACGCGAGCACCGGGCCGAGCATTTCACCAGCGAGGAACAGGTGGCGGAGGTAGTCGCGGCCGTGTCGACAGGCGGGGCAGGGACAATCGGCCTCCAGCGGCCGGCGATCGCGGGCATGCCGGGCGTTGCGGAGGCGGATCGGGCCTGAGAAGGTGTAGACGAGCGAATTGCGACCGCAGCGCGTGGGGAGGACGCAATCAAACATGTCGATCCCGGTGCCGATCGCCTGGATGATGTCGGCCGGTTGCCCCACCCCCATGAGATACCGGGGGCGGTCGGCCGGGAGCCGGGGCACGGTGACTCGGAGCGTCGCCACCATCGCCTCGGGGCC
>CAMARC010000347.1 GCA_945860405.1 Candidatus Kuenenia stuttgartensis | reverse complement strand
GACGGTTCCCGGGAGAGGGAACGGGGCGGAACGGATGGCCGCCGGTCGGGAGAGTCCACTGGGCACTCGAGAGAGTTGCCGGGTGGGAACGCCCTGACGGGAGGAAAGTCCGGGCTCCGCAGGGCGCGATGGTGGGTAACGCCCACCGGCCGTAAGGTCAGGGAAAGTGCCACAGAAAACAGACCGCCGGCGGGGAAACCCGCCGGTAAGGGTGAAACGGTGAGGTAAGAGCTCACCAGCGGACCGGGTGACCGGTCCGGCTCGGTAAACCCCATCGGGAGCAAGGCCAAGCAGGGGGGAGTCGGCCGCAAGGTCGCCACGGAACGGCCCGTTCCGTCACACCCCCGGGTCGGCTGCCAGAGACGCCGGGCAACCGGCGTCCTAGAGAAATGGTCATCGCCGCGCCGCCTTTGGCGGTGCGGGACAAAACCCGGCTTACAGGTCCGCCCCTTCCCTCCCCCCGGCACCGTTCCTCCCGCGCCATCCATCAGCCCGCCATTCCCTCGGGGGCGACGCGGTCCGTCGCCATGTCCTTCCGCTCGTCTTCGTCGAGGATCTTGAGCAGTTTGGAGATGCAGAGGGTGTTGATGCTCACGCGCATGTCGTCCGCTTCCGCCTTGAGCGATTCGTGAAGGGAGCGGGGCATCCGCACCGTCACCACCCGCTGAGCCTCCCGGCTGGCGGGGCGGTCGCGTTGCCGATTGCGGAGGTCGTCGAGCATCTCCCGGATCCGGGCGTACTGCGGCGAACACTCGAAGTGGGTCAGGGCGGCGGTGCTGCGGAAGGAACGGCGCACGATCCCCTCCACGCCAAGCACCTCCCGGAAGAAGACGACCCACTCCGGGCCCATGGCGTGAAGCCGCTCGGCAACCTGGAGGACCGCCGCAGCCTGGGGATCGACCGCTTCGGAGACTGGAGATGGGGCTTCAGATCTGCTGGCCATAATTCGGTAACCCTGGGAACGCTGAGACTGACGGCGGGCCCTCCGTGGGCCACCACTGACGTCATGCTGGCGCTGCGGTCAAGTCGCAGCAGCAAGTGCCATCAGCGAAACGACTTACGCACTTCTCCATGAAGGCGAGTCATTTTCGTGCAGCGATGCGCACGGAAGAGGCAGGAGGGCTCGTGCCTCAAAAAGAGGCAGGTCTCCTGAGTCGCATTTCCCAACTGTCCGGGTTGTGAGGCCGGTGGAAAAGAGGCTCAAGTGGGGCTGTCGGGCCGAACGAGTCGAGCGCCGGGAGCGGGCTGGGCCCGTTGTTCGGCCCACCGGACGACGGCGGGGGTGGGATCGAGGCCGGTGGCCGATGCGAGGCCCCGCCACCCTGGGACCGCGTTCACTTCCAAGACGACCGGATCCCCGGCGGCGTCGGGGACGAGATCGACCCCAGCGACCTCCACCCCGAGGAGGGCCGCGGTCCGTCGGGCCAGGTCGAGCCAGGCCGCAGGGGGGCGGAAGGGCTCGCCGATGCCCCCTCGTGCCAGGTTTGTCCGCCAGTCGGTCGCCGACCGGCGCCGCAGTGCGAACGGCTCCTCCCCGACCAAGAGGATCCGCACATCCCAGCCGGGGTGGGGAATGAACTCCTGAAGATACGTCGCCGCCCCCTCCGGGGCCGCGGCGGCGGCTGTCAGGAGGGGGAGCAGCAGCGCCTCGGAGTCGATCCGCTCGATGCCCCGCCCGCACGACCCAAACAGCGGCTTCATGACGGCTACCCCGCCGAGCGACTCCCAGGCGTGGCGGATGCCGTCAGGATCCTGGGCGACAACCGTCCGCGGCACACGGATCCCGGCCGCCGCGAGTCGGGCGAGGGAGAGGTATTTGTCGATCGCTGTCTCCAGGGCCCGAGGGCTGTTGATCACTGGCGTGCCACGCTCGGCAAGACGGCCGAGGAGGTCCATCCGCAGGATCACTTCCTCGAGCCGGCCCGCCGGCATCCCGCGAACGATCACGGCGTCGGCGGCGTCGATCGCGTTGGGGAGGAAGCACTCCGTCCGGAATGGCGTGCGAATCGAAGTCTCGTGCTCCGCTCCCGCTGGCACAGGCACGACGAAGGCGCCGAGCTGTCGCCATTCCACCACCGCGACCTCGTGGCCGCGCGATTCCGCCACCGCGCGGATCCGCGCGACATGCCAGGCCCCCGGGGAACCGATCACCACCAGTCGCATCGGATCGGTCTCCGGCTCACGCCCCGCCGAACGACATCCGCACCACGTCTGCCATGATCGATCCTGCTCGGTGGCGGACCCCGGTGTCGATGTTGACCAGTTCGACGACAGCCGGCGCGAACAGGGTGGGATCGAGTTTGTAGAAGTCGTAGCCCGCCTCCTCGAACAGCGCCTTAAACGGTCGCCCATGCGAGGCCGAGGCTCCGCTGACCATCGCGGCGGCGACGTCGTCGAGGCCGGCGTCGGGACCGGTCACTTCGAGCACGACCTGGCCCCCGTAGAGGATGGCGTCGTTGGTCCGGCCGATCGCCTCGAGGTCGTCGGGCGGGGCCGGCACCGGCGGCAGCGGCGCGCGACCCAGGCCGGCGCGGATCCGGCCGAGGTCGAAGTGGATGTCGTGGAGCTTGTGGAGCGCGGTTTCCAGCGACCGGGCGACCACTTGGAGCGTGCCGGCACGGCTCGCGGTCCGGGCGACGAGCAGGAGGAGCTGATCGGGGGGCACGCCCGCCTCGGTGGCGAGCCGGAGACAGACGTCTTCTGGCGGAAGCTTGGACGATTCGAGGAGGCCCACCGCGACGTCGGCACGCTCGCGAAGGCCGATGTCGTCATACAGATCCTCGCGCCCGATCGCCGCTCGCAAAGGTCCGCTCGCCATCGCGAAGTACTTCCCTTCCGACACCTTCCATCCGGCGTACTGCGAGGCGAGGCAGGCGGCGATCGGCGTCTCGCTCTCCACGGCGACGATGGGCCAGGGGCAGCGTCCGTCCCAGGGATCGGACGCGGGGTGGATGCGATGGTGGTGGGGGGGCGTGCCACGCGCCTCCAGCCACACCTCGCCGAGCCCGGCCAGCGCCGCGTGGGCGAGGAGCAGGCCGGCCTCGTCGCCACCGGCAGCCTTCACCCCGGCGTCGACGATCTGCACGCCGGCGTCGGTCCGATGGCCGACCAACCCCAGCCGATCGGCGTCGGCGAGCCCCGCCGCGACGATCCCGGCGGCCCGTGCATTCAGTCCTGTCGGCATGGAATCAGCCCTCGATGAAGGGCCTTTCCCTGGCCGGTGTCGTCGTGCCGGATCACGATCGTGATCGCGTTCTCCGCCGCAGGCGCTCCATGCCCCGCCGGAGCGGACATAATGTCGCCGGCCGTCGAACTGGGCAATCCCCGGCGCGTTGATCGGGGATTCACGACGTCCGCTCGGCCCACGGTGGGGCCGCCGCTCCCTTTTCTCCTGCCGGGAACACCCTCGTGGCCAGCCTGACCGTCGAGAACTACGTGAAGACGATCCACCTCATCGCCACGGCCCAGTCGGGGAGTCCGGTGACGACCGGCCAGGTCGCTGCGGCGCTCGACGTCTCGCCGGGCACGGTGACGAGCATGCTCAAGACCCTCGACGCAGCCCGTCTGGCGACGCACCGCCCCTATGAAGGAGTGGCACTGACGAAGGCGGGACGGGTGCTGGCGCTGCGCGTCATCCGTCGCCATCGCCTCCTCGAGTTGTTCCTGCTGCGGACGCTCGACATGAGTTGGGACGAGGTCCATGACGAGGCCGAGCATCTCGAGCACGCCGTCAGCGATCTGCTCGTCGATCGGATCGATACCTTCCTCGGCCATCCCCACGTCGATCCCCACGGCGACCCGATCCCGCCCGCCGA
>CAMARC010000346.1 GCA_945860405.1 Candidatus Kuenenia stuttgartensis | reverse complement strand
TCATGGCCGGCGATCCAGTCGGTGAGGTGGAGCCGGGCCGGGGTCTGCCCGGTCAGGAGCGCTCCCCGCGTCGGCGAGCAGACCGTGCAGGCGGCGTAGCCGGCCGTGAAGCGGATCCCGGCGGCAGCGAGCCGATCGATGTGGGGCGTCTTGTAAAAACCGCTCCCCTGACAGCCGAGGTCGAAAGCGCCGAGATCGTCGACGAGGATCACGATCACGTTGGGGGGTCGCGGCGTGGTCTCGTCGGCGTGGCAAGGGAGAGGGAGCGTCGCAGCGAGGACGAGAAACAGGACGAGCGTGCCCACGATCGCAGCCGTCCTCATCGCGCCCCCCCTCCGCTCGTCGCTTTCCGCCGCGGCCGGGCCCGGCTCACCCACGAGCGGGCCATCTGCTCGAGGTCGCTGGCCTGCGGGGCATCGCCCCCGGCAAAATAGCCGGTCTCGATCTGCTCGATCGATTCCCGCAGTTGGGCGTGGCCGCGGGCGTCGAGGCCATTGTTCGACTGGATGTCGCGGAGGAGTTGCAGGACGGCAAACGGCGTCGGCGGGTCGGGAACGACGAACGACTCGACCACCATCGGGGGGCGTTCAACCCAGGCGCGGAGGAGGGCACCGAGCGCGAGCAGGCCGACCAACCCGGCAACGCCCGCCGCCACGCGTGGCCACGTCAGGAAGCGCCCCTGAAGGCGCCGGCCGACGGTGACCGTCGGCTCCGCCGTGACCAGATCGGCGTCGTCGTAGCGTTGGAGTGTCTTCTCCGCCACCTCCACCTTCGGCTCGGGAAAGACGAAGCGGCCGGCGGCACTCGCCCCGGGGACGAGATTCACCACCCACGACCGTTCCGAGAGGACGACCGGCTCGGTCGAATCGGGATCGAATCGGGCGACCGCCAGCCCATCATCGCGGACAGCCTTGATCTCGTAACCGGCCGGAGCCGCGTCGAGGATCGTCGGCAGATCGGGGACGAGGCCGCGGGCGCTGGCCCGGATCTCGAGATTGAGCTCCCCGGCACTCGCCTTCCGCTCGTCGAGGATCTCGGTCAGGGCCAGCTTTGCAAACGGCCGGGGATCGGCAGCCTTCGCGGCATCGAGACCGACGGCACGGCTCTCGATCGGGAGGATCACATGGCCGGCGGTGTCAAGGAAGTCGAGGTCGAGCCGGAGCGGCGGGAGCTTGTCGACCTTGGCATCCTTGGCGGCGAGGACGAGGTAGGCATAGGGGGTGCGCCGCCAGCCGTACTCCGCGTCGGCCCGGCTCTGGACGTCCTCCGACTGAAACGTGACGCTCCTCACCTCGAAAAACTCGCCGAGGGTCCTCCGCACCATCTCCTCGAACTTGTCGCGGTAGTTCTCGAGTGGACGGCCGAAGTTGAAGGAGAACATCGTGTTCGTCTTCTGGTTCTGGAGATAGCGGCCGAAGCCCCCCGCCTCGCGCTCGATCTCGCGCGTGTGGCGCAGCGTCACGAGGACGCCAAACGGCCGGCCCGTGCCGACCCGGTCGGGGCCGTCGATGTCGGCGCGCAATTCGATCTCGCGGACGAGGTCGGAGTAGTATTCGAAGACCTGCTTCGCATCCCGGGCCTTCGGCTCGTCGCCGACGACGGCGAGCCCCTCGCGGACGATCCGGTGCTTGACGGCGGGATTGACCTGCGCGAGCCGGCTGACGAGTGCCGTCGCGAACCGCTCGCGGTGCCACTGGCGGGCTTCCCCTTCCATCGACTCGATCACCGCCTGGACCTTCGCGCTCTCCCCGGCCACCGCCTCCGTCGTCTCGTCGATCCGCCTGGCATCGCAGGCGCCGCAGCCGGCCAGGAACCAGCGGTCGAGGAGATCGGATGACCATTCGTCGCGTGGCAGGGTTGCCGTCGCGGCTGCATACGCGTTCCCCGCCTCCGCGAAGCGGTCGAGGGCGGCGCGCCGGTTCTTCGTGAAGTTGGGAGAATCGCTGATCTTCCGCTGGAAGTCGTTGTCGTCGTGGGCGATCGCTGCTTCGGCGCCGGTCAGTGCCCAATGGCCCGGATGCCGCGCGAGTGCCCCGCCGACGAACGCGCGCGCGGTGGCATACCCCTTCTCCACCTCGGCGCGGATGTCGGCCTCGCGGCGCTTCGTTTTCTGCATCTCCTGGACACTCGGCTGCTGCCAGGTGCCGGCGAGGTTCGCCCGCATCCTTTCCGCCAGGAGCGCCACGGCCGTCGGGGAGAGTTGCTCGATCGGGCCGAAGACGCGGGCGATCGCTTCCGGCTGCCAGACCTCGGCCGCACTGTGGCAGGTGGTGAAGCAGTCGACGAGGACGCGCTCGTCGAGCGGCCCGACCGGCAGGGCGCGGAGTCGGGTAACGATCCCGTCGAGCTCGGCGAGGTTCCGCTCTTGGAGCGAGCGCGACAGCGGGATCCCCCCCTGCCGCTCGTCCATGCCGAAGCCGTAGAAGAACGGCCGGCGCCGTGTCCGTTCATCGTTGGGATCGTGGGCGAGTTTCCAGCCGGCGAGGAGCGGGGTGACGAGCGTCCGGGCCGCCTCGGGATGGGTTTGGGCGAGGCGCTCGAGTGCCGGGAGGGCCTTTTCGGCATCCCCCTGCTTGGCATACAGGGCGACGACTGCGCGCTCCACGGCGGGGCGCTCGGCCGGATCGAGGCGCGCGAGCCAGGCGTCATCCGGGCGGGTCTCGAGCATGTCGGCAAGCTTCACCGGCCACTGCGGCATCCGTTGCCGCGACATTTCCACCTGCTGCTCCTCCCAGTAAAAGACGTTGCCGTAGGGATCGCGGCGCATGCCGACGTCGCGGGTGTCGTGCTGGGCGGAGAGCTGCGCCTCGACCGTCCACGCTCGTGCGGCCAGGCCGAGCCTGGCCTTCCAGCGCGGGTCGTCGGGGGTGGTGGTGGTGGTGACGCCGCTGACGGCGCGCTCGAGCAAACGGAGCCAGGTTGTCCGCGGCTCGACCTCGTGGGGATCACGCGTCGGGCCGGCCGCCACGCGCGCGGCGATAGCCGAGACGAGCTCCACGCCGGTCTCTGGCTCGGCCTGAGTGATCCGTCCGATCCATGCCGCGGCGTCGGTCTTCGGGAGCTGCGGCAGCAGTTCGGCCGCCTGTTCGATCGCGAACCGGCGTGCCGGGGTGCCGGTCGCGGCGGCGCTGACGAGGGCCTCGACCCCCTGCCAGACATCGGCGAGCGTGGCGGCCTTCGGATCCCGCTGCCGGGCGGCCCGGAGCTGCTTGACGCGAAGCTCGAGGACGGTGACATTCTTCCCCGCCGTCGCTTCCGCAAGCGACGGCAGGAGAGGGTCAGCGAGATCGGCCCGGCCGGCGTCGGTGAGGATTCCGGCCGCCGCGGCCAGATCGAGCGCCGTTCCCTCGCGGCGCAGCTCGGCCGAGAGGGCGGCGGTGAGATCGTTCCCCTCGGTGCCGGCGGCGAGCGCCATCCGGGCGATCGACCCTAGCTGCCGGCGGTTGGAATCGCCGATCGGGGTGGGAAGGAGGCGGGCCAGGCCGATCACATCGGCCGCCGAGAAGAGGGGCAACTCCGGCTCGAGCGGCAGGCCCATCGGGCTCGGCTGCGGTGCGGGGGGCGTGGAGAATTGTTCGAGGATCCGCTCGACGGCGGCGGTCGATTCGGCGGGCTTGAGGGTCGCGAGAAACGTCGCCACGCGCTCCCAAGCCCCGGCGAGGACATCGTCGCGAAAGCCCTTGAGCTCGGTGTCGAACGGATCGGGGGGGGCTGTGGGGGCCGTTGGTCCCGCCGCGGCTGACGGTCCAGTCGCGTCAGTCGTGGCCGGAGGTGTGGCGGGGGACTCCGCCGGGGCGGCGGTCACGATCGCCGTGCTCCCCGCGGCAGGGGTGGCGGGAACGATCCGGATCGTGGCGGTGG
>CAMARC010000345.1 GCA_945860405.1 Candidatus Kuenenia stuttgartensis | reverse complement strand
CGGGTGGCGCGGATGATGGGATTCGGCACGGTCCGTGGCAGTTCGTTCCACGGCGGCTCGGCGGCGCTTCGGGAGCTGGTCTCGCGGGCCCGCAGCGGCAATCTCACGATCACTCCCGACGGGCCGCGCGGGCCCCGACGTCGGCTGGCGCCGGGCTGCGTGTTTCTCGCCAGCACACTCGGCATCCCGATCGTGGCGATGGGGCTGGGGTATGACCGCCCATGGCGATTGAACACGTGGGATCGCTTTGCCGTGCCCCGTCCCTGGTCGCACGCTCGGGCGGTCGTCAGCCGAGCGATCCATGTTCCGCCGGCGCTCGATCGCGACGGGATCGAACGACATCGATCGGGCGTGGAACGTCTCCTCGTGCGCTTGTCCGACGACGCCGAGGCCTGGGCCCGTTCGGGGCGGAGTCGTGAAGGGGACCGCGTCGTGCGTCCGGAGCCCTCGAGGGTCGCTGGCTGGGCCGCCGCGATGAAGGGGCCGCGGGGCGTGGGGGTCGACGAGGAACTCGACCGCGTTCTCCCCGTCGAAGCGGTCGTCGCGAGTGCTGCGGCCTGAGCCCGGGGCGCGTCGTGTGCCGGATGTGACGGCGGCCCTCTGCTCCCGCAAGACACTTTGCGCACGGCAGCCAGAGGCGTGTCTCCGGGGCGCCGAGAGCGCCGGTGAAGGGCCGCCAGTGCGGTGCATGCGCGGTTTGACAGCATGGTTTGACAGCAGTGCTTGCACCCCTATACTCGCGCCGACGTTGTCACGAAGGCGTTCCAAGGATGGATGCAAAAAACCACTCCAATTCATTGCGCGGGCCAATTTCCGGACGTGCGAGGCCGCCGAGGAAGGAACGCACGGCGGGCGGGGGGGATGCCCTCGAAGCGGTGGCCGTCGCGATCCGTGCGGCGTTTCGTGCGCGGATTGGTGAGGACCGGCACGATGTCTGGTTCGGCGAAAGCTTTCATGTGGTGGCCGAGCGGGACGGCGACGGCGAGCGGTTGGTGACCGTGCTCGCCGGGAGTGCCTTCACGCACGACTGGCTCCAGCGGACATTCCGGGACGACTTCGTCGCCGCCGTCGAGCATGTCCTGGGGCGATCGGGTGGTCCGACCCGCGTGGTTTGGAATCCGCTGGTGGCCGGAACGGATGCTGCCGACGGGATCGTTCCCCCGCCAGAGGCGCAGGGTGCCGGGAGCGGGGCCGCGACCGATGGTGAAGCCCCGGCTGGCCCAACGCCCTCTGCCGCGGCGGATGCAAGCCGGGTCCACGGCAAACGAGCCCTGTCGGTGCCTCGCGGGCAGTCCGCAAGGGCGCCAGCCACGGGCGTTGGTGATCCGGGGCAGGGCAGTGCCCGCCCGACTTCCTCGGTCCGTCCCTCCCTGACGCTCGAGCAGTATGTGGTCGGGCTGGGGAATCGGATGGCCCACGCGGCGGCGGCGCTTGCTGCCGAGCAGCCTGGAGCGATGTCGCCGCTGGTCATTCACGGCCCGAGCGGCGCCGGCAAGACCCATCTGCTCGAGGGCATTTGTCGGCGGATGCGCGAGCGCAATCCGCGCTCTTCGGCGGTGATGCTTTCGGCGGAACAGTTCACGACGACGTTCCTGGAGTCGCTCCACGGCCGCCGTGGCCTGCCCGGATTCCGTCGCTCCCTCCGGGCCGCCGATCTCCTCGTCATCGACGACATTCAGTTCCTCATCGGGAAGAAAGCCACGATCTCGGAACTGCTCCACACCATCGAGGCGCTGCAACGCGCCGGAAAGCAGGTGGTGTTCGCCAGTGATCGGGACGTCGAATCGCTTGCGGAACTCGGGGCCGATCTCCAGGCGCGACTCCGCGGCGGCATGTGTGCCCGGATTCTGCCGCCCGACGAAGCCACCCGTGCCGGGATCGTCGAATCGCTCGCTGCTCGCCGTAGCCTGTCGATTCCCCCGGAGGTCGTGGCCTTTGTTGCCGCGCGGATGACGCGCAACACCCGTGAGCTCGCCGGGGCCGTCAATCGTCTCGAGGCCACCAGCCACATGCTGGGGATTCCCGTTACGCTCGACATGGCCGAAGAGTGTCTCGCCGAACTGGTCCGCTCGAGTTCCCGGGCCGTTCGACTCGCCGACATCGAGCGTGCCGTCTGCTCGGCGCTCGGTGTTGATCCAGGGAGCCTCCAGTCCTCCTGTCGTGTCCGCCGCGTCAACCAACCGCGGATGCTGGCGATGTTCCTGGCCCGGAAACACACGCCGGCGGCGTTGGCCGAAATCGGCGCCTATTTCGGTCGCCGCAGTCATTCGACCGTGATCTCCGCGCAGCGCACCGTCGATGGCTGGATCGCGTCGGGCAGCCGGCTGACGCTGGCCGATGCCGAGTGGGGGATCGAGGAGGCGATCCGGCGCGTCGAGGAGTCGCTCCGGGTCGGCTGACGCGGTTTTCGGGCGGGGCTGGTGCGAAAGGGCAACGGCGTGGCGTCCCGCCGTCACCGTCCTCCACGGGGGGCGTTCACTCCGTCGCTGGTGCCGACGGGACATCTTCGGGCGCGGCTTCTGAGATGAGCCGTTCCTCGAGCGTCGATCGGTAGCGGACGCTCGATTCCTGTCCGCTGAAGCCGACGACGCGACGGTCGATGCCGGTCGAACGGCGAATGACCCGTCCCGAGGGGATGTCGAACTCGATGTCGCCGTTCCAGATCCGTTCGAGCAGCCGCGACTCGAGTCGCGGGTCGTCGATCGGCGTCAGGACCGTCGTGTCGATGCTGATGAGGGCCACGTTGTCCCGCACCGACTCCAGCCGGTAGCGGAGCCGCGTGCGGACGGCCCGACGTGGGCCCCCGGGAACCTCCACGACCACCTCCTGGGGCACGCTCCACTCCGCCCCGATCTCCACCTTGCCATCGGGGAGGGGCACGACCATCAGATCGCCGGACGCGGACGGCGGGGTCGGTTGCAGATCGATGCGGGAGATCACCCGCCCGGCGCGATCGATGACGACGCGGGACAGCGGCACACCGAGACTGCCGCGCACCGTCTCGTAGCCGGGCGGGGCCTGATCCCCGTCGTCGCTGTTCCACCGCACCTCGCCGCGGTCGCTGATCCGGGAGGTCATGGCCACGTGATCGACGGAGTGCTCGATCGTCGCCCTTCCCTCGGCATCGACCGAGACGACGCGCCAGCGTTTCCTGGAGTCGGTGGCGGTATCGGTCGATTGCGTCGTGCCGGAGATCGTCGTCTCGGTGCGGGCCCGGTGCGAAACTGTCATCGCCACCGTCTCATCGGGGAGGAAGCGGTACTCGAGCGTCACCGGGGGAGAGGCAACATCCACTCCCCCCGCCATGCCGCCGCTGGCCGCGACGAGGAGCGGGAGAAAGCCGCCGATGAGATCGCGGCGCGTGGGGAGATTCATCGAAAGCCTCACTCAGGGGTGGAGGGGGGCTTGGCCGGCGGCGTCCCTGCGCCGCGCAGGCCACCGCCCCAATGGAGTTTCTCACGGAGCGTCCGGTAGTAACCGTGGTTTCGTGTCTCGACGAGGGTAAACCTCGGCTCCGCCCGCCGGACACGCAGTCGGTCTCCGGGGAGGAGCGGGGCGAAGACGTGACCGTCGACAACGCAGGCGGAGCCTGCGTTTGGGCGCGGCACCGACACCTCGTACCGGCGGGTGGCGGAGTCGACGACCGTCCGATTGGTGAGCGTGTGGGGATTGAGGGGTGTGAAGACGAAGGCGTCGAGATCCTTCCGCACCAGCGGGCCTCCCGCCGACAGGCTGTAGGCGGTGGAGCCCACCGGCGTGCTGACGATCAATCCGTCGCTGCGGTAGGTCGTGGCGAGTTCCCCGTCGACATGAAGGAGGATGTCGATCATCGAGAACGGTGGACCGGCGAGGACCGACGTCTCGTTGAGCCCGAGTTGACGACGGGGGGGCTCCCCGTCGCGGAGCA
>CAMARC010000344.1 GCA_945860405.1 Candidatus Kuenenia stuttgartensis | reverse complement strand
ATCGAATCGCGCACCAGCCACACCGCGCGCTGGAGCATGCCGGTGGCAGCCCGCACGGCATGGTGCCAATAGACCTCGCTGAACATCACGTAACGGGCAAAGACCATCAGTTCAGCGGCCGTGCGCCCCTTGTCGGTGATGGCGAGCGTTTGCCCTCCGGCATCGATGCAGAGACTCGCGAGCAGCCGATCCTGATCGAAGTGACGGCCATAGGGGACGCCGGCATGGAGGCTGTCGCGGGCGAGATAGTCCATTTTGTCGACATCGATCGGCCCGGAGAGGAGGGAGTGGAGGAGCATCCCGGCCGGGTCGGTGGCGGTCCCGTCGATGAGGGCCGCGACCCGGGCTGGCTCGAGCCCCCACTCCGCCCGGAGGATCTCGGCGGGCGCGCCGGCCCCGAGGATCCGGCCGACGAGCGACTCGTGGCGGGGGAGCTCCGGCAGGCCCATGTCTTCGAGGGGATGGCAGTAGGCCCAGTGCCCGATGTCGTGCACGAGGGCGGCAACGATGAACGCTGCGGCGTCTGCTTCACCGACGGTGGTGGCGAAGTGGCTGTCGCGCCGGAGCCGGCCGAGGACGGCCAGCGCCAGACGGTAGACCCCCAGCGAATGCTCGAAGCGGGAGTGGACGGCGCCAGGGTAGACCAGCGCCACCAGCCCGAGTTGGCTGATCCGCGTCAGACGGCGCATCTCGGAGGTGTCGATGAGGGCCCGCACCCTGGCCGTCAACGGCACCGTCACGTCGGGGGGGATGCGGATGCCGTCGGCGGCATGCTCCGTTGCGATCAACTCCGGGAGTGTGTCGTAAGCCATGGGGGACCGCGGTGGAGGGGATCGTCGATGGTCCGTGACGCCGGCTCAGAGGGAAGTGATGCCGGCGAGCCAACGGAGGGCCGCTGTGACCATCAGAAAGAGCGAGAAGTGTGCGATCGCCGCACCGGTCTCGAAATCGAAGCAGGCAAACGCGGCAAAGGCTCCGACCGCGACGAATACAGGGGCGTAGTAGAGCCACTCCCACATCTCGATCTCCACGGGGAGATAGCCGCGGGCGATCCACAGCGCGACGTACACCGCCGCGCAGATCAGCGTGCGGAGCGCGAGGCTCCTCCCCTGGTAGGGCTGGAGCTCACGGTCGCGGATCGCCGCGTAGCCGAGCCGAGCGCAGGGGAGGGCAAGGAGGGCTGCTCCCGTCAGCTGGAACCACACCGGCGGTTGGCCATTCCACTGCACGCGGGCGACCGCCGCGGCCACGATCGCCAGCACCGTCCCGGCGCCGATGAGGGTCCACTGCAGCGCCGACACGGGGCGCTCGATTCGCTTGAGGGGGGCCGTCGGAGCCCGCCCGGTCGCGGTCGATGTTGTCGACGGGGCCTCCGGCTCGTGGATGACCACGGCCTTCACCGGGGCCGCCGGAATCGTGATCGGCTTCTTGCACTTCGGGCATGGACCGGTCCGGCCGGCGAACTGGTCGCTGACCGTGAAGGTCGCCTTGCAGGATCCGCACAGCACCTGGATCGCCATGATCTCACCCGAATCGAAGACGTGTCGGCCCGGACACTCGAAGATCGACCATCCCCCCGCCCCGGCTCAGACCGCGGCAGGGAGGGACGGCCAACGACCCGCGGGGAAGTGTCAGAGGCTGCCGGTCTGCCGTCAAGTGATGCGCTGCCGCGACGGCGGGTGGTAGGATGTTGGAGAGGTCGCCCGGCGGCGGAACATGGCATCCACAGCCTGCTCGGGACGGCCGGTGCAGGAGGCGTGCATCCCGTGGCCGATCCGAAGTCCCCGCAGTCATCCCCTCAGGTATCCCCGGCGACATCCCCGGTGGACGGTTCCCGCGCCCCCGCCGCCACGATCACGTTTTCGTGCCCCAACGGCCACCGGATCAGCGTTCCCGCCAAGCTCGCAGGGAAGCGGGGCGCTTGTTCGAAGTGCGGTACGGCGGTGGTGATCCCGCCATCTTCGGTCGCCATCGCCGCGCCGCCAGCCCCTCCTGCAGGACGCCCGACGGTGGCTCATGCCGACGCGTTTGCGGCCGGGGGTGATCCCCAAGGGGGGGAAGACGGGACCATCACCCTCAAGGCGCCCCCTGCTTGGCCGCCGGTGTTGGGCGGGACGACCGCCAGTCCGGGGCCGCTTGACCTTCCCCTAGCGGCAGTGCCGCCGCTCAATTCCAACTCCCCGTCTCTCCAGCACGTGCCAGCCGCGGCCGCCCGGGACGCGGGGGGCGAGCACGATGGCCCTGAAGCTGGAGGGATCGCTCCTGTCGCCAAGGGGACGCTGGTTGCCAACCCGACGGCCATCCTCGTGGCCCGGCTGTGGGCGGAGCGGGATCACGGTGGGATCGTCGAGCTTCATCTCGTGGGGGGAAGCGTGATCCTCCCAGAGTGGTATGAGTCGGCTTGGTCGCAGGGGAGCCACGGGCTGTTTGCCAGTCAGGCCGCCGATGGGTCGGTGACGCTCACCGCCGTAGCCTGGGATTCGATCCAGAAAGTGGTCGTGCGGCAGGTCGAGGGGCTTCCCGACGGCATGTTCGAGTGACGAGGGCCCGGAACGCAGCACGACGAAGGAGCGTCGCCGGCCTCAGCCGTCCTCGTCGAGATCCCCCTCGGTGATCATCGCGAAGCCGCGTTTGCCGAGGGTCTCGAGCCCCATCTCGGTGTTGTCGACCATCAGGGCGACCGCCGGTCGTCCCCGCGGGCGGACAAGGATCGGATAGGCCTGGATGATGTTCACCTCAGCCTGAAGCAGGGCCGTGCAGACCTGGAGGAGCGGCTGGGGGTGGTCGGGGAGTTCGACCCCGATCAGATCGCTCTCGATGATCGCCAGCCCTGCCCGCTCCAGGATTTCCCGCCCCTGTTCGGGGTGGCTGACGAGGAAGCGAACGAAGGCACACTCTCCCGAGTCGCTGATCGAGAGGGCGACGATTCTGACCCTCGATCCGTCGAAGCGGCGCACCACCTCGAGCAGCTGTCCGACCCGGTTCTCGAGAAAGACGGTGAATTGCCGCAGCGTCGGCCAATTCCGCCCGCGTGCTGTGGCGAATCCGATCCCAGAGCCGATTCCAGAGCCCTCGCCCGAGTCGCCGATGCTCACGGTTGCAGCACTCCTCTGGTGGCTTTGGCCGGCGGCAGTCTCCGGCTCCCCGGAAAGCCCGGGCCTGCGGGGACCGGCAGGCTCCCCTGCCCGTCCCTGGATGGAAAAGAATAGAGTCTTCCGGGCACCCCGGTCAACGATTTCATGCCCACAGAGACAGCGACCCCGAGGACGACGATGACGGCCATGCCCACGCACGAGATCACGGTGAGAGTTCGGTATCAGGAGACCGACGGCCAGCGCCGCGTCCACCACGCCAATTACCTCAATTACTTCGAGGTGGCCCGCACGGAGATGCTCCGGGCCAGTGGCATCACCTACCGCGAGTTGGAGGACGCCGGGGTGTTTCTCGTCGTCTCCGAGGCGACCTGTTCCTACAAAGCGCCGGCCGATTACGACGATCTCCTCACGATCCGCACCTGGATCGAGAAGGCGGGGGGGGCAAGCCTGCGCCACGGCTACGACGTGATCCGTGACGCCACGATCATCGCCAGCGGTTCGACGGTCGTGGTGTGTGTCGACCGGGACGGACGGGTGCAAAGGATGCCCGACTGGCTCCGCGGACCGCCTGCCGGGCCATGAGCCCGTCGGTCGCGGCTCCATCACCCTCAGGGCTGGAGAAGGGACCGGGTGTCAGGGGGTGGCGGCCAACGGCTCGAGGACGAAGCGCTGGTCACCGCACTGGAACTGGGCGGCGGCCTCGAGACGGACCGGCGCCTCGATCCGCACCCAGAGGCCGTTGAGGCCACGATTCACGATCCGCCACGCGCTGCGGCCGGCGATCACCTCGGCATGGATCGGGCTCACGAACGGGTCGTCGAG
>CAMARC010000343.1 GCA_945860405.1 Candidatus Kuenenia stuttgartensis | reverse complement strand
GAAGCGGCGCTGGCCGCCCGCATCCCCCCGGTGTTGGGCGACGAGGATGCCACGGACGAAACCGTGGCGATCGATCCTGCCCGCGTCGAGGCCGGAGGGGAGCTGAAGGCTACCCCGATGGCACCGGCCGTCGTGAATGGTGGATCGACGCCCGCCGCCAATCCGTGGGTCTCGACCTTGGGGCGGTGGTGCGGCGTGGCCCTCCTGTTGGCGGCGGTGGCGGTGCTGTCTCGGATGGCGATGCGATCCTCCGGCGCCGCGTGACGGGCGCCCGGCCTTCGGATGAGGGCCACCCTTCCGCGATCAGTCCCCTGTTCCCCGGGAAGTTTCCATGGCTGCCGGTCTCTTCGATACGCCCGAGTCGTCGGCCTCAGGCGATCTTCCTCCGAACGACGATGCTTATCGTGCCTTCGGAGGGGTGACGATCGCCGCGACCGTGCTCGCGCTCCTCTCCCCCCTGGGCTTCATCGACTGGTGGCTCCTGACGGTGCCGCTGCTGGCGGTTGTCCTCGGGCTCGTCGGCTGGCGCGATATCCTCGCTCGCCCGGATGTCCTCGCCGGCAAGGTGCTGGCGATCGGCTCGATGGTCGTCGGCAGCCTCCTGTTCGCCGGCGGCCTCTGGTACCAGGCGACGGTCTACGCTCGCGAACTGCCACCGGGATTCGAGCGTCTCAACTACGCGGCCTTGCAGCCCGGGGAGGGGGAGCCGGCGAACATGATCCCGGAGTCGGCGGTGAAGATGCATGGTCGCGACGTGCTCCTGAAAGGTTACATGTATCCGGGGAAACAGCAGCGCGGCATCCGTCAGTTCCTCCTCGTGCGCGATCAGGGGGATTGCTGCTTCGGTGGCAACCCGAAGATCACCGACCGGGTGCTCGTGCAGATGGCCGACAAGCAGATGATTGAGTACACGCCGCGCCTGCGGAAGATCGCCGGCCGGTTCTCGATCCGTCCTGCCGGAGCCGTCGATGTCGACGGCGGGGTGTTCTATCACCTGGAGGATGCCAGTGTCCGCTGACCGCCGCGCCCGCCGGTGGTGGGCCTTCGCCCTGCTGCTGATCGCCGGCACGATCGGCTGCGCGCCGGCGGAATCTCGGGTCGCGCCGCCGCAGCGCCCGGCCACGGGGGCCAGGGAGACGGGATCGGCCGCCGCGGGCGAGAGCGCGAAGGGAGACAGCGGGGCAAGCGCTTCAGCGCCGGTCGTCGCGGTGAAGCCCACGGCTGTTGCCAAGGACGACGGACGGGTGCGGGAGATCACGTTTGACGATCTCAAGCTGCCACTGGAGAAGGGGGAGCCATTCGATCGCGCGATCCTTCCGCCGGCCGTCGACGCCCTCCAGGGGCAGCGGGTGAGGATCCGCGGCTACATCCTCCCCAGTTTCCAGCAGCGCGGGATCACCCAGTTCGTGCTCGTCCGCGACAACATGGAATGCTGCTTCGGCCCTGGCGCGCTCCTCCATGACTGCGTCGTCGTACGGATGCGGCCGGGCAAATCGGCCGATTTTTCGATCCGCCCGGTGGCCGTGGCGGGATCGTTCCGGCTCGAGGAGCTCAAGGGGCCCGACGGCAAGCATCTGGCCGTCTACGCCATCGACGGCGATGCCGTCGAGTAAGCCCTTTCGGGCATCCGTGAACCGCAGGCGGGCGTCTGTTACCATCGAACTGGATCTGATCGGCACGCCCTCCGCACCCTGCGGTGACCCTCACGGCCCGAACGCCCGCCATGCCCTTCGACCTCTCCTGGTTCTACGACATCCCGACGGCCCGGGCGGCGCTGCTCATGGTGGGGGCGTTCGTCGCCTTCTACTGGGCCGGGGCGGTGGTCGTGCGGCCGTTTCTGCGGATATTCGTCCGCCGGGCGCCTGGGCTCAACGACCTCATCGGCTACATCCTCTCCTGCTTCTGCGTGTTTTACGGCCTGCTTCTCGGCCTGATCGCCGTCACGGCCTACCAGAACGTCGAGTCGGCCGAGCAGAATGTCACCCGGGAGGCCGCGGCCCTCTCAGCGCTCTACGAGGACGTCTCTCGGTATCCCGAGCCCCACGGCCAGGATCTCCGCTGGCTGATCCGCGACTACACGCGCTACGTCATCAAATATGCCTGGCCGTTGCAGCAACAGGGAATCATTCCGGAAGAGGGGACGATTCGCGCTGAGGCGATCTTCGATCGGCTCCTCGACTTCGAGCCCAAGACTTCCGGCGAGGAGATCCTCCATGCCGAGGCGCTGCGGCAGATCAATCACTTCCTCGAATGCCGCCGGCTTCGCCTCCATTCTGTGCGGGCAGGATTGCCGCGGGCGATGTGGATCGTGATGTTCGTCGGGGCGTTTTTCAACATCCTCCTCTGCTGGATGTTTGACACGCGTTTCCTCACCCAGCTCGTGCTCGGCGGGATCCTCGCCGCCTATCTGGGCTTGATGATGTACCTCATCGTCGACATGAATCAGCCCTTCCGCGGCGAGGTGAGTGTCTCGCCGGAGGCGTTTGAATTGCTCTACCTGCGGATGATGGAGGACTGACATGCCGGTCCCCCCCGACACCCAGCCCCTCAATCGCGGCGCCGTCACCCGGCGGGAAACGCTCCGGTCCGGCGTTGCTGCCACGCTTGCCGCCGCGCGGGTGCTGGCGCCTTCGTTGTTTGTCGGCTGTTCGCTCGGTATCCCGCCGCGGGCACCGACGGTGCGGATTGGGCTGCTCCATTCGCAGACCGGGCCGCTGGCGATCGGCTCGACGTCGCTGCGCGACGTCGAGGTCGACGCCGTCGAGCGCTTCAACGCCGCCGGCGGAATCCTCGGATTCTCGATCGATCCCCGCGCCCCCGACACCCGCTCGCGCACCGACCTGTTCCCCAAGCGGGCCACGACGCTCCTCGATGACGGGGCTGTGGCGCTGTTCGGTTGCTGGTCGAGCGCCAGCCGCAAGGCGGTGCTTCCGATCGTCGAGGAGCGCGACAGCCTGCTGTTCTATCCGGTGCAGTACGAGGGGAACGAGAGCTCGCGGAACGTGATCTACGGCGGGCAGGTGCCCAACCAGCAGGTCCTCCCGGCCCTCGACTGGCTGCGGAGTGGGCCGGGGGGGGAGCGGAAGAAGTTTTTCCTCCTCGGCTCCGACTATGTCTACCCACGGACGACGAACTTTATCGTGCGGAAGTGGCTTGCCGGCACCGGCGTCGAAATCGTCGGCGAGGAATATTTTTCCCTCGACACCGAAGACTTTGCCCCGGTGGTAGCCCGCATCCGCGAGCGCGGGGCCGACTGCATCCTCAATACCGTCAACGGCTCCGGGAACATCGCGCTGTTTGCGGCGCTGGCGGAGGCCGGGATCGATCCGGCGAAGGTTGCTCTGGTGTCGACGAGCGTCTCGGAGGACGACCTGCGGAGCATGCCGGCCGCCCATTCAGCTGGCCACTGGGTCCTGTCGAGCTACTTCCAGACCGTCGACACACCCGCTAACGCCGCCTGGATGGCCGGCTTCCGCAGCGAGTTCGGCCACGATCGCGTTTTCGGCGATTCGATGGAGGCCGCCTGGTGCCTGATCAACCTCTGGAAGGTGGCGGTCGAGCAGGCAGGGTCGTTTGCCACCGAGGCGGTTCGCCAGGTGTTTGCCGCCGGGATCGGGTTTGATGGCCCCGGGGGACGGATGACGATCGATCCCGCTACCCAGCACGCCACGAAACACTTCCGGCTGGGACGGGTGCGTCCCGATCGGCTCTGCGACGTCGTTGTTTCGTCGGATGGTCCGCTCGCTCCCGACCCCTATCCGCAGGTCGCGTTTCCCGGATGGAAATGCGACTGGACGAAGGGGGGGCTCCAGCCCGGCCCGGAGGTGTCGATCGATGGTTGAGTTCGACATCGAGGTCTCCGAGGGATGCCGCTGGCTCAAGGTCATCCTCGACGACGATGACGTCCGCACCGAGCGCGG
>CAMARC010000342.1 GCA_945860405.1 Candidatus Kuenenia stuttgartensis | reverse complement strand
CATGAAGCTGGAATCGCTAGTAATCGCGGGTCAGCATACCGCGGTGAATGTGTTCCTGAGCCTTGTACACACCGCCCGTCAAGCCACGAAAGTGGGGGGCATCCGAAGTCGCTGAGGTAACCGCAAGGAGCCAGGCGCCTAAGATGAACTCTGCAATTGGGACTAAGTCGTAACAAGGTAGCCGTAGGGGAACCTGCGGCTGGATCACCTCCTTTCTAAAGGATACTGCTTCCTCGATTCTTCGGATGAGAGGGGCAACCCAACACTGAACGCTGGTCGGAATCGAAAGATTCAGGTCATTCGGGGGGTGTCGGGTCCAATGAATTGTGGAGACGATCGTGACTCGTGGAGCTCAGGCTCTGCGGGGTTATGCCGAAGAAAGAGATCTGCGTGGCGGGGCAACCTGCCGAACGCAAAACTGCCGCTGCTCCTTCGGGGGCAGTCAATGAACGAGACCCACCGGGGCTGCCGAAGCCCCGGTGGGTTTTTTTTTGCGCTGACGCTCCGGTTTTTCAGCTCCGTGAAGCGCTGCTGTGTCGTCGCGGATTGCTGGTCTGCGTTGAGCAAGCGTCAGCGGCGGGGAGAAGGTGCTTTTGCACGGGGCATTCTGTGGGGAGAGGCACTTCCCTCCATTCGTTGGTTCGTTACGATGCAGGCCCCGGGGACGGTTGCCCGGAGTGTTCGACGGATAGTGGTGTTCCAGCTCTTCCAGACAGGTTCGTTCCATGACGATGCAATCAATCGCCGGAGTTTCACCCCCGTCCGTCTGTGAGACGACCGTGATGACGGTGTGGCCTTCGGTGGCCTCGACGTGGCTGGGAAAGATGCTCGGGCGATTGTTCCGGATCAAAGATGGGTTTGGCCCCGTGTCGGTCGGTCGGTTGGCGCTTCTGGCGTGCACGCCGATCGGGTTGATGCTCTATCTTTCGCTCCGACTGCCGTGGGCCATTCAAAGGTATCGCCTGACCAATCGACGCGTGATCGTCGAGCGTGGCATTAACCCGCGGATTCAGCAGTTCGTCGATTTCGACAAGTTTGATTCGATCCAACTCGTGGTCGAACCCGGGCAGGAGTGGTATGCCGCTGGCGACTTGGTGTTTCGCAAGGGGGCCGTGGAAACCTTCAGGCTCCCGGGAGTCAGTCGCCCTGAATCGTTTCGGCAGACGTGTCTCAAGGTGCAGCAGTCGTACCGGAGCGTCGCTGCTTTTCAGCCGCAACCTGTCGGTGCAGGCTGACCAAAGGGCTGAACCGGGCAGCGTGGGCCTGGGTTCGCCGCTTGCGTGGACGCCTGGATACCTCCGGGGACGGTGATCAGACCGGTCTACGGCCCATCACCGAGCCGCGGGAGATAATCCCTGCGGCGATGGCCTGATTGGCTCGGGAATCGATCTCGCACGATCCGGCCGCGGCGTTTATTCGGACCTGCTCCGGTGAGGTGGCACCGAAGAGAACGCTCGTGATCCCCGGTTGTTGGGCTGTCCAGGCGAGAACGAGATCGGGCAACGGTCGGTTCAGCCGCTGGGCTTCTCCGCGCACGACCTCGACAAAGTCGAGGTTCTTTTGGAACTCCGTCCCATTGAACATCGGGTATTTGTGCCGGCTGTCGGTGGCGGGAAAGGCGCGGTCGCGGGGCATTTTGCCAGCGAGCAAGCCCTTCATGAGCGGCCAGTAGGCCACGATGGCCACGCCTTGGTCGCGGCACCATGGCACGATGTCACGCTCAATCTCGCGTTGGAGCATGTTGTAGGGGAGCTGACAGGCGGAGACGGGGCACGCCTGAGCCGCGATCTGGAGTTGATCGAGGGAGACATTCGACACGCCGATCGCCCGGGCCAGGCCCTCTGCCCGGAGGCGGCCCAGTTCGGTCATCGATTCCTCGAGCCGGACGGTCGGATCGGGGGCGTGAAGATAGAGGAGGTCGAGGTGGTCTGTGCCGAGCCGGCGAAGGCTTTCCTCGACTTCCTGTCGGAGTCTTTCCGGGCGTCCGTCGACGCATTGGGTCCGTCCCGGTTTCCAGTGGATTCCACACTTGCCGGCGAGGAAGAGGTCGGATCGGCTTCTGCCGCGGATGACTTCGCCGATGGCCCTCTCGCTCTCTCCTTCCGCTCCGTAGCAGTACGCCGTGTCGAGGTGGAGGATGCCGGCATCGAGCGCGGCGGCCACGGTGGCTACGGCGGCCTCGCGGGTGATCCCCTCACGCGTCATGCCGGCGATGGGCCAGCAGCCGAGGCCAAAGGGGGAGATCTGCAGACCGCTGCGGCCAAGCGGGCGGGGGCTCATGTCCATCGTCTCAGTTTTCCTGTCGGTGGCCCGTCCCTGCCGGCGTCGGGGCAACGGGGAATCGACCATCCCGGAGGAACGCCGCCACGAGCTCAGAGGCATCGCTACGGTACAGAAGGCTTGAGTGAAGGCAGCGGACCGTGGCGTGATCGTGGGGGGCGTCCGGGCGCGTGCTGTCGGGGGCGATCAGGGCATCGCGCCCCGCGGCAATGACGCCGATCTCGACGCCCTGGGGAGTGGGGAGCGAGTTCACGAGGCTGTTCTCGGCTGTCGAGAGTTCCACCACAGGGCGAAACACCCGGCCGAGCGTCTTGGCGATGGCGGTCGCGACGAAAGAGCCGCGGTTCGGCGGGGCGAGCATCACGAACCGCCCTAATTTTCGTGGGCGGAAGCGGTCGAGGGCAGCCCGGGCGACGATGCACCCCATGCTATGGGTGACAAGATGGAGCGTGTCGATCGTCGGATCGGCGTCGAGGGTGCGCAGCTCGCCAGCAAAGCGGTCGGCATGGACCAGCAGGGAGCAGCACATGTTTCGGTAGCCCCAACGCTCGGCTCGGTAGCCTTGGCGCCGGAGCCTGTGGGCGAGGACCGCCAACATCATGCTGTGGGCCAGGAATCCGTGCACGAGAACCACGCACTGCCTGGATGAGGGGGCGGCATCGCCGGTCCTTGGCTGGGAGCAGGGCGTCTGTGGCTCCGTTGCGGACTGCCCGGTCATCAGGCTGGACTCACGGGAGGGGCACCGGGGCGTCCGGTTGGGCCGCCGGCCGCGGTTGGTCGCTGGGGAGCCGGGCAGCAATCGAGCGGGCAGACGTCATGGCTGGCCGGCAGCATGCCCACGGCGAGTCGCTCGGGCGATGCCTCGTGTCGCTCCGCGATGAGATCGCGGATCATCGCCACGAAAGCAGGGGCCGTGCCAACCGTCGCCACTCTCGCGAACCGCATGCCGAGGCTCTGACACAGGTCGGCTGCTTCCGTATCGAGGTCGTAGAGAACTTCCATGTGGTCGGAAATGAAGCCGATCGGCGCCACCACCACCCGATCCTTGCCAGCCGCGTGGACCTGGCGGATACGATCGCAGACGTCCGGCTCGAGCCAGGGCTGCGTGGGGGGGCCGCTGCGGCTCTGGAAGACGAGTTCCCAGTCTGTCACGCCGGCCGCGGCCGCCACGAGCCGGCTCGCTTCACGGAGCTGGGCGACATAGCGGCAGGCATCGGCCATCGAAACAGGAATGCTGTGCGCCGTAAACAGCACTGGCGTGGAGGGGCGTTGGTCGGCGGGAAACGCCGCCAGGCTTTGGGTGAGGTTCTCCGCCATCGGCCCAACGAATCCAGGGTGATTGAAGAACACCCGGAGCTTGTCGACTTGAGGGGCCCGGTCACCCAGTGGGGCCAGCGCTGCGGCGATGTTTTCGCGATACTGCCGGCAGCCGGAATAACTGCTGAAGGCACTGGTGACAAACGCTGCGACGCGTCGAATGCCCGAGTCTGCCATCTCGCGGAGCGTGTCGGTGAGGAGCGGGTGCCAGTTCCGATTGCCCCAGTAAACGGGGAGAGCGGGGCCGCGGTCAGCGAGTTCCTTCCGGAGGGCCTCGAGCAGGGCGAGATTTTGCCCGTTGATCGGACTGCGTCCACCGAAGTGGTG
>CAMARC010000341.1 GCA_945860405.1 Candidatus Kuenenia stuttgartensis | reverse complement strand
CAAGCCCGGCACCCCGGCCCGCAGTGAACAGATGCCGCGGGGGACGATGTCGATCGGCACGCCAGCCCGGCTGGCCCGGTAGAGGGCCTCGATGACGTGCGGATCGACGAGCGAATTGAGCTTCGCGAAGATCCGCGACGGCCGGCCGGTACGGGCGAGCTCAGCCTGCTCGTCGATCAGCTCGATCGTCCGCCGGTGAAGGTCGTTGGGGGCGACGATCAGCTTCCGCCACCGATGCCCCTGCGAGTAGCCGGTGAGGAGATTGAAGACGGCCGAGGCATCCTCGGCGATCTGCTCGTCGGCGGTGAACAGGCCGAGGTCGGTGTAGAGCAGGGCCGTCGTGGGGTTGTAGTTGCCGGTGCCGAGGTGAACGTAGCGCCGCAGCCCATGGCCTTCGTTGCGCACCACCATCGACAACTTGCAGTGGGTCTTCAGATCGAGAAACCCGAACACGACATGGACCCCGGCCCGCTCCATCTGCCGCGCCCAACTGACGTTGTTGGCCTCGTCGAAACGGGCCTTGAGCTCGACCAGCGCCGTGACGTGCTTCCCCGACTCCGCAGCCGCGATCAGCGCCCGCGAGATCGGTGAATCGCCGGAGGTGCGGTAGAGCGTCTGCTTGATGGCGAGCACACGGGGATCCGCGGCGGCGCGGGTGACAAACTCGACCACCGGATCGAACGACTCATAGGGATGGTGGAGGAGGACGTCATGCGAGGCGATCTCGGCGAACAGGTCGTCCCCGCGCCGCAGGCCGCGCGGCATCCGCGGCGTGAACGGCGGGTCGTGAAGGAGCGGGTAGCCGGGGAGCTTGTGGAGCTCCCACAGACAGGTGAGATCGAGGGGGCCTTCGATGCGGTAGACCTCACCGTAGCTTTCGCCACGCCCGTCATGGAGCTGCTCGTCCTCGATGATCGTCCGCGCCACCGAGTCGTCCGCCGAACGGGCCGAGACCTCGATCCGCACCGCCTGCCCGCGCTGGCGCGCCTTGAGTCGCTCCTCGATGAGCTTGAGCATGTCGTCCGACTCCTGCTCGAGGAGCTCGAGATCGCTGTCGCGGGTGATCCGGAAGGTGGTCCAGGAGAGGACGGTGAATCCGCCGAAGAGCTGCGACAAGCGGGCCGCGACGAGATCCTCGAGAAGGACGAAGCGATGCTGCCCGGGAATGTCGCAGCCGACGTTCACAAACCGCGGCAGCACCTGTGGCACCTGGACAACGGCGAACAGCCGTTTGGGCCCGAGCCCCTTCTCTTGTTCGAGTTGGGCGCCGATGTAGAGCCCGCGGTTGTGGTAGCGCGGCGAAGGATGGGCGGGATCGACCGCCATCGGCGTGAGGATCGGCAGCGCGCGCTCGGTGAAAAACCGGTCGACACGCGTTAACTGCTGCTCGTCCAGGTCACCGTAGCGCACGAGCTTGAAGCCCTCGGCCACCATCGCTGGCGCGATGCTCTCCTGGAGGCAGCGGTATTGCCGGGCAACGAGCTCCTGGGTGCGATCGGCGATCCGACGGAGCTGTTCCAGAGGGCCGGTGCCGTCAGGGGGCGTGTCCTGTGGGGCGCTCTCGCCGAACGCCTGCTCGCGGACCCCCGACACGCGCACCATGAAAAACTCGTCGAGGTTCGAGCTGAAGATGGCGAGGAACTTCAGCCGTTCCATGAGCGGATTGGCAGCGTTCTCCGCCTCCTCGAGGACGCGAAGATTGAAGTCGAGCCAGCTCAACTCCCGGTTGATGAAGCAGTCGGGGGTGTCGGTGATGCCGGCCGGGTCGTCGGAGGTGGTCATGGCTTGGGGCTTGCTCCGGTCTGGTAGCGTCGTCCGGTGGAAACGAAAAAAGTGCTAAACAAGGGTCTTGTCCGTCGATCGGGCGACGGCGTGGGAAGCATGGATGCTGGAGGAAGTTTACCCACCCTGTCCCCGGCGACTCCGGATCCTCGCTTCATCCTCACAAACACCACATCCACTGGAGACGGCCCGGCGTCCTGACGCCCTTACCACCTGCCATGCCGCCAAGCCCCCCCTACGAGCCGGTGTCGGAGCTTCCCTGGAAGGATGCGCTTTATTGCCGGCCGGGAAGCCGGGGATGGTGTGTCGCCGAGGCCTGTCGACTCGAGGCGACCGCGGAGAAGCCGGGGAATGTCCATCCAAGAGCGTCGTTTCCCGATCTCGATCATGCCGACTTGGTCGCCGCGGGGCGGGCGATCGCCCCGACGATCGAGGCCGCGCCGTCCCTACCCCTCGGGCGGACGATCCTCGCGGCGGTGACCGCGTCGCGCCGCGTGACACGATCAAATGCCAATCTCGGCATCATCCTTGCGATCGCGCCCCTGGCGAGTGTCCCCGGCGCGGAGGCTGGCCGGCCGTTCCGTCCCGACGACGTCGCCACGGTGCTCAAGGGGCTCACGCGTGAGGATGCAGCCGACACCTGGGAGGCGATCGCGGTTGCGGCCCCAGGGGGAATGGGGCAACGCGGTCGCTGGGATCTGGCGGGCCCTCCGCCGGACGATCTCCTGGCAGCGATGGCGGCGGCAGCGCCCCACGACCGGATCGCGCGGCTGTGGACCGAAGGCTGGGGACCGCTCGAGGATGGCTTGGTGAGCGATCTCCTCGCGGAGGTCGCCGCGGGCCTTCCCCTCGACGAGGCCATCGTGCGCGGTTTCCTCAGACAGCTCGCCCGCGAGCCCGACACGCTCATCGCCCGCCGCCACGGCCCCGATGTGGCCGCCGAGGTCTCGCGTCGGGCCGCGGAGGTCATCGGGCAACCGGGAGCGTCGTGGCGCGACGCGGCCGCGGCCTTCGATCGATCGCTGCGACATCCGCGGCGCATCAATCCCGGCACGACGGCCGATCTCTGCGCCGCCGCGCTGTACATTCTTCTCCGTGACGGACGGCTCCCCACTCGGTGACACGATGGACCATGGGGGCGGGCCGGTCTCCGGCCGTGATCGACTTTCCCACGACGCGCGGGTGAACGCAGCATGGAACGCTTTTCTGTCCGACTCCGTAAGGCGGTGCATGTCTTCTGCTCCGGGCATTTCATCACCCTCACCGACACCCTCTGCGAACCCCTTCATGGCCATAATTGGACCGTGGCGGTGGAGGTCGACGGCACCCCGGATGCCCACGGGATGGTGGTCGACTTCATCCTGCTCCGCGACACGCTCTCCGCAATCGTCGCCCGCCTCGACCACCGCATGCTCCTGCCGACCCGCAATCGGCTCCTGGAGGTGGGAGAAGCGATCGGTCCGGGAGGACTTCCGGAGGTGACGGTGCGCTTCGAACGGCGCCGCTGGGTTTTCCCCGCCGACGAGTGCATGCTCCTGCCTGTGGCCAACACCACTGCCGAATGGATCGCCGCTTGGATCGGCGACGAGTTGACCGCGTCCCTCGCGGCGGCGGGCGCGCCGCTCCCCGGGAAAATCATCGTCGCGGTCGATGAATGCGCGGGGCAGGAAGGCGTCTGGGAGCGGACGGGCCCGTGATCGGCGCTCCGTCGCGTCAGCCGACGCTTCGCGGTGGCTGCCTCACCCCTCCGCCACGACCAGCTTCGTCGCGGCCTCGGTCGACAGCGTGATCGTCCGCTCGCCGACCCTGACGCTCATCAAGCCGGCGCCGTCGGGGGGCCGCACGATCTCCCCCTCGACGCCGAGCACGAGCCCGGAGTCGGTGAGCGAACGGAGGAATCCAGCCGACTGATCGAGAACGCGTGTGAGCCGGAATCGTCCTCCGGTCATCCCTTCGGCCAGGAGCTTCGCCGGGGGCTGCCCGTCATCAGGATCGGCGCCATCGGCGGGCGGGATCGGGTCGCCGTGGGGATCGACGTGGGGATGGCCGAGGAAGGTATCGATCCGATCGACGAGCAGATCGCTGACGGCGTGCTCGAGATGCTCGGCCTCGTCATGGACCTCGTCCCAACTCATGTCGAGCGTCCGCAG
>CAMARC010000340.1 GCA_945860405.1 Candidatus Kuenenia stuttgartensis | reverse complement strand
CGCCTCCTCCGCGACATCGCCGCGGGCCGAGAGACCGTCGGCGACACGACGACCCTCGAAGACTACACCGTCCTGGCAACGCTCCGCGGCAACGACGAGTGACCTGGGGCAAGTACGTCATTCGTCCAGCGAACCGTCATTCCGGCAGCCCAAATCGGCGCCTCACTTCGGCAAGATCCACCAGGCGCCCTTCCGCCGCATCCTTACGGCCGGCCTCAATCGCTTCGCGCACGTAGACCCGATAGATCACGTCCTCCCACGTAGCGTCGTTCGGAAGGTCGTTCACCAGTTCAAGCACGGCAGCCTTCATGCCCTTCGTTTCAGCATCCGGCATCTTCCCGACTCCTTGTTGATGAACTGGCAAGCTGATCAGCAGCGGACCAAGGGTTCCAAGTCACCGCCGGATTCTGCCCTTTGTCTCATCCAGAGGATTTTCAGTCCTTGCCTTCGGTGCTTCATCGATCGGTGCGGCGTTGCGTGATCGCTGCGTCAGTCGCTTCGACGGCATTTGTGGACGCTAGTATACTACGCCCGTTTCCGACGGCCAACGGATCTTCGTCGGGCCTCGCGCAAGGGCGCATGGGTCTCGGGAAAGACCTCCGACTCGAGCACCCACGTCACGCTGTCGATGGTGTTTTCCTAGGCATAGCGGATTGATTGTGAATGGCCCGTCTGGTCCCGAGCCTGCTTTAGCAACCGTCTCTCCGTAGGGACGGGCTGGTCCGCTGTTCGGCCGTTCGACGGCCGAGGCCGAATGCCCATAGGCCAACCCAGCGGATGTACGAACGCAGCGAAGACTGAACCACACGGTTTTCCGAATCGACGGCAGCCACTAGCACCAATTGATGTTTCCAAAGCCGAGAAAGCACCTGCAGTGCGGGCAGAGCAAAAACTGCTTGTGCTCGATAAATCCAAGTCCCTTTGACTTTACCCACACGACCTTCAGTTCCTGCTTGCAGTGTGGGCAGATCGGCCAAACATCGGCCGGCGCTTCCTCGAGATCCAATTTCTTGTCCATGCCACTCCCTCAGCCGAGCGTGAGTTGAGAAGTTCGAAGAATTACCTGACCAGGGGTGTTCGTACGGCGTCGCGCCGCGGGGCAACTCTGACGACCCAAGTCTCTAAAAAAAGGTCGGGCCGGCTTTCGCCGGCCCGACCCGTTTTTTGATCGCTCCCGGAGAACCGGGGGCTTTCAGATGTTGACGATCACAGGCCGAAAGCGCTGAGCGTCTTGAGCATCGGCTCGACGATCGGGCGGAGGATGTCGCCCACGCCGGGGATGGCGAGGACGGTGTCGATGATCGGCTGGAGGGTACCGAGGTTGGTGCCCACCATCTCCTTCACCGTCGCCTTGCCAGCCGCGGGGAGCTTGTCGGCAGTCGCCTTGTAGCCCTCGAGGATGCCGGCGAGATCCTTCAGCCCGGGCACGGCGGCCTCGGCGGAAGGAACGTCGGTGATCCCCTTGAAGCTGTCGGTGAGCTTGCCGAACAGGCCGGTCATGTCGCCACCGAACGCGGTCAGGTCGATCGCGTCGCTGGCCTTCTCAACGGCTGCTGAGACGGCGTCGGTGGTGGCCTTCACGGCCTGGGCACCCTGCGCGGCGGCCTTCTCGGCGAGGGCCTCACCCGACTTCTGCGACTCGGCCATCTTCTTCTTCATCATCTCCGTCTGATTGACGACGACGGCTCCCTTGTCGACCGGCTTGGCGCCCTTGTCCTTGTTCATGAGGAGGAACGCACCGAGCGCGATCAGCGGGAGGGCGAGCCACGGGAGCCACGACGGGAAGCCCGACGACTCCGGCTTACGCTCGACATGCCCGTGCGAGGCGTGCGACGAGTGGCTTGCGCCACCGGAGGTCGCCGACGTCACGGCCTTGGCGATGCTGCCGAAGTCACCGAGCGACAGGCCGGCCGGCAGAGCCGACTGGATGTTGCGGCTCTGGTCGGAGAACAGGCTCTGGATGCCCGCAGCGTCGATCGACTTGCCGCTGCTGGTGAGCTGCTTGGCGACGGTGCCGAGGACGACCGGAGCGAGGTACGACAGCATCGAGCGGGCGATGCCACCCTTGATGCCGAGGAACGATGCCAGCGTCTCGACGATCATCGACGTGGCGGAGTTGCCGAACAGGGTGCCGAGGAGGCTGCCCCCCTTGTCGGCCATCTTCGAAGCGTTCGAGCCGCCGAGCACACCGGCGAGGTTGCCGAGCATGCCGAGGTCGAGCCCCCCGAGGGCGCTAGCGAGTTGCCCGGCGCCCTGTGAGGTGCCGGCCAGCTTGGCGAGCCCGCCGAGCATCGCCGGAACGGCGGCTGCGGTGGCGGCCTTGGTCTGCGCCTCATTCGTGCCGACGAGCGACCCGAGGCTGCCGAGAACCTGACTGGTCAACTGATCCTTAACGAGATCAACGATATTCATGCATCACTCCCAGAAGCGAAAAAAAATTGACGTCACCGGCCACGGTGGGCCCTCCGGATCGGGGACGAAGTGCCCCCGGAACGGGTGTGATCCTTTGTACAAAGGTGATTTTGTCATACACGCTCGTCGCGGCGATCACAAGCAATGGTCGCAACACTGGAATTCTTTGCGTCTCGGCGGCAGCCACGGAGCATCCGGGCGATCTTGCCAGGCCGGGTGACAAACCTGCCTATACTCGGGCGGCATGGCCAGCCAACTCTCCGCCACCCCCCCCGTCCCACCCCCCGAACTCCTCGCCCCGGCGGGGGACTGGGACTGCGTCCGCGCGGCGATCGAAAATGGGGCCGACGCCGTCTATTTTGGCCTCGACTGCGGTCACAACGCCCGGGTCAGGGCGGCGAATTTCCCCGTCTCCGACCTCCCCAGGATCGTCGAAACCCTCCACCGCCACGGCCTGCGGGGCTACACCACGCTCAACACCCTGGCCTTCGACGGGGAGCTCGGGGAAATCGAGCGCCTGGCCCGAGAAATAGCCGGCAGCGGCATCGATGCGGTACTCGTCCAAGACGTCGGGGTGGCCCGGCTGCTGCGGGCCTGCTGCCCCGATCTGCCGCTCCACGCCTCCACCCAGATGACGCTCACCAGCGCCGAGACGATCCGCCTCGCCGAGGCCCTCGGCATGGAGCGGGTGGTGCTTGCGCGGGAGCTTTCGATCGAAGAGATCGGGGCGATCCGCCGGTCAACCGGGCTCGCGCTCGAGGTCTTCGTTCACGGTGCCCTGTGCGTTGCCTATTCGGGCCAATGCCTCACGAGCGAAGCCCTCGGGGGGCGGAGCGCCAACCGCGGCCAGTGTGCCCAGGCGTGCCGCCTCCCGTACGAGCTGGTCTGTGATGGTCGCGACGTCGATCTCGGGGCCCAGCGCTACCTCCTCTCCCCCCAGGATCTTGCCGCCTACGACCTCACCCCGGAGCTGCTCGCCGCCGGGGTATCGAGCTTCAAGATCGAGGGAAGGCTCAAGACCCCGGAGTATGTCGCCAACATCGTTCGGCATTATCGCCGAGCGATCGACGCGGCGATGGCCGGGGGACGGGCGACGTTCACCCCCCGCGACATTGAGGCGATGGAGCTTTCCTTCTCGCGTGGCTTTTCCCCCGGCTGGCTCCTCGGCTGCGAGCACAAGCGGCTCGTGCCGGCGACGAGCAGTGCGAAACGGGGGGTCCGTCTTGGGACGGTCGTCGCCACAGGCCGGGGGCGGGTGACGATCGATCTCGTCGCGGGAGTGAAACGCGGAGACGGCGTCGCCTTCGATCCGGCCGGTGGGGGCGACGATGCCGCCCAGGGAGGACGCGTCTACGAGGTCTTCGCGCGTGGGGTGTCGGTGACCGAAGCCGTCGATCGCGGCCGCGTCGACCTCGCCTTCGGTCATGGCACCCTCGACTTCGCCACGATCCTCCCCGGCCAGACCGTCTGGAAAACCGACGACCCCGTCCTCACCGCGGCCCTGCGGGATTCCTTCCGGGCGCCGGTC
>CAMARC010000339.1 GCA_945860405.1 Candidatus Kuenenia stuttgartensis | reverse complement strand
AATCCCCCCAGAACTTGGCCCACGGGAGGCCACTGAAGAGGAGCGCGAGCGTGACGAGCGAAATCCACACCCCCGTCACCGCATGCATGTCGCGCCAGAACAGCCGCCGGCCGCCGTGGAGCCGTGGCCAGACCACGCCCGCTAGCCCTCGCCCCTGTCGCGGCCACCAGAGCACGAGCCCGGTGAGCACCATCACGATCGTCCAGCAGGCGGCAAGCTCGACGAGATTCGAGCCACGGTTGCCCATCAGCAGCTCCCCGTGAAGGCGGAAGACCTGCTTCATGAAGCGGTCGCGTTCACTGACGCTGCCGAGAATCGCCAGTGACGTTGGATCGACGTAGGCCCGTCGAGAGCCGGCCTCGCTACGGACGACGACCCGGGCGGCCCGTCCCGGCCCGGCAGGGAGTTCGTAGCCCTCGAACGTGCTGCCGGGGAACGCGGCGAGCGCCGCTAAAATCTGGGCTGACGGCAAAGCAACGTCGGCCCCCTTCTCGAGACGGTCGTACGAACGCTCCGACCAGCCCTCGATCTCTGCCTTGAAAAGGTAGATCGCGCCGCTGATCGCCAAGACGATGACGAACGGAATGCAGAAAATGCCGGCATAGAAATGCCAGCGCCACACCGCCCGGTAGTCGGGCCAGCGCGTTGCAGATGGAGAAGGCGACTCGGACGAGGACATCGATCGCTCCGGCGGAAGAGGGGAGGCCCCCGCGACAGCGGGCCCGGGAGTTGCCCCCGGGCCCACCGCGTGGGTCATGAACGGCATCGACTGGTAGCGTCGATCACTCCTCGGCCGACACCGCCTCACCGCCATTGATGCTGTGGAGCGCCCGGCAGACCGTGGCGTCGAGGCTCTCGGAGAGCATCCGCACCGAGCCGTCCCCGAAGGCGGCTTGGGCCCCGGAGGGGTGATAGCTCTTCGGCCCAAAGAAGCCGGTGGCGTGGATCACCAGATCGGGCACGCGGCTGTTGGGAGGGCTGTAGCCATTGGTGAGGGTGTTGCACGCCCCGGTCAGGGCCCACGAGGTGCCACGGCCACGCATCGTGTTGGTGTTCGCGCCGCGCCACGACGTGAACGACTTCCAGATCGTCTCCACCGGCGGATTTTGGATCACTCCCCCGACAACCCCGGACGACCACGCCCCGCTCCCCGGATAGCCGGGCGTCGCCTGCTTCGTGCTCGTCACACCACCGGAGCCGTTGAGCGTCTTTTGGTAGGGAAACTTCGGCGCCTGGCCGGCAGTGAGAACAATGTCGTCGCCGCTGCTGCGGACCGTCTCACTCATGAACACCGACTTCGAGAGCCCGTCGCTGACCGCGGCAAGGCGGACCTTCGAGCCTTCGGAGGCGATGCCGTCGGTCGGCCAACGCAGGTCGTAGTTCGTGCCGGTGCCCGAGCCGGTGCTCACCATGTAGCTCAGTCCGGCGTAGGTGTAGGGGCCGCCGGCAACAACCGTCACGGTGTGGATCGAAGGCGCCGGATCGCTCGGGCAGAGCATCACCGGGATCGGCGTGGCAAACAGCGTGGTGAAGACGGGGTTTGGCACCTGGGCGTTAAAGGCCCCGGTTGTCGCCGGTTGCTTGAAGTCGAGTTGCGAAGCGATGTTGGCCTCCTCCATGAAGGGAAGGAGCCTGGCCTGAATCGAGAAGCCGCCGGGGATGTCGGTCGGCGGGAGAGCCCTGCGGGCGCTCTCATAGTTGACCATCGCCAGGATTTGCTGGCGGAGGTTGCTCGAACAGTTGCTCCGCCGGGCCGCCTCGCGCGCCGCTTGGACGGCCGGAAGGAGGAGGCCGACGAGCGTGCCGATGATGGCGATGACAACGAGCAGTTCGACGAGCGTGAACGCCCGCGCACGGCGCGGGCCAAGGGTGAAAATAGACATGATCTTCCTGATGCTTGATGTTTGGATGATGCCTGTCGGTGACCGGCGCGATCATGCGGCAGCGCATGAAACGCAGACGGCTCCGACGAACGGGATGGCAGATAGCGGCGCTCGTCTCGCGGACGGCAGGGAAGGGAAAACCCATCCCGCTCGCCACGCGATCGCAACTCATTCAAGGAGATGAGCGCCGCGGAATCCTCGTTCAGGCCACTTTGGGCGGCGGGGGCACGGGCACCAGCAGGGGATCTTCCCCCGTCACATCCAACAGCTCGACCCACGCCTGCGGCGGGAGCAGGCCGGTGATTTCAAAGCGCGGTGTGGGAGGGGCGCCACCCACGGCCAGCCACGAGGTGACGAGCCCCTTACAGGCGAGCATCGCCCGGAGGGTCACCTGGCGCGGGCGTCCCTGCCTCACCATCGGCGCCGGGTCGGTTTCGATGGAGTCCGCCGTCACCGCGTCGTTGCAGCAGTTGTCGCCAGCAGCGGCCGAGGGGGCTTGCGGCTCGTGCTCAAGCTCGCAGCAACTCTTTGCCTTCGCCGGGCGGTCGCTCTCGCAGCAATCGCCCTGCGGCTTCCGCTCAGCAAGCTCACCGGCCCCAAGCTCACCGGCCCCACGCATGCGGGCCTCGAGCGAAGCGATGAGCGAGCCGTCGAGACGATGCCGGCGGGCGAAGGCGAGGCGCTCGGCGAGCGTCGTGCAGCAGCAGTCGCGGAAGCACTGGTCGGCAGTGGCACAGCCGCAGGGGCTGTTCATGCAGGGAAACGCCACCGAGCGATCTTTGGCAGCGACCACGTCGGCTGCGTCGAGCCCTGGCGACGCCCCCTTCGAGCGCATCCCGGCCGGCAACGGCAACCCGAGGGCGAGCACGCCATACCCGAGGATCGCCAGCCAGGTGAGGAGGGGACGCATGTCGGTCGATGCCGCGATGGCCACAGAGTCTGAGACGTGGCTGGATCAATTCGGGGCGGGAGCAGACAATCCACAGGAGCCGCCATCACGATAGGTCTGATTGGCAGCGTGGTCAATCAGCCCGATGCCCGATGATGGACAGACTGCAAGCTTCCCGGGCCGGAAGCCCTGATCACCCCGCCGCTTTCCCGATTGCCAAGTATCTCTCTTCACGGCTTGAAGAAGCCCCTTTCCAGCGGAGATCTCCCCGTGCCATCCCCCCTTTCCAACGTCTGCCAGGCTCTCCTTGGCCTTCTCGCGCTGGCCCTCCTGCCGGGGAGTGCCCCCGCAGCGCCCGCCGACGCTCCGGCAGCTGCCGCCACGGCCGTGGCACAAGGCGGGCCGATCGATGAGTCGCCGCTGCCGATCGAGGCCGTTCAGGCGTTCCCCGATCTCGTCTGGACCGGCTGGACGCCCGATGTCGACGGCGCGCCGAATCCGTTGCGGCCGATCCTGCTGACGCACGCCGGCGATCGATCGGGACGTTTGTTTGTGCCGCAGCAGCAGGGGGCGATCCACGTCTTCCGCCCCGACTCGGCGGCGACGAAGGTATTTCTCGACCTCACCGAGAAGGTCCACTACGCCGACAAGCAGAACGAGGAGGGCCTCCTCGGCCTCGCCTTCCATCCTCGGTTTGCGGAGAACGGCGAGTTCTTCGTCCACTACTCCACGAAGACGTCGCCCCTGACGATGGTCCTCGAGCGCTACCGCGTATCGAAGGACGATCCCGACTCTGCCGATGCGGCAAGCGCCGAAGAGATCCTCCGCGTCGAGCACCCGGCGTGGAACCACAAAGGGGGCACGATCTGCTTCGGCCCCGATGGCTATCTCTATGTCGCCTACGGCGACGGCGGAAAGCAGAACGATCCGTTCGGCAACGGGCAAAACCTCCAAAACCTCCTCGGCAAGGTGCTGCGGATCGACGTCGACTCCAAGGGGGAGAAGACGGCCTACGGGATCCCCGACGACAATCCCTTCGTCGCCGTGATGGCGGAGAACGGTGGCAAGCCGCCGCGCCCCTCCGGCGTGCGCCGGGAGATCTGGGCCTACGGGCTGCGCAACCCATGGCGGATGTCGTTCGATCGGCGCACCGGCAGATTGTGGATCG
>CAMARC010000338.1 GCA_945860405.1 Candidatus Kuenenia stuttgartensis | reverse complement strand
ACCAACCGCTGGCTCGACCTGCGGCGGCCGGCGATGCAGCAGAATCTCTTCCTCCGGCATCGGATCGTGAAGATCATGCGCGACCATTTCGATGCCCTCGGCTTCATCGACGTCGAGACGCCGATGCTCGGCCGGAGCACGCCGGAAGGCGCTCGTGACTACCTCGTTCCCAGCCGCCTCGACCACGGCTCGTTCTTTGCCCTGCCGCAGTCTCCGCAGCTCTACAAGCAGCTTCTCATGATGGCCGGCTTCGACCGCTACGTGCAGGTGGCGAAGTGTTTCCGCGATGAAGACCTCCGCGCCGATCGTCAGCCTGAGTTCACGCAGCTCGACGTCGAGATGTCGTTTGTCACCTCCGAGGACGTGATGGGGGTGATCGAGGGGCTCGTGAAGCGAACGGCGAAGGAGATCCTCGGCCTCGACGTCGCCCTTCCCCTCCCCCAGCTCACCTGGGACGAGTGCATGGAGCGCTTCGGCCACGACGCCCCCGACCTCCGCTACGGCCTCGAGCTGGTCGACCTCGGCGCCGAGGTGGCGACGAGCGACTTCCGCGTCTTCAAAGGCGCGCTCGAGTCGGGGGGGCGGGTCCGCGGGATCCGCGTTCCCGGCGCGGCGGCGAAGTTCTCTCGCAAGGATCTCGACGACCTCACCGCCGTCGCCGTCGATGGCGGCGCGAAGGGCTTGGTGTGGCTCAAGGCCGAAGCCAACGGCGACTGGACGGGCCCTGTGGCCAAGAACCTCGGGCCCGACGTGGCGGCGGCGATCCGCACGAAGCTCGCCGCCGAGCCCGGGGATCTGGCGCTGATCGTGGCCGACTCCTTCGACGTCTCCTGCAAGGCGCTCCACATGCTGCGGAAGCGGCTCGGCAGCCAGCTCAAGCTTTTCGACCCGGCCACGATGAACTTCTCCTGGGTGGTCGACTTCCCGATGTTTGCCCACGACGCCGAGAGTGGCGGCTGGGCAGCGATGCATCATCCCTTCACCGCCCCGCGGATCGCCGACCGCGAGTTTCTCTCTACCGATCCGGCCCGCTGCAGGGCGCAGGCCTACGACCTCGTCATCAACGGCTCAGAGGCCGGCGGCGGCACGATCCGGATCCACGACAGCGCCACGCAGGAGAAGGTCTTTTCGCTCCTCGGCATCAGCCCCGACGTGGCCCGCGAGCGCTTCGGCTTCCTTCTCGACGCCCTCCGCAGCGGAGCCCCGCCGCACGGCGGCATCGCCCTGGGGATCGACCGCTGGGTGATGCTCTTCGGCGGCCTCGATTCGATCCGTGACGTGATCGCCTTCCCGAAGACGCAGAAGGCCAGCGACCTCATGACCGGGGCCCCGTCACCGGTCGACGCCAAGCAGCTAGTGGAGCTCGGCGTGCGGACGGTCGTGCCGCCGCCGAAGGCCTGACGCGTCGGCCGGTCCGTCCCCGAGTCAGTCGGTCGACACCGAATACCGGCCGCCGAGGCGTTCGCCAGCCGCGAGGATCCGCCACCCGGCGGCCGTGTCGAACTCGCGCTGCCCCGGCAGCACCGTGTAGGGCTCGATGCAAACAGCCTTGCGGTGCGGCGGGGTAAAAAGCACGCACGCCGAAAACTCCGCGCTCCAGGCGGCGCGGATCGTGGCGCCGGTGGCCGGATCGGTGACGCGCGTCACGATCGGCTCGGGGCTCCCATCCGCCTCGGGAAGCAGCCCGCAGAAGGGGTCGTCAAGTGACACGCCACCGAGGGCCACGCGCCCCGGAAAGGTGATCTTGTCGCTCGCGGGCACGGTGTCCCCGACGGGGAGAAGTTGCTCCTGAGGCTGGAAGCGCGTGGCGGGGATCTCGATCTGACAGGCGTCGGGGTCGGCGCCTGAGATCACCGGCACTGGATGGTAGGGGTGGAGGCCGAGGGCGGCGGGCATGCGGCCGTGGGCGAGGAGGTCGAGGTCGAGGTCGAGCCGATCGGGAAAGAGCGTCCAGATGGCTGTGAGCGTGAAGTCGGCCGGCCAGGCATCGACGGCATCGGGCGCATCGACGGAGAGGCGAAACTCGGCCCGGACGGAATCACCGGTCTGTTCGATGACTCGCCACGGTCGGTTGTGGGCGAGGCCGTGGATCGGCCGGCCAAACTGATCGCCCGGCGGGAGCGTGAAGGATCGCCCCCCAAACTCCATCGTGGTGGAGGCAAGCCTGCCGGGGTAGGGGCAGAGGATGGGGATCCCGCCGGCGGAGGGGCGGCCGGCGGGCGTGGTGTAGTCGGCAGGCGCCCAGAGGACGTCGCGCGGCCCCTGGGGGCTTTCGAGGACGGCCGTGGCGCAGGCGCAGCCGCGGCCGACGAGGATCTCGGCCCGGGCGGCGGAGCCTTCGGCCTGGAGCAAAACAGAAAATGGGGAGGTGTTCATGCCGGGGAGCATAGCGGATGGCTTCCGCGGCGCGCGTCGCTGTGCGACACTGAAGCGAGAGCCTGCGGCATCGATCGGCGCCGGCTCTCTCGCGGGCAAATAGCTCAGTTGGTTAGAGCACCTCGTTTACACCGAGGGGGTCGGGGGTTCGAGCCCCTCTTTGCCCACTCACACCGCCGCCGGCAGAAAGCAGTGGGCCGGCATCGGGCGGACGTCGCGCACCACCGGCCGGAATTGCATCCGGCTGATGACGTCGGCCTCGAGGTCGATGCCAGGGGCGACCTCGATCACCTCAAGCCCCGCGGCCGTCAGCGCCAGCACCGCCCGCTCCGTGACGTAGAGCACCCGCTGCCCTTGGGCCAGCGCCGTCGCGGCGCTAAACGACACCTGCTCCACGGCGGCGACGAACTTCACCATCCGTCCCTCGCAGACGATCTCCAGCCGTCCATCCCCGACCGCCACCTCGAGGCCCCCGGCGGTGAACGTGCCGCAGAACACGAGCCGACGCGCGTTTTGGGCGATGTTGACAAAGCCCCCCACGCCCACGAACCGGCCATGGAAGCGGGAGACGTTCACATTCCCCGCCGCGTCGATCTCCGCAGCCCCGAGGGCGGCGAAGTCGAGCCCGCCGCCGTCGTAGAAATCAAACTGCGCCGGCTGATCGATGATCGCCTGCGGATGCGCCGAAGCGCCGAAACTCAAGCCCCCCGCCGGCCGGCCACCGACCGGCCCCGACTCAACCGTAAGCGTGCAGCGGTCGAGCAGTCCACGCTCAGCAGCGATCGCCGCGATCCCCTCCGGCATCCCGATGCCGAGGTTCACGACCGCGCCGTCGACAAGCTCGTCGCAGGCCCGGCTGGCGATGATCCGCCGCGCATCGAGCGGCATTGGCGCTCCGAGGTCGGCCGCCCCGCCGGCGCCGCTCCGCCCCCGGGCGGGAAGCGTGTAGCTCGCATTGAAGCGCTCGCCGAAGGTTTGGTCGTGCTCGCCGTCGCCAGCCACCACGATCCGGTCGACGAGGATCCCCGGAACCCGCACCTGCTGCGGCGCGGCCGGTGCGTCGAGAAGACGCTTCACCTGCGCGATCACCACCCCGCCGCTGTTTCGCACGGCCTGGGCGATCGGCAACACCTCGCCGATGATCGCCTCGTCATCCATCACCAAGCCGCCGGAGGGATCGGCGGCGCTCGCCCGGATCAATGCGATGTTGAGCGGCAGCGCCTTGTACCACAGCCAGGTCTTGCCACCGATCTCCACCCGCTCGACAAGCGCCTCGGTCGTGCGCGCGTTGAGCCGCCCCCCGGCCTGAAGCGGATCGATGAACGTGCCAAGGCCGACGTGCGTGATGCAGCCGGGGCGGCCGGCGGCGATGTCGCGAAACAGGTGGCAGATCACCCCCTGGGGAAAGTTGTAGGCCTCGATCTCGTTGGCCATGGCCAGCGCGCCGAGCCGCGGGCAGAGCCCCCAGTGGCCGCCGATCACCCGCTTGAGGAGGCCAGCGTGGGCGAGGTGATTGAGCCCGCGCGTCCGGCCGTCGCCTTGGCCGGCCGCATAGACGAGCGTCA
>CAMARC010000337.1 GCA_945860405.1 Candidatus Kuenenia stuttgartensis | reverse complement strand
GCCCGGTAGGCGCGCGAGAGCATGATCGTGCGGTGAAGCGACTTCAGCCGCCAGCCGCCGTCGACGAGCTCGGCGGCAAGCCAATCGAGGAGCTCCGGGTGGGTCGGCGGATCCCCCATGAGGCCGAAGTTGCTCGCCGAGCGGACGATGCCGCGGCCGAAGTGATACTGCCACACCCGGTTGGCAAGGACCCGCGCCGTGAGCGGATTGGTGGGGGAGGTGATCCACTTTGCCAGCGCCGTCCGCCGGCCACTGCTCTTCGCATCGTTGGCCGGAGGAGGGATCTCGGGGGCGGGAGTGCGGAGGATCGTCGGGAACGCCGGGCCGACCTTATTCTCGGGCTTCGTGTCGGCGTGTGGATTGCCGCGATAGAGAACGAACGTCTCGGGGGGACTGGCCCCGTGCTCGGAGACGACCAGGGCCTTCTCCACCGGCACCTGCTCGCGCTTGAGGGCCTCGAGGGTCGCGGTCGCCTTCTCCCAGGCCTGAAAGCCCTCGGCACCGAGGATCGCCGGCCCCTCCGCCTTGATCGTGGCGGCGAGTTCGGCCGCGGCCTTCCGCCCGCGCGGCCTGGGGAGCGTGGAGAGCGGCCGCGACTCGCCGCCGACGGGGCTCCAGGAGAGGGAGAGCCCCTTGTCTCCCACCGGCCCCTGGAAGTAGTCGACGCGGAAGGGGACGCGGCCGGCCTCGAGCTTCACCGTCGCCGTCCGTGCGTTCCCCACACCGTGGATGCCGTCGTACTCGAGGACGGTGCTTCCCCCGAGGGTGAGCCGCGAGCCGTCGTCGGAGTCGAGGGTGAAGGTGTACTCGCCGGCGGCGGGCACCTTGAGAACACCGCTAAAGACATAGCCGAAGGCGTGCGGCCGCAGCGACGGTGCCACGCCGATGTCGAGGAGATTCCCCGCCACGTCCCCCTCTTCTTCCGCCTTGAGCTGATCGAAGTCGGGGAGCTTCTCCCAGCTGTCGCGGTAGAAGCGGAAGTGGAGATCGTCGAGGTCGCTGGCCGCCACGCCGTCGGCGGAGCGCTTCTCATACTCCTCGCGAAAGCGGTTCTCGAGCGCTGTCACCTCGGCCTGAGCGGCGTCGCGACGCTTCGCGAGATCGGCCACGGCCGAGTCGTAGGCGGCCTTGGCCGCAGCATCAGCGAACAGCGGCCGCTCGATTTGATCGCCGCCGTTGCCCATCGGCGTAACGTTCATGAAGAACGACAGCAGGCTGTAGTAGTCCTTCTGCGGTATCGGGTCGATCTTGTGATCGTGGCAGCGGGCGCAGTTGACGGTCAGCCCGAGGAACGTCTGACCGGTGGTGGCGACGAGATCGTCGAGCCAGTCGTAGCGCGCCTGGAGCCGGTCGGCCGGCTCGTCGTCCCAGAGCCCGAGCCGGTGGTAGCCGGTGGCGACAAAATCGTCGGGGGAAGGATTGGGGATCTCGTCGCCGGCGAGTTGCTGGAGCGTGAAGCGATCGAACGGCGTGTCATCATTGAAGGACCGGATGACGTAATCACGGTAGCGCCAGGCATGGGGCTTGTCGCCGTCGCGCTCGAAGGAGTTCGTCTCGGCATAGCGCACCAGATCGAGCCAGTGCCGCCCCCACTTCTCACCGTAATGGGGCGAGGCGAGGAGCCGATCGACAGAGCGCTCCCACGCCCCCGGTGCCTCGTCGGCGAGAAAAGCGTTCATGTCAGCCTCGCTCGGCGGCAGGCCGGTGAGGTCGTAGGTCGCGCGCCGTAGCAGTGTCTGCTTGTCGGCGAGCGCCGGAGCGGTGAGCCCCTTCTTGGCGAGCCCCTCGAGTACGAACGCGTCGATCGGCGTCGGCGCGACGCCGTCGTTGGGGACGGTCGCGGGATCGATCGCCGGCACCAGCGGCCGGCCCGGCGCGCGAAACGCCCAGTGTTCCTTCCACTCGGCCCCCTCGCCGATCCAATCACGCAGCGACGCCACCTGGGCCGGGGTGAGCCGCGGACCTTCGGGGGGCATTTGCAGATCGGGGTCGGTAGAGACGATCCGCTCGAGGATCAGGCTCGTGTCGGCACGTCCCGGAATGATCGCCCGCCCCCCGGAGGGAAGCTCGCTGGTTGCCCCGTCAGCGGAGTCGAGGCGGAGGCCCCCTTCCTGCGTGTTGGGGCCGTGGCAGGAGAGGCAGCGGCGGGCGAGGAGCGGCTGGATGTCGCGGGAAAAGTCGACGGGGTCAGCGGCGGCCCACTGGCCGGCCGATGTCGCGATCAGGAGCGTAGCCAGGGCAACCATCGCCAGGGCCCACGGATGTCGAACCGGGTGAATCGTCACGGCACCTCCTGCCAAACTGGGAATCGGCATTCTACCCTCCGCCTGTGGCCCGAGTGTGGCCAGTTTTCCCGCGGGAGCGTGTGCCTGCGGCGCCGCGAGCCTCCCTCGTTATCATGACGCGGCCGGTGCCCCGATTCCCCTTCCCCGAACCCAACCAGCCCACCATGACCGTCTCCCCTCCCCCTGCCCGTCCTCCGTTCTCCCTCGCCGGCAAGGTGGCCCTCGTGACCGGCTCGTCGACCGGCCTCGGCCTCGCCACGGCCAAGTGCCTGGGGCTCGCCGGCGCCAAGGTGGCGATGAACTACGCCAACAATCAGGCCCGCGCCGAGAAGGCGCTCCATGAGGTCCGCGACGCCGGGGTGACGGCCGACCTCTACCGGGCCGACGTCACCGACTCCGCCGAGATCGACGGGATGTTCATGGGGATCGAGCGGATGCTCGGGGCCGTCGACATCATCGTCATGAATGCCACGCCGGCCCAACCGCAAAAGCCGATCGAAGATTACGACTGGGCCTTCTACCAAGAGATGCTCGACTTCTTCGTGAAGAGCCCCTACCTCCTCGCCCGCCGCGCTCTTCCCTCGATGAAGCAGCGCGGCACCGGTCGGCTCATCAATATCACCAGCGAAGTCTTCCTCCTCGGCGTCTCCCCCTTCTCCGCCTACGTCGCCGCCAAGGGGGGCCAGACCGGCTGGTCGCGGAGCATGGCCCGCGAGCTCGCCCCGCACGGCGTCACCGTCAACATGATCGCGCCGGGCTGGATCCCCGTGGAGCGCCACGAGAACGATCCGCAGGCCGACAAGGATGCCTATCTGGCAACGGTGCCTGCCGCCCGCTGGGGTATCCCGGAGGATGTCGGCTGGGCGGCGGCGTATCTCGCCAGCAACGAGGCCGCCTTCGTGACCGGTCAAACGATCGCCGTCAATGGTGGCAAGACGGTGTGGTGAGAAGGAGAGAATCATGGCCAAGCACCCGCAGCGCCACGTCGACCGGTCCCGGAGCGTCACGCAACTGTCGATCGGGGAATACCTAATCCGCCGGCTTGGCGATTATTCCCTCCGCCACGTCTTCGGCGTCCCGGGCGACTACGTCCTCGGCTTCTACTCGATGCTCGAGCACAGCTCGCTCGAGCTGGTTAACTGTACGCGCGAGGACTGCGCCGGCTACGCCGCCGATGCCTACGCCCGGATCAACGGTATCGGCGCGCTGTGCGTCACCTACGGTGTGGGGGGGCTCTCGGTGGTCAATTCGACTGCCGGCGCCTGGGCGGAGAAGAGCCCGGTGGTGGTGATCTCCGGGGCCCCGGGCTTGGGTGAACGGAGCGATCGCCCCCTCCTCCACCACTGCGTCCGCGAGTGGTCGACGCAGTTCGAGGTCTTCGAGAAGGTGACGGCAGCGTGCGCCGAGATCACCGATCCCGACACCGCTTTCCGCGAGATCGACCGGGTCCTCGACGTCTGCTTCCGGCAGAAGCGGCCGGTCTACATCGAGCTGCCGCGTGACATGGTCGATGTCGTCCCCGATTCGATCCGCCCCTACGCCGCCCCGCCGCGCGCAAGCGATCCGGCGGCCTTGGCCGAGGCGGTCCGCGAGGCGGTCGAGCGGATCGAGCAGGCGCAGGCGCCGGTGATCATCGCCGGCGTCGAGCTGCAGCGCTTCGGGCTCCA
>CAMARC010000336.1 GCA_945860405.1 Candidatus Kuenenia stuttgartensis | reverse complement strand
GCCTGCTCGACCCAGCCCGAAAGCGTCGCGATGGGAATCGGGCTCGGGGCAGGATGATCGCTCGACATGGACATGCCCCGCATGGGAATCCTCAAGGGGACGAAGACCGTTAGCCCCGTGCCCCGGCACCCACGCCATTGACGACGCTCGGCAGCGGCTCGCCACGGATCGCCATCACGGCCAAGTCCGCAGCGCCCGAGCGCAGCCGATTCACCGCCGCCGGGCTGACGCTCGCAATGTGCGGGGCGAGGATGACATTCGCGCGGCCGAGGATTCCGTGGCCGGCGGGAATCGGCTCCGGGGCGAAGACATCGAGCGCGGCTCCGGCGACGTGGCCGGAGTCAAGCGCGGCGACAAGCGCCGCTGGATCGACGAGATCGCCGCGGGAGAGATTGACGATCAACACCCCCGCCTTCATCCGGGCGAGGTTCGCCGTGCCGATCAGACCGCGCGTCTGCGGGAGCGACGGGCAATGGAGCGTGACCAGATCGCTTTCCACAAGCAGCCGATCAAGCGAAACCGGCTCCGCCCCCATCTCGCGAATCGCGCTTTCGGCCACGGCCGGATCGCTGACGAGCACCCGGCCGCCGAAGGCGACGAGCCGGCGGATGACGCCGCGGCCAATGCGACCGGCGCCGACAACGCCGCAGGTCATGGAGGCGAGCGTGCGGAAGCCCTCGACGCCGGTGGCCAGCCCCCAGCCGCCGCCATGAACTTTCGTCGCGTGGGGAACAACCTGCCGCGTCAGGGCGAGGATGAAGGCGAGGGTGTGGTCGGCGACCTCGTCGATGCAGTAGTCGGGGATATTGCAGACGGGGATGCCACGGGCTTTGGCCGCCTCGCAGTCGACGTTGTCGTAGCCGATCCCGTAGCGGACGATCGCCTTCGCCCGTCCCATCGCGGCGATGACGTCGGCAGTGATCGGGGCGAATTGCGTGATCACGGCATCGGCATCGGCCACCGCGGCGGCGAGAACGGCCGGATCTTTGGAGCGCGGATCGACGACCGTGCATCCGGCCCGCTCGAGAATCGCCCGTTCGAGATCGATGTCGTCAAACGACCGGTCGGTGATCACAACCTTCATGAAAGCCCCCCTGCCAGCCCTGTCACCCCCGAAAAGCCCTCCTGTCGACAGTCGACGGGCCGCGTGCAGGGAGTCTAGCGCTGGCGTGAAAGCGCTGTCAACCACGGCGGCGCATCAGCCCCTGGCGCGTTCGACCTCGTCGCGCGATGGGCAGCCGAGCCGGCCGCCGAAGCGCGTGCACTTGAGCGACGCGGCGACGACGGCGAAGCGGGCCGCTGCCGCGATCGTCGCTCCCTCCGCCAGCCGCAGCGCCAGCGCTCCATGAAAGACATCCCCGGCGGCGAGCGTGTCGACGACCTCGACGCGCGGCGCCGGTGCGCGGCAAAGCTCACCGGCTTCGATCCAGGCATAGCCGTCGAGCCCACAACTGGCGCCGACATGCCCGGGATGCCCGGCGGCAACATGCCGCAGCGCTGCTTCCAGATCGCTCGTGCCGGTGTGGAGGAAGAGCCCGGCGTCGGAGAAAACCGCATGCGACGAAAGTGGCACGAGCCGAGCAAGAACGTCAGCGGGGGCGATATCGGCATCGAGCATCCCCGGCACGCCGGCTGACCGAGCCGCCACGAGCGCCGCTGCAGCCCCCTCCGGCCAGCGCGTGTCGACATGGACGAAATCAGCGCTCGCGATCCGCTCGAGCGGGAGCCAGTCGGTCGCGGCTTCGAGGCTCGCGTCATGGTAGGGAACGACGAGCCGGTCCCCGCGGGCATCGATGATGCTGACGGCAATCGATGATCTTCCCCCCGGCACGCTCCTCACGGCCGAGATATCGAGGCCTGCCGCGGCCAGTTCGCGGCGCATCCCCATGCCACGCGGATCATCGCCGACGCGCCCCCACACCGCCGCCTCCCCGCCGAGCCGCACAAACGCACACGCCGCTGACACGGCCATGCCATCGACCACCTCGGTGGCGTCGGTGGCGAGCACCTTCCCCGGTACGGCCGGCACCGCGGGCACCCGGTAGAGCGTCGTCGTGCAGATCCCGCCGACAGCGATCAGCAGCGGCCGTCGCGTTTCTGCAGCCACAGAACTCACGCCAGCCGCTCCGTCGGTAGCCTTCGCTCGAGGGCGGCGATGCGGGCCAGCAGGCCGTCACGCTCGTCACGAAGCCGATCGATGTCCGGATCGGGCTGAAGCGCCGTCACATCCCGGGCCACAGCGTAGATCGCTCCCTCTTCAGGCATGGCACGGGCGTTCCATTCGAGCGTCACGAAGCGGCCGTCGGCACAGCGGTAGCGGTTGCAGAAGCGGTGCGTCGTCTCGCCGCGGCCGAGCTTCTCGACTTCGGCAAGCGTCGTTGCCTGGTCGTCGGGATGGACGAAATCGAGGAACTTCCTCGACAGGAGCACGCTCTCGGGGTGGCCGAGGAGGCGGACGGCGTTGTCATTGACACGGAGAAACGTCCCCGACAGGCTGGCGATGCAGAACAGATCGATCGAGAGATCGAAGAACCTGACGAGCTGCTGCTCGGCCCGGCGCTGCCCCGACTCCAGATGCGCCACGAGGACCTCGACGATCTCGCCGGCATCGGCGGGGCGCTGCTCAGGGTCGATCGCCAGGCAGCGTCGGGCGAGGGTCGAAAGCACCTCCGGGCCGTCACAGGCTTCAAGGCGGGCAAGCGCCGCGGCGGTGTCTCCCTCCTCCGCCTGTCGCCACACCTCCACCGGCGTCGTTCCCCGGTAGGCGGGCCCTCCGGTGAGGATCTCACAGAGAATGCATCCCAGGCCGAAGACGTCGGTCCGCCGATCGACGCGGTCGATCTCACCCCGCGCCTGCTCAGGGGCGAGATAGCCGGGGGTGCCAAACACCGTCCCGCAGGCCGTGTGGATCTCCTCGGGCGTCTCCCCCAGGTTGTCGTCGGAGAACACGAACTCCGGCTGGGGATCGTCGAGGACCTTCGCGAGACCCCAATCCATCACGGTCACGAGGCTGTACTCCCCGACCATGATGTTGGCAGGCTTGAGATCGCGATGGATGACGCCGGCGGCGTGAGCATAGGCCACCGCCTGGCAGGCCTGGAGAAAGGTGGCGAGGAGTCGGGGGAGATCGTCGGTCGCCCCGGCGCGGGCATCGAGAATCTGCCGGAGCGTCTGCCCGCGCAGCAGCCGCATCACCATGAACGCCCGGCCGTCGCCGGTCTGGCCGAACTCATGGATCGCCATGATGCCGGGATGGTTGAGACGGCTGGTGATCCGCGCCTCGCGCAGGAATCGCTTCAGCTGCGACGGCCGATTTCCCCTGACTTTCAGCGACTTGATCGCCACGGAGCGCTCGAGTTGCAGATCGAGCGCCTCGTACACCACTCCCATCCCGCCGCGGCCGACCTCGCGGACGAGCCGATAGCGTCCCCCGGCCCCCGCCACACCGATCGCCGCCGCCATTCCGGCATCGACGTCGGCACGGGCTTCACCCGCATGGATCACCGTCCGGCGTTCGCTGATGGTAAGCGGCAGGAGGTGGACGGTGTGATCGATCGGCCCGACGGTGAGTTGGGCGTGGAAGCGATCTTCGAAGACCGGATCTCCGCCGATGTCGTCGCCGCCAAGGATTCCCTCCGGCTGCAAACCTGAAGGCACGATCCGTGTCGGCTGGTCGGGGGCGCGCACCGGGACAGAAGCGCCCCCGGCGCTCTCCATTGCCGTCGATGGCTCGACGGTCGCCATCCTTCACTCCTCCCGCTGCGGTTTCGCCGGGCCGCCGGTTTTCCGGCAGCCATCCCTGTCGCCTCCCCCCTTGGCTGCCATCCTACCGCGGCCAGTCAATGACTGCGCGGCCTAGGCAGGCGCGCCAGAAGGACCGTGGAGGGCTTTATCGATCGACTCCCGGCGTCACAGGCAAGGACAGTCTGTGGGAAGGATCATGGCGACGGCTCCCGGGACGGCTT
>CAMARC010000335.1 GCA_945860405.1 Candidatus Kuenenia stuttgartensis | reverse complement strand
ATCCGCCACCACGACCGGCGCTACCACGTCGAGGCGGCACCGGAGATCACCGATCTCGAGTACGACCGGCTCGTTGACGAGCTCCGCGATCTCGAGAGGCTCCATCCCGATCTCGTCACCCCCGACAGCCCGACCCAGCGGGTCGGAGGGGAGGCCCTCGATGGCCTTGCCCCGGTGCGGCATCCGATCCCGATGCTGTCGATCGACAACACCTACTCCGCCGACGACCTCGTCGCCTGGGCGGGAAAGGTCGAGGCCCTTCTCGCTGCGGCCGGCGATCCGCGGCCGGTCGCCTGGGTTCTCGAGCTGAAGATCGACGGCGTCGCCGTGGCCCTGACCTACGACGACGGGGGCTTGGCGCTGGCAGCAACGCGCGGCAACGGCAGCGTCGGCGACGACATCACTCACAACGCACGAACGATCCGCGATCTCCCCCTGCGCCTCGACCTCGCCGCCCCGCCACCACGGATCGAGGTCCGTGGTGAGGTCTACATGGCCAACTCCGACCTCGTCCGTCTCAACGAGACGCAGACACGGGATGGCAAGCCCCCCTACGCCAACACGCGCAACGTTACCGCCGGCAGCATCCGCCTCCTCGACCCGCGCGAGTGTGCCGCCCGTCCCCTCCGTTTCTTCTGCCACGGCATCGGCGACTCCACCGGCCTGGGAATCGCTTCGCAGTCGGAGCTCCAGGCCTGGGCGAGCGCCGCGGGGCTCGCCGTCGCGCCGGGGGGAGGGAGGTTCACGTCGATCGGCGCCCTCGTCGACCATGGCAACACGCTCATCGAAGAGCTCCACGCCCTCGACTTCGAGGTCGACGGCTTCGTGGTCAAAGTCGACGACTTCTCGCAGCAGCGTGAGGCGGGCACGACCTCCAAGACCCCGCGCTGGGCGATCGCGTGGAAGTTTGAAAAGTTCGAGGCTACGACGAAGCTTGCCGGGATCCGCGTCCAGGTGGGGCGCGGGGGAACGGTGACGCCGGTGGCGGACCTCGAGCCGGTGGAACTCGCCGGCACGATCGTCCGCCGGGCGAGCCTCCACAACGCCGACGAGGTCGCTCGGAAAGACATCCGCACCGGCGACGTGGTCGTCGTCGAGAAGGCCGGGAAGGTGATTCCCCATGTCGTCCGGGTGGAGAGGCACAGGCGCACCGGCACGGAAGTCCCCTGGACGCCACCGACCGTCTGCCCGGAATGTGGCACCGCCATCATCAAGGATCCCGAGGGGGTGTTTCTCCGTTGCCCGCTGTTCTCCTGTCCGGCGCGCGTCCGGGAGCGGCTGCGGTTCTTTGCGTCGCGGGGGGCGATGGACATTGAGGGGCTCGGCGACAAGCTCGTCGAGCAGCTCGTCGCCACCGGGATCGTGCGCGATTACGCCGATCTCTACCGGCTCTCCGTCGGGGATCTCGTCCCCCTGGAGCGGATGGGGGAGAAATCGGCGGAGAACCTCGTCAGCGCGATTGCGAAAAGCCGGACACGCGGCCTCGCCAGGGTGTTGAACGGGCTCGGCATCCGTCATGTGGGCCCGCGCGTGGCCACGATCCTCACCGACCGGTTCGGGAGCATCGCCCGACTCGCGGCGGCGACCGTCGACGACCTCTCGGCGGTCGACGAGATCGGCCCGGTGATCGCCGCCACCGTTCACGAATGGCTCGCCTCGGATGACGGCCGGGGGGTGATCGACGGCCTGACGAGCGCGGGAGTCCTTCTCGAGGCACCGCAAGGAACGGCCCCCGCCGCCGATGGCCCACTCGTGGGGAAGACGCTCGTCGTCACCGGCACGCTCGATGGCTCCTCGCGCGACGAGGCCGAGGCGAGGATCCGTGCCGCCGGGGGGCGAGCCTCGTCGAGCGTCTCCAAGAAGACCGACTGGCTCGTGGCGGGGCGAGACGCTGGCAGCAAGCTCGAGAAGGCGAAGAAGCTCGGCGTGAAGATCGTCGATGAGCCTGGCTTCGAGAAGCTACTCGCCGGCGACACCCCGACGGAGTGACCGCGCTTCAGGCGGGCGGCCCGGCCGTTTCCGCCGCGGAGTCGTCCGGCACGCAGGCCCAGGCAAGGATCGCCATCGCGGCGCCCCACAGCGGCTCCCCGGCGACCAGGCCGATCAGCGGCCAGCCGACGAGCCCGGCCCGGGCGACCACGCCTTGCGTCCACCGATTCCAGACGCCGGCTGCGAAGGCGATCTCAAACAGGACGATCGCGTGCGTGACGAGGTTCGTGACGATCTCCGACCCGGACAGCAGCCCGGTCAGATCGACCCGCGTCGATTCCCGGGCGGCGAGCCACCAGGCGGCGGTGCCGTTCCACCAGACGTCGGCCTTGAGTTGGGCCACCACCGCCGCCGCCGCGATCACGGAGGCATGAAGGCGGAGGAGCGCGAGCGCCAGCCCATTGCGCCAGGAGGGGCGTGCATCGGCAGCGGCAAGCCGCCGGTCGACTGAGAACGCGTCCCCTGAGCGGCCCACGACCAAGCCCCAGAGAATGACGGCAAGGACGTCATCGGCCGGCCCGACGAGCATCGGCCCGCGGTGGAGGAGCGAGGCCCAGAAGAGGGCCGCAAGCGGCGCCACGATCGGCGTCCAAGCGCCGACAGCGAGCATCCCGAGGAGCCCAACGCCGAAAAGAAAAAGGGCCCACAGCGCCGCGCTCGACCGCGCCCCATCGAACAGCGACAGCGCGGTGGGCGACCGCCACGCTTCGAGGACTTGAGGTGAGACGATCCCGTCGGGGCCGAACCAGGCGTCGAGATCTCCCGCCCAACTCCAGGCCAACAGCAGGCCGAGGAGCCCGGCCAACGCCCGGACGACCGCCAGACGCCCCGCGGTCGTCGGCGTAAACCAGAAACGATCCCAGGTGCCGGCTGCCGCGGCGGCACGTGCGCCAAGCGAAGGTGAGGAGCGATGGCCCATCGTCAGTTCTCCCCGCCGGGCACCGGGGCGGCGTCGATCAGCGGCGCGACCTCCTCCGCCGGAGGCACCGGGATCAGCTGAAGTTCGCCATCGCGGCGACGCACCCGGACGACCAGCGCGGTCTCATCGGTTCGCGGGCTGCGGGCCGAGGCGTAGTCCGGCGGCACGCTCCGCACGATCCGGATCTCGAGATCGTCGTCACCAGCGGCGGCAAACGACCCGGCACCGATCGCGGCCGGCAGCACACCGGCCTGCTCGGCGTCCTCCTCGGCCAGCACCACGGCGGCTGCCAACCGCCGCCACCGCGCTGCTCGCTCGCTGTGATCCCCGTCTGTGGGAAGACGGAGCGCGGCCGTCGGCCGCCCCACGCCCTTTCCGGCCAGCTTTCCGGCCAGCTTTCCGGCCAGCTTTCCGGCCAGCTTTCCGGCCAGCCGGATCTCGACGTGATGATCGGCGTCCTCCGGAAGTCCGTAGGTGAGGCGGGTGTCGTGGCCGAGATCGAGCCACAGCGGCACCATCCACGGCGCGAACAGCCGATCTTTGATCGTGCCGATGAGGAGCGAGGTCCCGCTGGCGGTGTTTCCCGCCACGCAGAGGCACAGACCGACGAGATAAAGCGCCAGAAGAAGCGTCGCCGGACCGCGGAGCGTTTTCGGAAGAGCACCTCCAGCGGGCCCAACGCCCCTTCCCGCCCTCTCTTCGGGGCCGGTCGGGGCAGAACCCTCGGGGCGCACCAGAGCGCCCGGGGGCCTTTGACGGTCGTCGCGATCGGGGGTGTGATGACGGGCCATGGGGCATCTGTCCGCGGGAAAACCCTTCCCACAGTGGCTTCGCGTTGACATTCCCGCAAGCGGGCGATAGTTTTGACGGAGGTTTTGACGAGCTTCCCGACCCGGCCGGGAGCTCAGTTCGTTCCCGTTCACGCATTCGATCCGGGGGATTAGCTCAATTGGGAGAGCGTCTGGCTGGCAGCCAGAAGGTCAGGGGTTCAAATCCCCTATCCTCCATTCCGCGTGACGGGTCGATCCGGGCGTTCGGCAGCCGTGAGCGGTGAATGCCCTGCAGCAGTGAA
>CAMARC010000334.1 GCA_945860405.1 Candidatus Kuenenia stuttgartensis | reverse complement strand
GGGAGGCCGAAAGCTCTCCCTTCATCACATGGTGTTCAAAGGCGCGTCGTTCGATGGCCGGCGGTTCGTCGTGGCTTGGAGCGCTCGCCGTGGAGACGACGAGACGCATGTCGTGCAGGTGCCGGAGGGCACCTTCGTGAGTCGCCCGGGCAACGCGATGCTTCCGAGCCGAGACGTGTGGGGTGATCCCCACGGAGCGGGCTTCCCTGCCCACATTCCCCCCATGTCTCTTGCGGCGATCGGCTTGGCTCCCGGGGGGCAACTGGCATTCCTTCCGGCGCACGGCGGGCCGGTGACGACGCTCGGACTCGTCGAGGGAAACCTGGTCATCCGGCCCATGAGTGTCGATCGCCGCCGAATCCGCGGTGGTGCGTCGGGTGGCAAGTGCTTGGCGCGCGGGGTTGGGCTGCGATCGATTCGCTTCACGGACGGGACGCAGGCCTGGATCGATAGCCGCGGCCTGGTGCACCTGCGGAGTTCGGTGGCGTCGCTGCCGGAGGTGACGCTCCTCATGGTGCCATCTCCGCATCCGTTGGCCGGTTGGTTGAGCGATGGCCGCGTCTTCGGCCCTGTCTGCCATCATGGTGGCGAACCGACTGACGCCGCGGTCATCGAGCGAGATGTGCTTCGTCCCCTCCTCGCCGCCATCACCGAGTGAGCCATGCACCTCACCCTCGTTCCCTCACCTGGAGGAAGGCCCACCCGCGCCGGGGAAGCCTGGCTGATCCCTGAGGATCTCGTCGGCACGGTGGTCGAAGCGCTCTCGCGCCGGCGGGGCAATCTCGGCGATGAACGTCTGCACGCCTTGCCGATCGGGCTGTTTGTCATCCCGGAAAAGGAGGAGGGGAAGAAGGAGGAGTTGGGAGCCTGCGGGAGGGCGATCCTCTATGGCCGGCTCGCCGAGAACGTCTTCGCGCCGGTTGACGCCGTGGTGAATGCCACGGTCTCCGCCGACGAGTGGCGGGAGATGTTCCCCCCCGGAACGATCTACGTCTGGCATCCGACGGCAGGGCTGTTCTGTTGCCGCAAGGACGACGGCCTCCGCGTTGCCGATCTTCTCCGCGCTCCACGGAGCGAGTCGGGGGATTGGGGGCGGGCCGTTGAAGGAACTGCCTTCAACGCCCGGCTCCGTTCGCTCCTCCCGGCCCGGACGATGACCGCCGACACGGTGTGGGGGGGCGTGTCGGAAGAGATCGGCTCGGCATCCCTTGCCCTCGACACGCTCCCGCCTGCCCCCGGCGAATGGCGACTGCCGAGTCTGGAGGGGCGCTGGCCGGTGATCCTGGAGGACCTCGTGATGACGCTCTTTGCGATCAGCGTGATGGTCGTCCTCCCTTGGCTGATCGCCTCGCCCCCGGGCGTGCTTCCCCCCTGGCCTCGTGAGGCTCGAGGCGCCGATCCGACGGTGCCGACCTTCGAGATTCCATGGCGCCCGATCGTCGGGCTGCTCTCGGTTGTCGTGATTGTCGCCGTCTTGGTAGGGGCCTTGATCTGGCTGGGATCACGGCTCGTCGGGTGGGGCAATGGCACCGGCGCCTCGTCATCGGCTGGCAAGGGGGGCGGCGCAGCGCCGAAGGTCTTGCCGTGGGGCACGCCGCCGCGGTGGCTCCTTCACTGGCGGCAGTCTCTGGCGAAGGCCTTCGAGAGCCGACACGATCGTGAAATCCGCCGCTTGATCCACCTCCTCAACACCGATCCTGACGCGGGGCTCCGGTTCGCGTTCCCTCTCGTCGGCGAGGCGGGGCGCGGGCTTACCCTGCCGGCGTCACGTCTCGGCGAGCAGCCCATCGACTACGGCGCGGTCGCCGGCGGAGTGGGCGGATTCATGCAGGTGACGGGCGTGCAGCGTGCGGCACTGTTGCAGCGCTACCGTGATCTGGCCAATCGCGAGATCGGGCTGGGACGCCACCGGCGGGCCGCCTACATCTTCGCCCGGCTCCTCGGCGATCACTCGTCCGCCGCCCGCGTGCTCCTTGACGGAGGACACTTCCGCGAGGCCGCCGTCCTCTATGACGAGACCCTGGGAAGGCCCGACCTGGCCGCCGCCGCACTCGAGCGCGGCGGGCTCCTCTCCGAGGCGCTCGTCCTCTACGAGCGAGTCGGCGCGCACGAGAAGGTTGGGGATCTCTCGGCGATGCTCTGCCAGGAGGAGGCAGCCGCACGCGCCTACCGCCGCGCGCTCGAAGCGCGGCTCGCGGCCCACGACCGCCTCGGTGCGGCCCGGATCCTCACCACCAAGCTCCGAGAAAACGACGAGGCCCTCTCGGTGCTGGCCGCAGGCTGGCCGGATTCGTCGCAGGCCGTTGCCTGTGCGACCGGGCTGTTGAAACTTCTCGGCGATCTCGGGCGGCATGCCGCGACCCGGGACTACGTCTGCCGGATGGTGGGCGATGGGCGTGGGGGCGACAGCCGAGCTCGAGCGGTGCTCGGGATCCTGCCTGCGGTCGCGCGTTCCTACCCCGACGAGGAGACGCGCCGGCTGGTTGCCGACCAGACCCGTCTCCTCGTCGCCGAAACCCTCTCCAGGCGGTCGACGGCCGATCTTTCGCCGCTGATGGGAACGCTGATGGGAGCGCTTGCCGCCCTCGAGCCGGGGGATCGCCTCCTCCACCGCGACACGCAGCGCTATGCTGCCCGACGACCGACCGTGCGGGTGCCGCCGCAGCCGCGTTGGGCTCCCGGAAAGTGCGGGGTGGTGCCGAGGGGCGAGACCCAGCTGCCGCCGGGCAAATGGACGACGCTCGTTGCCGAAGGTGAAATGCTCTACGCCGCCGGCCGGATGGGCCGGCAGCTTGCCGTCGTTCGGTTTGAAGCCTCAGGGAGCCAGCAGACGGCGACCGAGAAGACATGGTTCACCGTCGTAGGTCTTGAGGCAGCGTGGCCTGACTCGCCCGTGCTGCTGGCCGTGTCAGCCCGTATCGGCCGGGTCGTGCTCCAGCCGGCGTTCGGCTTCGCCATTCCCGTCGAGGTCACCTTCCCTGCCTGTGGGGATGAGCCAGCGCTCGTGGTCGGGAGCCACGCGGCCTTCGCCGGAAGGACCAGCGTGCCCTTCGTGGCGGGCGTGGCTTATGGGTCGGAGATGGCCCTCGATATCCTCTCCGCTCGGGACTGGGAGGCCATGGAACCAACATGGATCTGGGAACGGTACGACGCGGTGACCAACGCGCTCCTCGGGACGTGGCAGCTTCCACCTGTCGGGCTCCATGGACGGAATCTCCCTGCGGTGGCCTTCCGCGACCATGCAATCATCGTCGGGGATGACAAGGAGATTTGCATCATGGGAGTCGACGGCCAGTCGCGATCGATCCCCTCGTCGGGGCCGGTGTTGCGGGTGGCCGCCACAACGCACGGCGAGCGCGTGGCGATCGCTGCATCGCTTGAGGACGGGGGGATCTTCGTGTCGGGTGACCTCATCGCGAGATTCGCCAAGGGGCTTCATGCCCCGCTCTGCTGCTTTCTCAACGGCGATTGTTTCGTCGCCGCCGGCGAGGGGGAGATCGAGGTGTACGCTGTCGACGGGGGACGCGTGTTGCTCGTCGCTGCGTTCAAGGATCGAAGCCTCGCACCCGTGGCGATCACTCCGTGTGGCGGCCGGTTCCCCGGCTTCGCCATCCTCGCTGCCGACGGGAAGGTGTCGTGGTTTGGAATTCAGGCCGGACTGCAGAAGAAGTCGTCATGAATCGGTCGCGTCGGATCGGGCTTTGAAAGATTTCCCGCCGAAAGAAGGCGGCCGGAGCCGTTTCCGTGTATGATGGGCGGGATCTGGAATGCAGTTCCCCTTTTGGGGGCCGCGTCGCACCGGTTCGCTTGCCTGAATCGCCTTAAAAAAGCTCTCTGGCCCGCGACTCAATCGGTCGGCCCGGTGCCTTGAGTTCTCGTCATCCCGGCTTGGTGGGCCACCACGTTGGCCATTGGCTTATCGCAGCCCGAAACTTTCTTCGGGCTGCTGGGACGATCCTCGAGAACGAAACGCGACATGGCAAAGAAACTGTACG
>CAMARC010000333.1 GCA_945860405.1 Candidatus Kuenenia stuttgartensis | reverse complement strand
TTGCAGAAGACGGATCGAGTCGACATCGCCCGGGTACCCAGCACGCATGAGCCGATTGTCGCCCGTGGAAGAGCCGGTGCAGGCCACGGGGATCGTCAAGCGGTACGGGCAGCGCACCGTCCTCGACCGCGTGTCGCTCACCGTTCATCCGGGCATCACCGGGCTCGTTGGTCCCAACGGCGCCGGTAAGAGCACGCTCGTCAAGGCGATCCTCGGCCTCGTGCGGCTCGCCGAGGGAGACGTGCGCGTGTTCGGGCTCGATCCGCGCCGCAAGCCCCATGCCGTGCGGCGGAATGTCGGCGTCGTCCCGGAGGACGAATGCTCCGTGCCGGGGCTATCCGGCGTGGAGATGGTGCGCTACGCGGCACAACTCTCGGGGATCCCCGGGATCGAGTCGCTCCGCCGTGCCCACGAGGTGCTCGACTGGTGCGACGCCGGCCAGGAACGCTATCGCCCGGTGGAGACGCTCTCGGTCGGGGTGAAACAGAAGATCTCGTTCGCAGCGGCCATCGTCCACGACCCGCGGATGGTGATCCTCGACGAGCCGACCAACGGCCTCGATCCGATCGAGCGGCGGGCGATGCTCGGCCGGCTCACGACGCTCGCCCGCGACCACGGCAAAACAATCCTCGTCTCCACCCACGTCCTCCCCGACGTGCAATCGATCTGCGAGCGCGTCATCGTCCTCGCCGGTGGCCGGGTGCGGTTGACCGGATCGATCCGCGAGCTGACCCAGCCGGCGATCCCGGAGGAGCGACTCGAAGTGATCGGGCCGGTGGACGAGCTCGTCCGCCGCCTCATCGCCCGCGGGATCCCCGCCCGCCGTGCCCGGCCGCTCGACCTCTTCCCCGCCGCGGCCGGGGCGGACGGCCGATACTCGGCCACCGTCGAGACCGTGACGCCGGGAGATGGAGCCCACGAGGGGGTCGTCCTGCTCCAGCTCTCAGCGCCTGACGCGCTTGCCACCATGTGGTCGGAGGTGCACCAGCTCGGCATCCGTGTCCTTTCGCTGAAAGCCTCTTACCGCCCCTTCGAGGAGGTCTTTCTCGAGGCCCTGCAAGCCGCCCAAGCGCCCCCGACGGAGTCCCTCCATGCCGCTCCATGACGTCGGCTACCGCCCCTGGCAGGGGCGGCGCAGCGGCTCGCTGGCCGCGATCCTCGTGATTGCCATGACCGGCATCAAGCTGGCGTGGACGAGCCGCTGGCTGCGTCGGGCCGTGTTCTTCGCCTGGAGCCCGGCGCTGGTCTTCGCCGGGAGCTTCTTCGTCTTCGAACAGGCGATCGACGAGGGACGGCTGGGGTCGATCCAGGACAGGGCCCGCGTCGGCCGCAATGTCGACGGCGTGGGGATCCTCGGACGAGTGATCGCCGACTCGCTCGGTCAGTCCGACGCGCCCCCGCCCGATCAGCACGAGTCCCCCGAAGAGGAGGCCGATCGGACGCGCCGGGCCGTGTGGTCGCGGCTCATGCTCGCCTTCATGCGCTCGCCCCAGGCGATCCTCCTGGCCATTGTAGTGGGGCTGGTGGCGCCGGCTCTGGTGTCTCGCGATCTGCGGGCGAAGGCCTGGCTGATCTACTTCACGCGCCCCGTGGGGAAGTTTGAATATGTCGCCGGAAAACTCCTCATCCTCGCCCTTCTCGTGGCCTCGATCACGATGCTGCCGGCGCTGGCGCTGTGGCTGGCGGGGGTGGCGGTGAGCCCGAGCATCTGGGTGGCGGTGACGACATGGGATCTGCCCGTGCGGATCATCGTCGCCAGCCTGGCGCTTGCCATCCCCACCGTCTTCATGGCGCTGGCCTATTCGTCGCTCACCGCTGAGAGCCGGATCGCGAGCTTCGCCTGGTTTGCCACCTGGGCCGCCTGCTGGATCGCCCACGCCTCGCTGACCACCGCCGACGTGATGCAGCGGGAGCACGAGGAGATGCTCGCGGGCGCCGATGCTCAAACTTCCGATCCCTCGAGAGCGTCCGACGGTGGATTCTCGGGCGAGGATGTCCCCAGTCGACCCAGCCGCAGAAACGTCCGTCCGATCGGGCCGGGGGGAGAGATCGGGGAGAACCTCTCCGATCTCCTCGAAGGGCGCAGGCCCCGCAACGGGCCGCCGTTCAACGGTCGCCAGTTTCGCTGGTTCTCCCGGGCCACCGGCATCGACGACACCATCGATCGCTGGGCCTGGATCTCCCCCTATCATTCCCTCGGCGTCATCCAAGCCTGGGTGTTCGGCATCGAGCGTCGCTGGCAGGCGATCTTTCCCCCCCTCCTCTCGCTAAGCCTCGTGTCGATCGTCTCGGCCCTCGTCCTCTGGTGGCGCGTCGACGCCCCCGCCCGCGTCTGATCCGCTCCCGGCCTGCGCCTCCCCACAAGCCCCGCCCGCATGATCTCCCTGACCCACGTCACCAAGCTGTACGGCTCCGTCATCGGCGTCAACGATGTCACGGTCGACCTCGGTGCGGGCGCCTACGGGCTCCTCGGCCCCAACGGCGCCGGCAAGACGACGTTTCTCGGGCTCGTCACCGGGCAGCTCCGCCCCTCGATCGGCCGAGTGCGCGTCTTCGGGGAGCGCCCCTTCTTCAATGCCCGCGTGCTGCGGCGGATCGGCTACTGCCCGGCCTCCGATCTCACGGAACGCTCCGCCACGCCCCGCGAATGGGTCCGCTACCTCGTGCAACTCTCGGGCTTCACTCCGGCTGCAAGCTTGAAGCGTGCCGACAGCACCCTCGAGCAGGTGGGCCTCGGCGAGGCGGCCAGGAGGCCGCTGTCGACGCTCTCCAAGGGGATGCGGCAACGCGCCAAGCTCGCCGGTGCCATTGCCCACGATCCCGATCTCCTCGTCCTCGACGAGCCGTTCGACGGCCTCGATCCGGTTGCCCGCCACGAGTTGGTGTCGCTGGTGCGCACCTGGGCGCGGTCGCGAAGCTTGCTTGTGGCCAGCCATCTCCTCCACGAGGTGGAATCGCTCCAAGCGGGGCTCGCCGTAATCCTCGGCGGAAGGCTGGTCGCCAGCGGCACCGTCCACGAGATTCGCGATCTCATCGACACACTTTCCTCGGAGGTCCGCGTCGTGTCGACCGCGCCACGGAGGCTCGCGGAGCTGGCCTGCGGATGCCCCGAGGCGGAAGCGGTCCGGTTCGTCGGCAACGACACCTTCATCGTCGACACGCGGGCCCCGCGCCTCTTGGCGGAAAGGATCGGGGAAGCGGCCATCGGCGAGGGAATCCTCGTCCGTGAGCTCGTCCCGGGCGACCGGTCGCTCGAGGGGATCTTCGGTCGGCTCGTGCAGCTCCACCGTGGGGTGACGCCATGACCGGCCGACGCCCCTCACCTGACCCTGCAGCGGGCGAATCGCCCCCGCTCCCCACCCTGGCGGCGATCGTGGCGGTGGCCCGCTTCCAGATCAATCGGCTCCTCACGCCCCCCCGGCTCGCCCTGGCGGCGCTTGGGGTCATCTTCCCCACCGCCGTCCTCCTGGCGGCAGCGAAGGCCCGGGACGCTTCGCTCGACCATGATCTCGGAGCGATCCTCCTCTATGCGCTCGTGCCCGAGGCGGTCTGCATGCTCGGGTTGCTCGTCACGATCTCCCCGGCCGTCGCCGACGAGCTCGAGCGGGGAACGTGGGTCCATGTCGCCGTCCGTCCTGGCGGCCGGCGGGCGCTCCTCTTGGGAACGTGGCTGGCCGCCGTGCTCTGGACCGGCGCGGTCGCGCTCTTGGGACTGCTCCTTGCTCTGCTCACCGGCGTGATCAGCAACGGCTGGAGCCTCCTCGGTCCGTTCGCGATCCTCGTCTGCTTGTCGTGTATCGGCCGGGCGGCGCTGTTCGCGCTCCCGGCGGTGATCGTCCCCAAGCGGTCGCTCGTCGCCAGTGTCGGCGTGGCGCTGGTGGTGGAATACCTCGCCGGCCTGATCCCGGCGGTGGTCAACCAGCTCACCGTCTCACTCCGCCTCCATACGCTCCTGGTTCGCTTCATGGACTGGCGGCGCACGCTTGCCCCCGAGCTCCAGCTCCTCATCGACGACCGTCC
>CAMARC010000332.1 GCA_945860405.1 Candidatus Kuenenia stuttgartensis | reverse complement strand
AGCGATGAAGAAGAAGGGGAGCGAGATCCAGGGGCAGCTGCGGCAATTCATGCTCCGTCGCTTCGACGCCGATGGCAACGGCACGCTCGACCAGGCCGAACGGAAGACCGCCTTCGACGAGACGATGAAGCAACTCGAGGAGAACGGCCCGATGCTAAAGAACACCGTCCTCGGGTTTGTCCACAAACGTTTCGATGCCAACGGCGACGGCACCCTCGACAAAGAGGAGTTGGGCATCGCCCGCGGCGAGCTCACGAAGCGGATCATCGAGGGGATTCCGATCGGCGATGCCCCGACCAAGCCGTCCAAGTCGATCGATCCGGTCGACGGCAAGAAGCCGGCGGCCGAGCCGGTCCAGCGCTGAGGCACGAGCCACTCACTGGCCAACGACTGACCGCACGCTCACGTTCGATTCCCTTCCCGTTCCCATCTGGCCCACGAGTCACCATGCCGCGCCTCCTCGATCCCTACCGCCTCCACGATCTCGAGCTTTCCAATCGCGTTGTCATGGCGCCCCTGACGCGGGCCCGCTCGGGCCCTGACCGGATCCCCAACGACCTGATGCGCGAGTACTACGTGCAGCGGGCCTCGGCAGGTTTGATCGTGTCGGAGGCGACGACGATCTCGCCGCAGGCCAACGGCTGGGTGGAATCTCCCGGGATCTACACAGGCGCGATGGAGGTGGGCTGGCGCAGGATCACCGACGCCCTCCATGCCGCCGGCGGGAAGATCTTCCTCCAGCTCTGGCACATGGGGCGGGCCTCGCACAGCGACTACCACGGCGGCCAACCAGCCGTCGCCCCGTCAGCAATCGCCATCAACGGCGACGGGATCTATACGCCCCAGGGCAAGAAGCCTTACGAAACGCCCCGGGCGCTCTCCACCGATGAGGTCAGGGCGACGGTTGAAGACTATCGGCTCGCCGCTCGGCGCGCGCGCGCGGCGGGCTTCGACGGCGTCGAGGTCCATGCCGCCAACGGCTACTTCATAGATCAGTTTCTCCAGGCACGCACCAACCAGCGCACCGACGCCTATGGCGGCAGCCTCGAGAACCGCTGCCGATTCCTCGACGAGGTGGTCGAAGCGGTGGCGGCGGAATGGCCGGCCCACCGCGTCGGCGTCAGGCTCTCACCGAACGGTGTCTTCAACGACATGGGCTCGCCCGATTACCGCGAGCAGTTCCTCCGCGCGGCCGAACTTCTCGACCGCCACCGGCTCTCCTATCTCCATGTCGTCGACGGCCTCGCCTTCGGCTTCCACTCGCTCGGCAGCCCGATGACTCTTCGTGAGTTTCGCGCCGTCTTCCACGGCCCGCTCGTCGCCGCGTGTGGCTACACGCTCGAAGCGGCCGAAGCGGCGATCGACTCCGGCGCCGCCGACCTCGTCGCCTTCGGCCGTCCCTACCTGGCCAACCCCGATCTCGTCGAGCGCTTCCGCCACGGCTGGCCCCTCGCCGACTTGCCCGACATGGCGTACTGGTGGACCCCCGCTGGCGCCCGCGGCTACACCGATTTCTCCAGCCACGCCCCGGGAACCGCGTGACAATCCCCCTTCACCGCGGTGCTACGATGGGGGGATTGCGAAGGCCACCAATTCACGGGCGCTTGTATCAGGGGGGCATTGATGACGCGGCGACGATCGGCACAGAGCAGGCTTTTTTTGTTGCTCGCCGCCTCGATGCTGAATGTCGGGGACTTCCGGCAGGCACTCGGCGCCGACACGAGCCCGACCTGGGAGGCTGATGTCCGGCCGATCCTCAAGGCCCATTGCACCCACTGCCACGGCGAAGAGGATCCGATCGAGGCGGGCGTCGACCTCCGCCTTCACCGCTTCGTCCTCCGCGAGGCGGAGGGCTTCGGGCCGATCGTCGTCCCTGGCGACCAGAGCGCCGGCGAGCTCCTCCGCGTCATCCGCTCCGGCGAGATGCCGAAGGGGGGAAAGAAGGTGTCGGCGAAGGAGCTCGCCACGATCGAGCGCTGGGTCGCCGCCGGCGCGCGCTCCGTCGAGCCGGAGCCGGAGTCGATTCCGCCGGGCCCCTATCTGACAGCCAGCGACCGGGCGTGGTGGTCGTTCCAGCCGATCGTCAAACCAGCCGTGCCGGCTCTGGCCGACGTGGCAGCCGGGCGAACTCCGATCGATGCCTTCATCCTCGAGGCGCTCGGGCCCAAGGGATTGTCCCTCGCCCCGGAAGCCGACCGACCGACGCTTCTGCGCCGCCTCACGCTCGATCTCACCGGGCTCCTTCCGACGCCGGAGGACGTCGCGGCCTTCGCCGCCGACACCTCGGGCGACGCTTACGAGCGGGTCGTCGACCGGCTGCTGGCGAGCCCGGCCTACGCCGAACGGCAGGCCCGGGCCTGGCTCGATGTCGTGGGCTATTCCGATTCCAACGGCTTCTCCGAGGCCGATTCGCTCCGCCCGCATGCCTGGCGCTACCGCGACTGGGTCGTGAAGAGTTTTCACGACGACCTCCCCTGGGATCGCTTCATCCAGGAGCAACTTGCCGGAGACGAACTGGCCGGAGCAACGCAGGAGGCCACCACAGACGCCGTCAACGATCCCCTCCGCCGCGACCAGCTCATCGCCACGGCCTTCCTCCGCCTCGCCCCCGACGGCACCGGCGATCCCGTTCCGGACCAAAACCTCGCCCGTAACCAAGTGATCGCCGAGCAGATCAAGGTGACGACGTCGGCCCTTCTCGGGCTCACCGTCGCCTGCGCCCAGTGCCACGACCACCGCTACGACCCGGTCTCGCAGGCCGACTACTTCCGGCTCCGCGCGATCTTCGACCCGGTCTACGACTGGGAGCAGTGGCGCGCCCCGGGACAACGCGTCTATTCGCTCTACACCCCCGAAGAGCGTGCCCAAGCAGCCGCGATCGAGGCCGAGGCCGCCAAAATCGACGCCGCGGCTGACGCGATGCGGAAGGCATTCCTCGACGAGATCTTCGAGACCGAGATCGTCAAGCTCCCGGAAGAGGTGCGCGATGCCTATCGCACGGCCCGGGCCACGCCGGAGGGGGAACGAACGGAGGAACAAAAGACGCTGATCCGAAAGTATCCGGCGGCGCTTGCCACCTACTCCCTCGACCTCTACGACGCGGCGAAGGAAAAAGCCGTCAACGACAAGCGGGCGGAGGGGACGGCGCTGCGGGGAACGAAGCCGGCCGAAGGCTTCGTTATGGCGGCGGTGGAGGTCCAGGGCCGCGTTCCCGAAACGAAGCTCTTCCACCGTGGCGACCACGAGCAGCCGAAGCAGACGGTTTCGCCGGGGGAGCTTTCCGTTCTGGCGGTATCGGGGCCACCGGGCGCGGGAATCGAGCCGCTCGTCTCGGCAGAGACTGTGGCGGGATCGAGTGGCCGGCGCCTCGCCTATGCACGGTGGCTGACGGGGGGCCGTCATCCGCTCGTCGCCCGGGTGCTCGTCAACCGTTTCTGGCTGGGCCATTTCGGCCGCGGGCTCGTGGCCACGCCGGGCGACTTCGGCCGGCTCGGCGAGCGTCCCAGCCACCCCGAGCTCCTCGACTGGCTCGCCGCCACCTTCATGGAAGGGGGCTGGAAACTGAAGCCCCTCCATCGGCTGATTGTGACCAGCGCCGTCTACCGGCAGGGGAACACGAATGACGCGGCCCGAGCGATCGACCCCGACAACCGGCTCCTCGCTCGCTTTTCCCCCCGCCGGCTCGATGCCGAGAGCCTCCGCGATGCCGTCCTCGGCGCTGCAGGCCAGCTCGTGAGCGTCGGCGGGGGCGTGCCTGTGGGAATCGCCAAGGATCCGGTCGGCCGGATCGTCGTCGGCCGCGAGGAGAAGGATGCCAACGGCGACGTCGTGCGCGTCGTGAGCCTCGGGGCGGATGACTTCCGCCGTTCGCTCTACCTCCAATCCCGGCGCACCGAACCGATCACCGTCCTCGAGACCTTCGACCAGCCGGAGATGAAGCCCAACTGCGAGCTCCGCCGGGCCACGACGGTCGCTCCGCAGTCGCTGCTGATGCTCAACGACACGTTTGTCCTCTCAAGCGC
>CAMARC010000331.1 GCA_945860405.1 Candidatus Kuenenia stuttgartensis | reverse complement strand
GAAACCTCGATCCCCCCGAGCATCACGAGGAGTCGCAGCGCTTGGTCAATCGCCTCGGGCTCGGGGGTGTCGAGCCAGGGAAATCCCTCGGCCTCCCCGAGGGCGAGAAGCTGGAGAAGTGGGCCGGCGAGATCGGTGCGGAGGATCTCGGGGATGTCGGCGGCGGGGCGGTGCTGGTGCGACGATTCGTCCCACAGCCGGAAGCAGACACCGGGGCCGGTGCGCCCCGCGCGGCCGGCCCGTTGGTCGGCCGACGCCCGCGAAATCGGGATCAGCTCGAGCCGCGGCAGCCCCGTCGCGCTCGAGACGCGCATCTGACGGACCATCCCAGAATCGACGACCGCGCCGACGCCCGGAATTGTCAGGCTCGTCTCGGCGACGTTCGTCGCCAAGATGATCTTCCGTCCGCCGGTCTCCTCGAGGACGCGGTCTTGCTGTTCCGGTGGCAGCTCGCCATGAAGAATGACGACCGTGTGCCCGTGCCGGTCGGCGAGCGGATCGATTGCGTCGGCCGATCGCATGATCTCGCCGACGCCAGGGAGGAAGACGAGGACGTGGCCGGTCGAGTATTTCAGCGCCTGTCCGACCGCGTCGGCCACCTGATCGACAAGCTCCCGCTGGTCGCCGCGCTTGCCATACCGCACCTCCACCGGATGGAGGCGACCCGACGTCGACACCACCGGGCAGCCGGCGGGAGCCCCAGGGGCGAGAGCCCTGGCCACCGGGCCGGTGTCGAGGGTGGCGCTCATGACGACGATGCGGAGGTCGGGGCGAAGTGTCTCTCGGACGCGGAGGAGCATCCCCAGGACAAGATCCATCTCCACCGATCGCTCGTGAAACTCATCGAGGACGACGCAGTCGATACGTGAGAGCGTGACGTCTTCAAGGAGGCGCCGGAGCATGATCCCGGTCGTCTCGACGATCAGTCGAGTGTCACGCCCCACGCGGGAATCGAACCGCACTTGATAGCCGACCTCGCCGCCGAGGTCACAGCCGCGGAGCTTGGCGATCTGCGTGGCGACCGACCTGGCCGCCAGCCGCCGCGGCTGCATGAGGATCAGCCGCGAGCCCGCCGGGAGATCGTCAAGCACCGCCGCTGGCACGAGCATCGTCTTGCCGGAGCCGGGGGGGGCCGTGACGACGACCGCTCCCCCCTGCCCTGCCGGGCCCGCGGCGCGCGGCCGTGACGCCGCCACCACCTCGGCAAGGACATCGGCAACCGGGAGGTTGTTGAGAAACTCGGCCCGAAAGGTCACGGCTTCGCCCAGTAGTCGACGACGGTCACCTTCTCGACATGGGGGCCGACGAGATCGACAAACTCCTTGTGGGCCGGGTGGGGCAGGTAGGCGTCGCGGTCGGCTTCCGAGGCGAAGGTGACAAAGAAGCAGTGGGTCAGCCCCTGCTGGAGTCCTTCCGGCGAATTGTCGGTGCCCCACTCGAAGCCCTTGATCTCCTTAATCCGTTCCGGAAGCGCGCCAAAAGCCTTGACGATCCGCGCCACGTCGGCCTCGGTCGACGTCTCCTTGAACTTGAACATCACCACGTGCCTGAGCATCTTTTCAGTCTCCTGCGGTGTCCCGGCAGACACGAGGCCTGCCGCGGTGAGCCCCTCCACCATCTGCGTTGCGAGGAACTTGTCGCCGGCTGGGGTGAGGTGGACGCCGTCGGTCGTGAGGATTCCCTCCTTGGCGTCGGCCTTGTTGTGTTCGGCGAGGTGGGCGACACACGCCTTGCGGAGATCGATGAGCGGGGCCTTCATGTCGGCAGCCACGCCGCGGGTGATGTCGGCGTATTCATCGAGCATGCTGTCGAGCGGATTGGTGCCGGCCTTCTTCTCGCCGATCACCGTCGGCGTGCAGAGCACCGCCTTCGCCCCGATGCCGCGGATCTTGTCGACGAGCGTCCGGAGCCCCTTCTCGAACTCCTCCTTCGGCGTGCCGCGGCCATTCTGGCTGTGCCAGACGTCGTTGATGCCGATGTAGATGACAACGACATCGGGCTTGCGAGCGAGGACGTCGCGGTCGAGCCGGGCGAGGAGGTCAGGCACCCGGTTGCCGGAGATCCCGGCGCCGATCACTTCCGGGGGCGCGGCGGGGGTCGCCGCGGCGAGGGCTTGCCGGGCGAGCGTCACGTAGCCATGGGGGCCGGCGCCCGCCTCGGTGATCGAGTCGCCGAGGAACACAATCCGTGGGCCCCGGGAGGGCTCTTCGCCATGAGAGACCGACGTCGAGACGACCGACATCGCTAACCCCACCGCCACGCCCAGACAGACGCTCCAGACACCGAACCACGAAAGATGGACCACGGGGAAAACTCCTCGGAAAGGTGCGACACCAGGACCAATTCACCAGGCCCCGCAGTGCCTGAGGCAGTGTACCCGACGCTGCGACCCGGTAGGCTTTCTCAGAAGCTTCGACGCCGCCTGCCGGGCGTCGCCCCCCGTCCCTCTCCCCGACCTCCAGATGAGAGCCTCCCATGCAGCGCCGAGATTTCCTCCACACCGGAATCGGGCTAGCCGCGATCGGGGCCCTGGGGCCCGAGTCGGCCGCTGCGGCGGAGCCCTCCAAGCCGCTCCGCGTGGCGCTCGTCGGTTGCGGCTGGTATGGGAAGACCGATCTCTTCCATCTCATCCAGGTAGCGCCGGTGGAGGTCGTCGGGCTGTGTGACGTCGATACAAACATGCGCGAGGCCGCCGCGGCCCTCGTCGCCAAGCGGCAGCCCTCCGGCAACGCGCCGCCGCTCTTCGGCGACTACCGCAAACTCCTCGCCGACACCAAGCCCCAGATCGTCCTCGTTGGCACGCCCGACCACTGGCACTGCCTGCCGATGATCGCCGCCTGCGAGGCGGGGGCCGATGTCTACGTGCAAAAGCCGATCAGCTTCGATGTCGTCGAGGGGCGGGCGATGGTGGCGGCGGCGCGGCTCCATGGCCGCACCGTCCAAGTCGGCCTCCAGCGCCGCAGCACCCCGCATCTCCTCGAGGCCCGCGACCGCTTCATCGCCTCCGGCCGCCTCGGAAAAATCGCCGCCGTCGACATCCACAGCTACTACGGCACGCGCGAGGCCTATCCGCCGCCGGCACCAGCGCCGGCGACGCTCGATTGGGAAATGTATTGCGGCCCGGCGCCGCTCGTTCCCTACAACCCCCAGATCCATCCCCGCGGCTGGCGCGACACCTATGAGTTCAGCAACGGGCAGACGGGGGATCTGTGCGTCCACTTCTACGACCTCGTCCGCTTTTTCCTCGGCCTCTCGTGGCCGGAGCGGATTTCAGCGTCAGGCGGCTCGCTCGTCCGCAATCCGGCTTCGAACGTCAAGCTCCACGACACGCAGACGGCGCTCTTCGACCATGGCGAAGTTCAGGTGGTGTGGACGCAGCGCAACTGGGGGGAGAACCCCGACCCTGAGTATCCGTGGGGGGCGACGCTCTATGGCTCGCAAGGCACGCTCCGCTTGAGCGTGGCGAAGTGGGATTTCAAGCCGAAGGATGGCGGCCCGGCCGAGCACGGAGAGTTTCTCGACGAGCGCGAGAAGTATCCCCAGGATGTCGAGCACCAGGAGACGGAGCCCTTCGCCGCGCCGGCGACGCGGCGCCACATGCTCGACTTCCTCGAGGCCCGGGCGACGGGGCGAAGGCCGGTGGCCGACATTGCCGAGGGGCATGTCTCGAGTGCGTCGTGCATCCTTGCCAACGTCGCGATGCGCCTGGGACGGAGCCTGTCGCTCGATCGCGAGGGAAACATCGTCGGCGACGACGAAGCCAACGGCCATCTGACGCGCGACTACCGCGCGCCGTGGCAACACCCCCGGCCAGAGGCGGTGTGACGGGGCGGGCGGGTGGCCAGTTTGGTCGGATGAGCGGCGGCGACGGCCGTGACTGGCAGAACCGTGCCGGCGTGAATCCGGCAAGTGTTCGTCGTTCCTGAACCGGGCCGGGGTGATGTCTTAGCCGCGCGTGCGGACGCGGCGGGTCTTCACCCGCCGGCGCCGCGCCAGGATCGAGCCGACCCCCGCCACGCCGAGGCCGGAGAGCGCGAGC
>CAMARC010000330.1 GCA_945860405.1 Candidatus Kuenenia stuttgartensis | reverse complement strand
CGCCGGACTCGGGCCCGATGCTCACGTCGCGCGACCGGCCGAGGTGGAGTGGTGCGGAACGATCCAGGGGGTGATTGACTCAAGCGGCGCCGGATCGATCCAAAACATCGGGGTCGTGCCGGGGCACCGCGGCCTCGGCCTCGGGTCGTACTTAATCGCCGCCGCCGTGCGCGGATTTACCGAGCAGAGCCTCCCCCGGGCGACCCTCGAAGTCACGGCCGACAACGTCCGGGCCGTCAACCTCTACCGGCGGCTTGGCTTCCGCTGCGCAAAGACGATCTACAAGGTTGTCGACAAAGCCTCCTGGCAGTTTCAGGAGCGGGAGCCGGCCCTCCTCTGAGGGCGCCTGGAATGGGAGGGCGCCTGGAATGGGGGGGGCCTGGAATGGGGGCGCTTGGAAAAAGTCAGCCCTGGCAGCCCCCTCCACGCTGTTTGCGGTACGTTTTTCGCAGGCTGCTATTCTTGGAGGCCTCCCTGTAGGCTTGGCAGCCCGCCGGGCCGTCGGTGGGGAAATGCCGGGGGGGCACCAGGGCCGGGGCGGTTCGCCCGCCCGAAATCCTCCGCCCGTTCCCCCCTTCCCGATTTTCCCCCGTCCCGCGTCGTTTCCGCTTCTCGTCGCCGCCAACCTTGTCTGAGACTGTGAAACAAACCCTCCATTCGGCCACGCTCGATAATGGCATCGTCCTGCTGGGCGAAGACCTCCCCGGCCTCGAGTCGGTGGCCGTGGCCTTCCACACCCCCGCCGGTGCCGTGCACGATGGCCCCGGGCGCTGCGGCCTGGCGACACTCTCCGGCGAAATGATGCTCCGCGGCGCGGGCGACCGCACGAGCCGCGACATCGTCGAGATCCTCGAAGGCTCGGGCATCCAGTGGGCGCAGTCGGTGTCGACAAGCCACGCGAGCTTCGCCGGGGCGATGGTGGCGCGGCAACTCCCCACCGCCCTGCCGATCTATGCCGACATCCTCCGCCGTCCCCGCCTCCCCGACGACGAGCTCGAGAATGCCCGGCAGATGGTTCTCCAAAACCTCGCCGGCACCGAGGACGATCCGGCCCACCGCGCCATGTCGGCCCTCCGCCAACTCCACTATCCGCATCCGCTCGGCATGCCCTCCGAAGGAATCAGTGCCGATGTGGAGGCGATCGGAGTCGACGACGTTCGTTCGTTCGTCCGGGCCCATGTCGTGCCGCGCGGGATGATCATCGCCGTGGCTGGCCGCATCGATTGGGACGACTTCGTCACCCGCGTCGAAGCGCTGTTCGGAGACTGGGACACCGACGACGCGTCAGCGGTGGCGATCGGGAGCCGTGGCGAGCGGGTCCGGTTTGTGCCCCACGATTCCCAGCAGACCCACATCGCCCTGGCCTGGTCGGTGCCGCCATACCGTCACGATGCGTCCTACGAGGCCTCGGCGGCCCTGTCGGTGCTCGGGGGGGGATCGAGCTCGCGGCTGTTCTCGGAGGTTCGGGAGCGGCGCGGCCTGTGCTACAGCGTGTCGGCCGGCTATCACACGCTCCGCGACTACGCCTCGGCCATCTGTTACTCAGGCACCTCGGCGGCCAGGGCCCAGGAGACGCTCGACGTCATGCTCGCCGAGATCGACCGGCTTCCCGGCACCATCGAGGAGGCAGAGCTCGACCGGGTCAAGTCGCGGGCGAAAAGCGCCCTCGTGATGCAGCAGGAGTCGAGCGCGGCGCGGGCGGCCTGGATCGCCCGGCAGTGGTACCACCTCGGGTCGGTGCGGAGCCTGGCCGAGGAGCTCGCCCGCTACGACCGGCTCAATGTGGCGTCGGTGGAGGGCTGGCTGGCGGCCAACCGCCCCGCCGGACTGACGATCGTGTCGCTGGGCAAAGAACCGCTGGAGGTGCCGCGTGAAGTTTCTGCATGAACGTCTCCCCAACGGGCTCGATGTGATCGCCGAAGTCACCGACACGGCCCTCTCCACGAGCATCGGCTTCTTCGTGAAGACCGGCGCCCGCGATGAGACCGACGCCGAGTGGGGCGTGAGCCATTTCCTCGAGCACATGGTGTTCAAGGGGACCAACGACCTCTCGGCCGACGAGATCAATCGGCGGTTCGACTGGATGGGCGCGAGCGCCAATGCGTTCACGAGCGAAGAAGACACCGCCTACCACGCCGCCGTCCTCCCCGAACAGCAGATCGAGGCGACGGCGCTGTTGGCGCGGATGATGCGCCCCGCCCTCCGCGAGGACGACTTCGACACCGAGAAGCTCGTCATCCTGGAGGAGATCCGGATGTACGACGACCAGCCTCCGTTCGGCGCCGACGACCGCTGCCGGGCGACCTTCTTCGGCCATCATCCGCTGGCGCGGAGCGTGCTGGGGACGGTCGAATCGATCGAGCGGATGCCGGTCGAGGTGATGCGCGACTACCACCGCCGCCGCTACTCGCCGGCAAACATCGTTCTCTGCGCCACAGGCGCCGTCGATTTCGAGGCGCTTGTCAGCTCGGCCCGAGAGTGGTGCGGCGACTGGGAGCCGTTGGCGATTCCCCCCCGCCGGGCCCCGCTCGACCTCCGGGCGTCGCACGCGCCGACCCTCGAGCTCCTCACCCGCCCGACGTCGACGCTCGAGTACGCCGTGAAGATGTCCCGCGGCCCGGCCGGCGACGACGACGACCGCTTCGCCGCCAAGCTCCTGGCGGCGATCCTCGGCGACACCTCCGGCAGCCGGCTCTACTGGGCGATGGTCGATACCGGCCGGGCCGAACAGGCCTCCTGCCACCACCAGGACTTCCTCGACGCCGGCATGTTCGCCACCCAGCTCTCCTGCGACCCCGAAGACGCCGAGGAGCTCCTCGGGATGATCGACGAGGTCTACCGGGCGGCGGCCGAGAAGGGTCTCGACCGGCGGGAGTTTGAGCAAAACCGCAACAAGCTCGCCGGGCGGTGGGTGCTCCTCGGCGAACGCCCCCGCCGCCGCCTTTTCGACGTCGGCCCGGAATGGGCCCACTCCGGCGACTACCGCTCCGTGGCCGATGATCTGCGGACGATCGAGAACCTCAGCCTCGAGGATGTCCACCGGGTGCTGGCCCGCTGGCCCCTCCACGGAACCGGCTCGACGGTGCTTGCCGGCCCGTTGCCGCTCGATCCTTCACTGGAGACCGCTTCCGAGGCACAATAGTCGCATCGATACCCCGCAGCGTCGCCCCAGATCTCGTCTCGGGGCGACGGCAGGGAACCGAGCGGGCCCGGCGCCCGTACAACCCCCGCTCCGTGGCCTGTCGGGCAGGTCCCCCATTCATCGCTTCTCATCTTTCTCCCCATCGCCCCTTCCGCTGCTGCATCTCCCATGACGCCACTGTTCGCCAACCGCTGGTCGATCGCCCTCCCTCCGATCTGGTTGCTGGGCACCGGGGCGCTGATTTCCCTGGCCGTGATCCTCCTCGTGTGGGCGGTGCTGCGGGTCGTTCAGCCCCGCGCTGCGGCCGAGGCGCGGTCGAGCCTGAGCGACGGATTCGCCGGCCCGTTCGGCTGGCTGTTGCTGACGCTTTCGGCGGTGGCCCTCGCCTTCACCCCGCTGGTGCCCCTCAATCAGATCGGCCGGTCGCTGGCGCGGCTCTCCTCGGCCGACCGCTTCGAGCAGCGCCTCTCCGTTCCCGCCGGCGCCACGCTCGAGGAGTTTGAGCTCAACCTCCGGCCGCAGGAGATCGAGGCGCTCGAGTTCGACGCGGCCCAGCCGCTCGTCGTCCGCACGCAGCAGCCGATCGAGGGCTTCGCGCTGGCCAAGCAGGCCGACATCGAGCTCCTCCCCGGGACGATCTGGAAGTGGAAGCGTGGCGACGAGACCAACAAACCGAATCCGTTCATCGGACAGAAGGCCCGGATCGAAATCAGCAATGCAGGCACAGCGCCAGCCGACCTCACCGTCCGTGCCCGGCTCGTGCCGGAGAACCCCCAGGTGGGAATCCTCCCCTGGACGGTGATCACGATCCTGGCGATCAGCCTGGCCTACGCCCTCTTCCGGCTCATCCCCCGGCGGACGGCGGCCGTTGCCTCGGCGACGACGAAGGAGGCGATCGGCCAGCCGGTGTTCGCGGTGGC
>CAMARC010000329.1 GCA_945860405.1 Candidatus Kuenenia stuttgartensis | reverse complement strand
CGACAAGCTCGTCGCAGGCCCGGCTGGCGATGATCCGCCGCGCATCGAGCGGCATCGGAGGCGGCGCCATGTCGACAGAGCTGTCGGCTGCGCCCGGCCCAGCGGCGGGAAGCGTGTAGCTGGCGTTGAAGCGCTCGCCGAAGGTTTGATCGTGCTCGCCGTCGCCAGCCACCACGATCCGGTCGACGAGGATCCCCGGCACGCGCACCTGCTGCGGCGCGGCCGGTGCGTCGAGGAGGCGCTTCACCTGCGCGATCACGATCCCGCCGCAGTTTCGCACCGCCTGCGCGATCGGCAACACCTCGCCGATGATCGCCTCCTCGTCCATCACGAGGCCGCCGGAGGGATCGGCCGCGGTCGCTCGGATCAGCGCCACGTCGAGCCGCAGCGCCTTGTACCACAGCCAGGTTTTGCCACCGATCTCCACCCGCTCGACAAGCGCCTCGGTCGTCCGCGCGTTGAGCCGCCCCCCGGCCTGAAGCGGATCGATGAAGGTGCCGAGGCCGACGTGCGTGATGCAGCCGGGGCGGCCGGCTGCGATGTCGCGAAACAGGTGGCAGATCACTCCCTGGGGAAAGTTGTAGGCCTCGATCTCGTTGGCCATGGCCAGCGCGCCGAGCCGCGGGCAGAGCCCCCAGTGGCCTCCGATCACCCGCTTGAGGAGGCCGGCGTGGGCGAGGTGATTGAGCCCGCGCGTCTGGCCGTCGCCTTGGCCGGCCGCATAGACGAGCGTCAGATCGCGGGGGCTTCCGGAGGTGAGGAAGCGGCGCTCGAGGGCTGCCGACAGCGCCTCGGGGTGGGCCGCCCCGACGAAGCCGCCACTGACGACCGTCATCCCGTCGCCCACGAGCGCCGCCGCCTCGTCTGCCGAGCAGATCTTCCCGGCGAGTCTCCCGATCATCCCCACCAGCCCCCGTTGACGTGGATCGTCTGCCCGGTGACATACGAGGCCATCGGGCTGACGAGAAACAGGATCGCCTCGGCAATCTCGCGCGGCTCGCCAAAGCGGTGGAGCGGAATCTCTTCAAGCATCGCGTCGAGCGACTCGGCGGGGATCGTCCGCCCCATGTCGGTGAGCACGACCCCCGGCGCGACGGCGTTGACGGTGATCGCCCGCTTCGCCAATTCGCGGCTGACCACCTTCGTGAGCCCGACAACACCGGCCTTCGCGGCGGCGTAGTTGGCCTGCCCGAAGAACCCGACCGCCGCGCTGATCGAGGAGATGTTGACGATCCGCCCGCCGTCGCCGATCCGATCACAGGCCGCCCGACAGCCGTTGAAGACGCCGGTGAGATTCGTGTCGATCACTGCCTGCCAGTCGTCGGCGGCCATCTTCCGCAGCGTCTTGTCGCGGAGGATGCCGGCGTTGTTGACGAGGATGTCGAGGCCTCCGAAGCGGTCGATGGCCCCGTCGACCATCCGCTCGACGGCAGCCAGGTCGCGGACGTCGGCGGCGATCGCCATCGCCCTGTCGCCGAGGCTGGCGACGGCCCGCTCGGCTCGGGCCCGATTCTCCCCGGCTTCGTCGGGGAAGAATCCGATGGCGACATTCGCCCCGGCCTGATGGAGCGTCTGGGCGGTGACGAGGCCGAGCCCCTGGCTGCCGCCGGTGACAAGCGCCGTCTTGCCACCGAGATCGATCGTAAACATTCAAACGCCTCCGTCGCTCGAGGCTGGCCGAGAGTTGCCGCCGATCGATGCCAGCTTCGGCCTCCTCAAAGCCTCCCCACTGGGCTCGAGTCTACCGCGGCTTCGGGACTGCCGTTGACGGGCCCAGGCTCCGGGGCGGAGAGTGTCCGCCCCGAGACGAGCCGACTCGATGGCGGAGCAAGGTTTGCGCCCACGTTTCCAGCAGGAGATCCGATCCCATGACTGACAACCTCTACAACCGGGGCGGGGCGAGCGAAGGGGATAGCCATGAACGCACAAGCGAGTCGGGAGCCGAAGCCCTGATCGGCTTCGCCAAGGCGCACGACATTGATTACATCTTCTGCTCGCCGATCGCCGTCATGGCACCGGTCTGGGAAGCCTTTGCCGCCAAGGCCATCGACGATGGCGGCGTGGAAACGACGCCCCGCTACAGGAATTGCCGCCACGAGTTGCTGGCCGTGGGACTGGCTCACGGCTATGCACGAGTCACCGGCAAGCCGCAGATCGTGTTCCTCCCCACCGGGTTGGGCGTGCTGAACGGCGCGATGGGACTGCGCTCCGCACTCCAGGAGCGGACCCCGATGCTCGTGCTGTCGCCAGACACGATCACCTACGGCACCGACAAGACCTGCGATCCTGGATGTGAATGGCCGTCGCTCCTTGTCGATCATCATGGGCCGGCCGCGTATGGGCAGCTGCCCACGAAGTGGGCCCGCGAGATCAAGATGCCGCACGAGCTCGCGCCCGAGCTGCGTCGCGCCCTGTACTTCGCCGATTCGATCCCGCGCGGCCCGGTGCTGCTCCAGATCCCGTTTGAGTTCCTCAAAAACCAGGTTCCGGTCCCCAGGGAGCGGCCCTTCACCGGCTCGGTCACCGTCGCCTCCGATGCCGACCTCGACAAGGTGGTGACGCTGCTGGCCAACGCCAGGGCGCCCTTCGTGATCACGGAGCACGCCGCTCGTTCGAACGACCAGAGTGCCAGGGCGAAGTTCCTGTCGTTTGTCGAGGAACTCGGGGCGCCCGTCTTCGAGTTCATCAATCCCACCACCGAATCCTTCCCGCGCTCCCACCCCCTGTTTGCCCCGACTGCGGTCGAGGCGCACCTGGGAGAAGCAGACCTGATCGTCGTGGCCGGGAGCAATGCGCCGTGGCATCCGCCCCACCCCGAAGCGCTGCCGGATGGCTGTGTGGTGGTTGTGATCGACGAGGATCCACTGCGGCCAAGGGCGCCGTTTTGGGGCTACCGATCGGACGCGGGCTTGGCGGGGGAGATCTGTGAAAACCTCGAGCTCCTGACCGGCAAACTCAAGGCCCTGCGGGCTCGCGGCGCTGCGCCGCCCCGCAACGCGGCCCACGTTGCCCTGTGGACGGAAAGAAATGCCGCCATCCGATCCGCCAAGCGAACGGCGGCGAGGAACGCCCGGCAGACGGACTGCGTCCATGCCTCCCAGCTCTTCTCGGCGATGAACCGGCTCTTGCCGGAAGGTTCAGCGGTCGTCGACGAGATCATCGCGTCGCTTCCGCTGATGATCGAAGGGATGTTCTCGGCCGTCGGCGAAGGCGAGGCCCAGAAGGAGTTCCTTCATGTCAGGGGCTGGGCTGGGGCGTTGGGCACAGGCATTCCGGTCGCCCTGGGATGCAAGCTGGCCCTGGGGCCGAAGCGAGACGTGTGTTGTTTCGTCGGCGACGGCGCCTTCCATTACACCCCGATCCCGGCGTGCTTCGGATTTTGCCAGCAGTATGCGGTGCCGATCCTGATCGTCGTCTGCAACAACCGGGGCTTCGTTTCGCAATCCTGGAACATCCACAAGTACTATCCCCACGGTGCCGCCGTCACCAGCAACAAATTTCTCGGGCCGGACATCACACCGACCCCGGACTACGCCGCCTTGGCGAGGGCTTACGGAGGCCATGGAGAGACCATCGCAGACGCGTCACAGCTCGACGCGGCCATCGGCCGCTGCCTGGCTGCCATGAACGAAGGAAGATTTGCCGTGCTCGACGTCCTCTGTAAGCCGTAGCAGGCTGCGGAGCGTCGCTGGCGCTTCCCGGAAGAGTGGAACACCAACGCCCTGTCCTCCTACCGCGGCGTTGCTCCCTTCGCTCCGCGTGCCTTGCGCGGCCGGCCACGCGCGGCTTGCTCACCTGGGCAGACGTCGGCGACGAGCTTCGTCATCGTGTTCGGGGAGACGCCAAGGAGCAGGGCCGCGCGGCCGCGATGCCCATCCGCGGCTGCGAGCGCCTGACGGACCGCGAGGCGCCGCAGCTCGTCGAGTTGCAACATCGGGAGACTCGCCTCCGGCCCCGCTCCCGCAGGAGCGTCTGGAGCCGGGCCGGCGCCGACTGCTGCCGGAATGTCGCGGGGTGCAGCCGGTGACGCCGCCGGCATGCGGAGGTCGGGAGTGGATGCGGCAAA
>CAMARC010000328.1 GCA_945860405.1 Candidatus Kuenenia stuttgartensis | reverse complement strand
GAGCACGGGCTGCTGATCGCCTCGCTCAACACCGGCATCCCGGGTCGCCCCAGCTACAAAATGGAGCAGGACGATCTCATCTACAACATGCAGCGCAACTTCGGGCAGGGGATCCGCGTCAGCAATTCCCCGAGCGTCGTGGCCCGCGTCTATCTGCCGCCGATGGATCAGTGGGAGAAGCGCAGCGGCCCGACCTTCGGCTTCCGCGCCGGCTGCTACACGCACGCGGTGATCACCGGCGAGGATCACCCGGAGAAGGGGCGCTTCGGCCTCGAGGAATACTGGCCGGGGATGTTCATCTGCTACGAGACGGCCGCCGAATCGAAGTCGAAGGAGGAGGGGGCCTATCTCAAGGTCCGTGGCGGTCGCAACGGCGGCGAGATCCGCGGCCCGCAGATGACCGAGATGGGCTGGTGGACGCTCGGCCTCTCGTTCACCCCCGACGGGCAGGTTCATTACTACGCCAGCCCCGGCGTCGACGATCTCACCGCCGACGACCACATCACCTCGCAGTTTCCCTACAACTACCGCACCGAGACGCTGAAGACGTTCTTCTTCAACGTCTGCACGAAGGACGACGGCAAGACCTGGAGCACGCCCTGGGTGATCGACGACCCGAAGGTCTATTGTATCCAGCCGCTCCCCGTGGCCCGGGCCAAGACGACGACGACCCGGTGACCGTCGCCGTCCTTGGTTGAGTCGCTCGACCACGGTCCCCCCGGATGCCTGTGGGCATCAGGGGGGGCTCACGAAGCGGGCCAGATCGGCCTCCATCCGGGCCAGATCGGGGAGGTTGAGATACATCATGTGCCCCGAGGTGTACTCGGCGAACGTGATGTTGTCGCGGAGGGATCGATCGAGGCGGAGGTGGTCGACGCTGTGGCGCATCGCGTCGCAGGGAACGGCCAGATCGCACAAGCCCACGAGGACGAGGACGCGGAGGTGGGGGTTCTCGTGCATCGCGTCGGCGAGATCGTCGGCGGTGTTGGCGTAGGCGTTTTGCTCGTACGGCCAGGGGCCGACGCCGGCGAGGACCTTGTAGGGAAGGTCGCTCTCATAGCCGAGTTCCTCGCGAACGTAAGCGTTCATCGCCGACGACAGGGGCCCGAGGGCGGCGGTGAAGGAGGGATCGAAGCCGGGGCGCGACCCGGCCGCCGAGCCGTCGCGCCCGGTGATCCGGCCGTCGAACCTCCCGCAGATCAAGCCTTCGTCGGCCAGAAGCTTCTCCTGGAACAGGCCCGGGTCGACGCGGAGGTCGTGGTCGAGGATGAGCTTCTCGGGGAGCCCGCTGAGCCGGGCGAGTTGCCGCGCTACGGCGCTGCGGCGTTCGGCGGAGAGTGATGCCCCGGCGAACAGCGCCGTTGCGTAGTCGCCAGCGGCGAACGCCCGCGCTTCGGCCAACGCCGCGGGGAGATCGGCGCTGAGGTCGGCGGCGAGCTTTCCGTGGTGGGCCGCCACGGCGGTGAAGCCGGGGAGAAACGTCGCGTAGGGGAGATCGTTGCTCGGGCCGGGGTGGATCGTCTGGAAGTCGACGAGCCCCGAGACGAGCACGAGGCCGTTCAAGAACATTCCGTGCTCGTCCTGGAGCCGCCGCGCCAAGCCGGCGGCCCGGAAGACGCCATAGCTCTCGCCGCAGAGATACTTCGGCGACCGCCAGCGGCGCGCCCGCGTCGTCCACAGACGGATGAAGTCGGCGACGGCCGAGATGTCGGCGGCGGCGCCGAAGAATTGGTCGGCGCGCTGGTCCTTGGCCGGGCGGCTGTAGCCGGTGGCGACCGGATCGATGAACACCAGATCGGCGGCGGGGAGGAGAGTGTGTGCGTTGTCGACCAGGCCGAACGGCGGCGGCGGGAGGGTGCCGTCGTCGTTGACCTTCGCCCGTCGGGGCCCAAGCCCGCCGAGATGGAGCCAGACCGACGCCGCGCCGGGGCCGCCGTTGAAGCAGAACATCACCGGCCGCGTGGCCGGATCGCCTGCCGGCTTGGCGGTGTAGGCGACGTAGAACACGCCCGCCCGCGGCGTGCCTTCCTCGCTGAGGAGGGGGAGCATTCCGGTCTCGGCGCGGTACTCGAGCGTCGTTTCCCCGAGGGTGATCGCGTGCTCCGTGACGATCGGCTTGTCGGTCGCCTCGGGGATACGGAGGGGCTTCTTTCGGTCCTTCTCGGCGGCCTCCACCGTCGCCGCCGGCTCGGCCGGCTTCTCGGCAACCTCAGGCTCGGCCGCCAGACCGGCCCCGGCCAACACGAGGGCGAGGAGGATTCCATGAACGAGGGAGCAGTGGAGAAGGCGAGGCACGGCCATCACGGGGATCCTCATGGGGCTGGCCTGTCCCGCCAGGCCGAGGCCATGAAGATACCCAGCGGCGGGCGGGTATTCCTCGGGGGCTGCTCGAGCTTCGGGAGCGTCTGGGGTGGCCTCCGGTCTGGGGGTGGATCGCGGCGGCGCCCGCGTTGGTCATCCCCGCCGGCCCGGCCTCGACTCCACCCCGGAGAGAAAAAAAGGGGCCCGACCATCGCGCGAGGGCCGGGCCCCAGGAATGCTTCACAGCCAGCTAGCGGTCAGTTGGCGTCGGCCGTGACCCCCTTGAAGTCGTCGGTGCGGAACGGCGTCAGCGGCAGTCCGACACCGGAGTAGAGGTTGCACTTCGGATTGTCGGCCCAGCCGTAACGGACGGCGACGGGGTCGGCCACGCCCTCGGCCGAGACCTCGATCCGGCCATCGGGGAGGATCGTCCCCTTGGCGTGGACAAACGTGTGATCGGCGCCCGCGATCGTGAAGCCGATCGGCTCGTTGACATCGAACGGCCGCCAGCCGCCATCGACATGATCGAAGGCGACGACGATCTTTTTGCCCTGCTTCTCCATCCCCTTGTAGAGCGGGCTGCGGGCCGGGATGCCCGCCACCTTGTAGGTGTCGGCGAGCGCCCAGCGGGCGAGCCGCTTGCCGACGTCCAGCTTGTTCTTCGGATGGATGTCCTTCCCCTCGCCGATGTCGATGATCACCGCCTCACCGGTGTTCGGCAGGGCCTTCATCGTCATCGTCTGCGCCTCACGCAGCTCGGCCCAGGTGCTCTCTCCCGGCTGGGGCTGCTCGGCGTTGAAGTCGGCCAGCTGCACCCAATAGAAGGGGAAATCGCCCACACCCCATTCCTCGCGCCACGACTTGATCATGAACGGGAACAGGGCGCGGTATTGATACGCGCGGCCGGCGTTCGACTCCCCCTGATACCAGATCGCGCCACGGATGCCGTAGCCGATCGAGGGGGTGAGGACGCCGGAATGGATGTTGCCGGGGCGGTGGTTGCCGAACATGTTGCCGTCGGGATTACCCGGCTGCCCCGGGGCTGGCTTCCCCTCGGCCTTGGCCTTCTCGGCCGCTGCCTTCCATTCGACCATCGCCTTGTCGTAGGCCGCCTTCTGGGCCGGATACTCGGCTTCCATCTTCTCCCACCGCTCGACGAGCGGCTTGAAGCGGGCATCGGCGGCAAGCTTGTCACGTCGCACCCACGCCTCGGCGGCGCTGCCGCCCCAGGCGTTGTTGATCAGCCCCACCGGCACGCCGAGGGTCTGGTGGAGCTGGCGGCCGAAGAAGTAGCCCACGGCCGAGAAGTTGCCGACCGTCTCGGGGGTGCAGGCCTGCCACGAGCCGTTGAAGTTCCACTGCGCATCCTGCGTGCCGACCTGCGGCACCGAGATCAGGCGGATTTGGGGGAACTTCGCCGCGGCCCGTTCGAGATCGGGATCGGTTGAGGCGTTCACGCTCCACTGCATGTTCGACTGCCCGGCACAGACCCACACCTCGCCGATGAGGACGTCGTGGAAGGTGACGGTGTTGTTCCCCTTCACGGTCAGCTCATGTGGGCCGCCGTATTCCTTCACCGGGTCGAGCATCACCTGCCAGGCGCCGTCGGCGCCGGCCTTCGTCTCGTGCTTCTGGCCGCCGAGGGTGACGGTGACGGCTTCGCCCGGGGAGGCCTTCCCCCACACCTTGTTCTTGATCCCCTGCTGGAGAACCATGTGATCGCCGAACATGTTGTTGAGCGAGACGTCGGCGCGGGGCGAGACGCCCGGCACGACGGCGAGGGC
>CAMARC010000327.1 GCA_945860405.1 Candidatus Kuenenia stuttgartensis | reverse complement strand
CGCGACACCTCGTCCATCCTCAGGCTGCTCTTCACTTCGGCGGCGCTCGTGTCCTCGAGGACGACCAGCGTCGTCCCCTTGGCGACGTAGGAGTCCTGTTCGACGCGGTCGTCGACCACGACGCCATCCAGCGGCGCTACCACCGTCGTCCGTTCGAGATCGAGTTTCGCCCGGTCGAGCATCGTCGACGCCAGCGCCTGCGCTTCGACGAGGCGGTTGCGTCGTTTCTGGAGAATGCGACGCTGTCCCTGGAGATTCGAGAGGGCGTTGGCGGTGGTGAGCTGATCACGGGCCGCTTGGTCGGCCGCCGACTCCGTGACGATGCGCCCCTGCGCGAGCGTGTCGAGTCGATTCGCCTCGCGGCTAGAAATCGCCACCTGCTGCTTGGAGAGATCGATCGACTCGGCGTTCTGAACGAGTTCCTCGTCGATCTCGTCGATCGTGAGCGCCGCCTGCAGGAGCTCGCGTTCGAGCCTGGCCACTTCAAGCTCGTAGTCACGGGGATCGATGCGGAACAACACCGTTCCCTTGGTGACATACTGCCCCGACTTGCACACCGGAGCCTTTTCGAGGATCCGCCCCACCACCTCGGCCGCGAGGGTAACTTCACGGAGCGGCACGACCACGCCGTCGGCCTCGATGTCGACGCCCCCCTCCTGAGCGCTAACCGCTGCCGTACGCACAGGCACCGCCGCCGGAGCCCCGGAATCGACCCGCTGCGGTGGGGGCTGGCTGCCCAAAAACAGAAACGCAGCGAAGGCCGCCCCCAGGATCAGCAGGGGCGCGACCCAACCGGCGAAACTACGGAGTGTGTTCATTTCCTGATTGTAGCCCTTGTGCCCGCCCCGCGGAGGATCACTTCGGCTTCCCGCTCCCCTCGGCCGGGGCCACGACCAATTCCCCCTGCATCGCCATCCAGTGCCCGGGGAAGGTGCAGAGAAACGGATACCGCCCCGGCTCCTCGGGCACGCGGAACCAGATCGCCGTCTTCCCGGCGGGGGGGGTGATGTCGGTCCAGGCCAGGCAGTCCCCGGTCTCCGGCACATACTGCCGCGCCGCGGCATCCGGGTCGGTGACCAGCGCATTCACCGCCGCCCCCACCCGAGCGAGTGTCCCCGGCTTGAAGAGCGCCCAGTTGTGGGGCACCGTGTCGGGGTTGGTGAAGGTGAGCTCCACGAGATCCCCAGCCCGGACGTCGAGCCGACGCGGGCTGAAGGAGAGATTCGGGCCGACCCCCACCTCGACCTTCGCCGTCACTTCCTTGGAGGGGACGGCAAAGGGATTGGGCTTCGTATTGAGGGCCCGCGCGGTGTCACCGATCAGCGGATGGGGACGGAGGGGGAGCGTCCGCTCCTGCGCGCCCGGCATCGGGCCATCGAGCCGATTGGCGGTGATGACCAGATCATGCTCCACCCCAGCCCCCGTCGCCACGAGGAGATGGAGCTGATCGACCGGCTGGATCTCCGGGATCTCGAGGAACACCGATCTCCCGCCGCTGAGCACCTGCACGGCGGTGATCGGCAGATGATCGTGGCCACGGAGCCCTTCGTGCTGCGCAGAATACTCATCCGATCCGTAGCCGCCGCCGTAGCGGTAATTCCAGCTTTGCGCGAAATGGCGGGCCGGATCGGCAGCGACGCTTGAGTCGACCGGCTCGGCGAAGTCGACCCGCACGCCGTTGTCATGGAGGTGGAAGCCGATCGGCTGCTGGAGGCTTTTCCCGGTGTAGCGGACGCGCTGGAGGCAGCCGTCGGCGGCCGTGTAGGTGCCCCAGCCGGCCATGCCGCTGACATAGATCGCCCCATCGCGGTCGTTGAACTTCCCCCGATGCGAGCCCGAGCGGAACGACACCGGCAGCGGCACGATCGCCCCCTGCTGCTGCCCGGCCACCTCGTCGCGGAGAAGCACCATCGCCGTCCCCGCGCCAAACGACAGATGGACAAGCTGCCCGCCGAGCGGCCCCATCGCCCCCTCCGGCACCCACACCTGACCGCCGCAGTTGTTGTCGATGCCGCGCGGCAGATAGGCCAGCGGCAGATCGGGGACACGGCCACTCCGCGGCCCGCCGTGGCCGAAGTGGAGCGGTGGCTCCCCCGGCAGCGGTCGCCCGGGGGGCACAGCGCCGACAAGGCTCGCCGGCACCCAGTCCCCCTCGCTCGATCCGGCCGTGATCGTGCCGTCGGGGCAGATGCCGACGCCATCGGAATTCCGCAGCCCAGTGGCGAGCACCTCGGCCGTCTTGCCGTCGGCCGAGATCCGCACGAGCCCCTGGGCACTGCAGGCGGTGATGAAGCGGCCTTGCGAATCGCGGACGAGCCCGCAGGTGTAATCGTGGCCGCCGGCGGACGCCGCGTAGGCCCGCGAGAAGCAGTCGTAGCGATCGGCCTCGCCGTCGGCATTGGTGTCGATGAGCTTCGTGATCTGATCACGACCGAGGACATGGATCACGCCATCCACAACCGCCATCCCGAGCGGGTGATGGAGCCCGGCCGCAATCCGCCGCCACGCGAGCCGACGCGGCTCTCCATCGGCCCCCGGATCGATCGGCCGCGCCCGCCACACATCCCCCTGCATCGTGCAGACAACGAGGTCCCCGTCGGGAAGGAAGTCGTGATCGCCGCAGAAAAGGAGCGCCTTCCAGGGGTTTTCCACCGGGAGCTCGAAGGTATCGACGGCCCACGGCACCTGCTTGCCGCGAACGATGTTGGTACGAAGAACCTCCGGCCACTGCGGCCGGCCACCATCGAGGAGACTCTTGAGCGGATGGGTGTCGACGGGGCCGACGACGCGATCGAACGCCCCATCCTTCACCATCGGCACGTCGAGGACCCGCACGCCATCGACGGAATAGAGGAAGCCGATTCGCTCCCCCTGCCGAACAAAACCCTCGTAGTCGACTTTGCCAGCGGGCATCTGCGTGGCCACAGGGGGCAGCGCCATCGCCTCGCCCCCCGGACTGAGGCCCCCGAGAAAGCCGTACCGCGTGTCGGAGAGGACGAGAAACTTCCCCTTCCAGGCAACCGGGTAAGTCAACGTATCGGGATCGAAGCAGACGTTGAGGCCATTGCCGAGCTGGACGCACACCCCGCGGACAACTGTCTTTCCGAAGGCGTGGAGGACGCCTGCCTGGACCGACCCGAGGATCGTGTCATTCCAGCGGCCGTCGCGCCACGTCTCCTCGTTCTGGTTGCCCCAGTGCCCAAGCGTGCCACCGTCGAGCCCGGGATACTGGGGGAGGAGCGGCGGCGTGGGGCAGATGGCTCGGAACCACCGCGCCTCCTTGGCGTAGAAGTCAAACTGCCGGTCGCGGTTGACCGGCAGCTGCCAATCGGGAAACGCCTCCGGGATGAGGGGAGCGCGGTCTGGCTCGAAGGCCGCGGGGGTTGTTGGATGCGCGGCGGCCACCACCGCGGCAACCGTGGCCGCCGGCAGGTCGGCATGCCGGCCAAGGTCGGCGAGGAAGCGGACAAGATCGCGCCTGTCTCGCGGGTGGAGCGACTGCATCAGCCCGTCGGGCATCATGCTGCCACTCTCCTCGACGATGTCGATGTCGGCCTTCGCAAGCGTCTCACGGGCCCCCGACGCCGGATCGCGGAGGACCAGTGACGCATCGTCTTCCCGCTCCCGGTAACCGCGCCGGCTCGCCCCGTCGGCCGTGACCACCGTCACGGTGCGGAACTCGGGCGCGATGACATGCTGCGGCCAGAGGAGCGATTCCGCGATCTGCTCGTGGGTCTTCTCAGCGCCGAGCTTCGAGAGCGCCGGGCCGACGTTGCCCCCATGCTCTCCCACCTTGTGACAGGAGATGCAAGCGAGCGTGTGCCGGGTGAAGACGCGGGCACCATTGGCTGCACTCGCCCGCGCCTCCTTCGCCTCGGCAGCGAGCGCCGCGACGACCGCCGGGTCGTGGGGCGTGACACCGGTGGGAGATGCCGCCGCTTTGGGGGCTGCGGCGGGAGCCTCCCAGGTCTTCATTCCAGGCAGGGCCCCGGGATCTTTGCCATCGAGCTTCGCGGCCACCCACTCGAGCCCCACGATGTTGTCACGGAGCCGATCCTCGGCGTCGAGCTGGGTGTGGTTGAGGACGCC
>CAMARC010000326.1 GCA_945860405.1 Candidatus Kuenenia stuttgartensis | reverse complement strand
TGGCAAGCCGCCGCGCCCCTCCGGCGTGCGCCGGGAGATCTGGGCCTACGGCCTGCGCAACCCGTGGCGGATGTCGTTCGATCGACGCACCGGCAGACTGTGGATCGCCGACGTTGGCCAGGATCTCTGGGAGGAGATCAATCTCGGCGCGAAGGGGGCGAACTACGGCTGGAGTCTGCGCGAGGGAAACCAGCCCTACGCGCCGACCAACACGGCCACCGGCCCGGGATTCGTCGATCCTATCTGGCAATACGCCCACGACATCGGCAAGTCGATCACCGGCGGAAACGTCTATCGCGGGAAGAAGCTCCCCGAGCTCGACGGCTGCTATCTCTATGCCGACTACGTCTCGGGGCGGCTGTGGGCTCTCGGCATCGACGAGACCACGGGCCGGGCCGTCGCCAACCGGCCGATCCCCCACGACCGTGAAGGGCTCCCCGTTCTGAGCTTCGGCGAGGACGAGGCGGGGGAGGTCTATTTCACGATCCTCTCCCCCGACGGCCGCGGGATCTACACCTTCCGCCGCCGCGAGGAAGCCGCGTCGAGACCTCACACGAGCGCTAGCCGCGAGATCGCGGCGGCCAATTCCCCTCCGGCATCGGAGCCGTCGACCACCTCGAGTCCGAGCCAGCCGCGGTAGCCCCGTTCCTCGAGCGCGCCGAGCGTGGCGGCGATGTCGACATCCCCGCGCCCGAGCACCGTCGCCCGACCATGGCCGGCAAACGTCCCGGGCACGGCGTCGGTCAGCCAGACGTGGCGCACGATCCCCGCAAGCTCGGCTGCGGCGGCGGCCGGGTCGTGTCCATGGACGACCAGCGCCCCGGTGACGAGCGTGCAGCCGAGCCCCCCTTCGGGAAGCGCGGCGACGAGCCTGAGGAGATCGGCAGGCGACGCCCTCCCCGCCTCGGCACAGAGCGTGGCGCCGGCGCGTTCGCTCCATCCCGCAAGGTCGCGAAGCGCCCCCAGCATCACCCCCCAAGCCGGAGAATCCTCCGCCGGGATCGGGCCGACATGGTTGGTGACGACAGCCGTGCCGAGACCGTGGGCGAGGTCGAGGGCCCGCTTCGTCCCCTCGATTCGGGCCTCGAGTCGATCGCTGTCGGCGTAGCCGCCCCGGGTGGGGAAGCGGAGGGCGGCCACCACCAGCCCCTCGTCGGCGAGCCACTTCCGCAGCTGCCGCACGCCGGTGGCGGAGATCCGCCCCCCGTCGAGCTCGGCGCGGACATCGAGCTCCACCCCTTTCACACCGAGTGTCCGCGCGTGACGGAAAGCGGTGCGCAGGTCGGAGGCGAGGGCGCCGGCCGGGATACAGACACTGGCTCGATCCATGGAGGGGTACCCGGGGGCGGAAAGAGGGACTGGGCCAAAAACAGATTGTATGATCGACGTGATGTCGTCGCTTGCCACCGTGACCGCCGCGCTGGAGCTCCTCGCCCCGTTGCGGCTGGCAGCGGAGTGGGATTCTGTCGGCCTGCTCGTTGGCAGCCGGCGGGAACGGATCGGGCGGGTGCTTGCCTGCCTGACGCTGTCGGCCGCCGTGGTGGATGAGGCGATCGACGGGGATTTTGACCTCATCGTTACCCACCATCCCCTCCCCTTCCGCCCCGTTGCTCGACTCACCGATGCCACCCCGACCGGTGGCCTCCTCCTCGATCTCGCCCGCGCTGGCGTGGCTGTCTGGAGCAGCCATACCGCCTGGGATTCGGCGGCCGGCGGGATCAACGACCAACTCGCCGCCGCCGCCGGGCTTTCTGCCATAGCGCCGCTCATTCCCGATCCGGTCGCTACGCTTGCCGGCTTCGGCAGGATGGGGCTCGCGCCGCCGGGGCTCACCGTCGTCGAGTTTGCTCGCCAACTCGCCGCCCATCTGGGGGCACCGGGAACCCATCTGGCCGGGGCCACCGACCGGGAGGTGGGCCGGGTGGGGATCGTCTGCGGAAGCGGTGCTGAAGGGATCCCGATCGCCCGTCAGTCCGGTTGCGACACCTTCGTGACGGGAGAATTGAAGCTCCACGACGCTCTCCACGCCACCGCGCTTGGAATGCAGGCCGTCGTCCTCGGCCACCACGCCAGCGAGCGGTTCTCGATGCCGGTGCTGGCCGATCGCCTCGCCGCCCTCGTGCCGGGGCTCGAATGCCGGGCAAGCGACGCCGAGCGTGATCCACTCATTCCCCTCTGCAGCCTGTGACACCTGTACCGGCGCGTTGCCCGGCATTTTCCCGGCGCTACAATTCAAGGAGCGTCCGGGCTAGGGTGACCTGACGTCTTCCGGCCCGTCACCGCACAGCCTGTCCTGCTTGCTAAGGATCCGCGATGCCTTCCCCCTCTCGATCCTCCCGCCACCCGGAAGCGTCTGACGCTGCCGAGAGCGGCGTGGTGCCCCGGCAGCCGAAGTTTCTCACGGCCCTGCCGGTCTTCAACGAGGTTCGGCATGTCGAGGAGGTCCTCGACGAGGTCCTCCGCTTCACGCCCCACGTCCTCGTCGTCGACGATGGCTCGACCGACGGCACGTCGCGGCTCCTCGCCGACCGGCTCGAGCGGCAAGGGGATATCCGGGTCGTTCGCCATCCGCAAAACCGCGGCTACGGTGCCGCCCTGGCGACGGCGTTCCGCGAATCGCTCTCCGGCGACTGGGACGGGCTGGTGACGATCGACTGCGATGGCCAGCACCAGCCGCGGCTCATCCCCGCGTTCATCGACGCTGCCACAATCATCGGCGCCGCGGGACATCCCGCCCCCGCCCAGCTCCCCGACATCGTCTCCGGCAGCCGTTACCTCAAGGTCTTCGACGGCGACAGTCGTCCCCCCGAATCGCGTCGGCGGATCAATGAGACGATCACCGCCGAGATCAACGTCCGCCTCGGCCTCTCCCTCACCGACGCCTTCTGTGGATTCAAGGCCTACACCCGCCGGGCGCTCGAGGCGCTCCATGTGACCGAGTTTGGCTATGCGATGCCGCTCGAGGTCTGGGTGCAGGCTTCAGTGGCCGGCCTCCGGGTCGTCGAGCTCCCCGTTCCCCTCCTTTACCTCGATCTGGCGAGGAGTTTCGGGGGGGCTCTGGACGACGCCGAGACCCGTCTGGCCTACTACCGGGGCGTTCTCGATCGGGCCGAAGCCGCCGTGGCGGCGTCAGCCCATGACGTCGCCGCGTCGACCCACGGGGCCGGCTGAACCTCCGGACGCGTTCCCTCCGGACAGCCCATCGCATCCCCATGACATCATCGTGGCCCTCCGCGACCCGGAGGTTTCGAGCCCCGTCCCTCTCGGGCGCCCGGCTCATTCATCCGCCGATCGTGCCGACAGCGGACGCGCCGGCCGACGCCGTCGAGACGCTCCTCGACAACAACCGACTCCTCCGCGCCGCCTTCGACACGCGCATCGGTGACATGCGGCTGTGGGAGCTGGTGGCTGCGACACGGCGCGAGGTGCTCACCGTCGCCGCCGAGTACACCGGCAGCTACCGCGACGTCGAACGGCCGCGCGACGTCGCCGACTGGATCGCGCGCCCGATCATCATGGGAGGACACCAACCGGAGCTCTTCCACCCGGGGGTGTGGCTGAAGAATTCCGCCCTCGATGCCTACGCCCGCCAGGTCGGTGGCACCGCGGTGAATCTCATCGTCGACACCGATCGCTGCCACCACACCGGCGTCGGTGTCCCGGTGGGAACGCCGCTGGAGGCAAAGCTCGAGCAGGTGCCGTTCGACGGACCGGGCCCCGACATGGCCTGGGAGGAACGGGGGATCCTCGACGATCAGACGTTCGCCTCCTTCGGAGACCGTTGTTGCGACCTTCTCCTGCCGCTGGAGCCGTCGCCGATCCTGAGGCGCTGGTGGCCGCTGGTGATGGAACGGGCGGCAGAGACGCGTCGGCTCGGGATCGCGCTGGCCCAGGCCCGCCATCTCGTCGAATCCCGCTTCGGCCTGGAGACGCTCGAACTGCCGGTCAGCGAATTGGTGCGGCTGCCGACGGTGCTCGTCTTCACCGGCTGGCTCCTGGCCCGCTCTCGCCAGCTCCACGAGGCCTATAACGCTGCGCTCGCCGAGCACCGCCGTATCTGGCGGGTCCGCGGCCACGGCCGGCCGATGCCCGATCTGGC
>CAMARC010000325.1 GCA_945860405.1 Candidatus Kuenenia stuttgartensis | reverse complement strand
AACCACGCCCTCGCTGCCCCGTTTGTCGACTGTATCAACCGCTTCTATGGCCGCACGGAGATCCCGGTCGGCGTCGTCCGCCCCGGTGGCGTCGAGGAGCAGAGCGTCTATCTCAAGCTCGCCGAGGCGACCTATAACGATCCCGCCTTTGCCGGCAAGGAACGCTATCCCCACGCGCTTCGCCATGCGAAGGATGCCCCCGAGGCGGTCGCAGTCCTGCGGCAGGCGCTTGCGGCTGCGGAGGATGGCTCGGTCGTCGTCGTCCAGGTCGGCTTCTCCACCAATCTCGCCCGCCTCCTCGACAGCCCGGCCGATGCGACAAGCCCGCTCGACGGCAAGGCCCTCGTTGCCAAGAAAGTGAAGCTCCTCGAACTCATGGCCGGGGCCTTCCAGCCGATCGACGGCAACGCTGCCTACGAGGAATACAACGTCGTCAAGGATCGGGCTGCCGCGGCGAAGCTCGCCGAGGCGTGGCCGACGGAGATGATCTGGAGCGGCTTTGAGATTGGCATCGCGCTGCCCTACCCCAGCCAGAGCATCCTGGAGGATTTTCGGGATGTCCCCCATCATCCGGTGGCGGAGTCCTACAAGATTCTCTCGCCGCCGCCGCAGGATCGGCCGAGCTGGGATCTGACGAGCGTTCTCGACGGGGTTCTCGGGAGCCGGGGCTACTTCGACCGCTCGCCGCCGGGGAAGGTGACAGTGACGGAGAAGGGGGCGACGACGTTCACCCCCGATCCCCAGGGGAAGCATCGCTACCTTGTCCTCAAGGACACCGCGGCCCGGGCCCGCGTCATCGAGGCGCTGGTGCAACTGTCGAGCCAGCCGCGGTAACGCCGCACAGTCCTGTTTTCCGGGTGCGGCGAATGGAGGTATAATCGCCGCAAAAGATGCGGCGATGATGGCGTTCATCCACGAAAACAAGCTCTGGCCGGCGTTTCACTGGGACGAGAAGGTCGTCCTTCAGGCCCTCGTACCGACGCGCCACGCGCAGGGGCTGCTCCTCGGGCGGATGCGGGCGCTCGGCTTCGATCTTCAGACCGAGACTGCCCTGCGGGTGCTGACAAGCGACGTCGTGCAGTCGTCGGCGATCGAAGGGGAACGGCTCGACGCTGCCGATGTCCGCTCCTCGATCGCCCGCCGGCTCGGCCTCCCGCAGGGGGGCGTCCGCCGCACGAATCGCGATGTCGAGGGAATCGTCGAGGTGACGCTCGACGCCACGCGCCGTGCCGAGGAACCGCTCTCGGAGCAGCGACTGTGTGGATGGCACGCGGCTCTGTTCCCGGTGGGCTATAGCGGCACCCGTCCGATCGCCGTCGGAACGTGGCGGCCGGTGGAGGCCGGTCCGATGCAGGTCGTGTCGGGGCCGTTCGGCCGGGAGCGGGTCCACTTCGAAGCCCCGGCGGCGCAGCGTGTGCCCGGCGAGATGGCACGATTCATTGCCTGGTGCAATGCCGACACCGACGAGGATCCGGTCCTCCGGGCCGCGATCGCGCACTTCTGGTTTGTCACGATCCATCCCTTCGAGGATGGCAACGGCCGCCTGGCCCGTGCCCTTGCCGACCTCATGCTGGCCCGTGCCGACGGCTGCCCGGAACGCTTCTCCAGCATGTCGACCCAGATCGAAGCCGAGCGGAAGGACTACTACCGGATCCTCGAGCGCACGCAGCGTGGCGACCTCGACATCACCCCGTGGATGCTCTGGTTTCTCGGCTGTCTCAAGCGCGCTCTCGTGAACGCCGGCACGCTCGTCGCGTCGGTGCTCCAGAAGGCGACGCTGTGGCAGGCGATCGGCGCCGGCAGCCCGGTCAACGACCGGCAGCGTCTCGTCATCAACCGGCTGCTCGACGGCTTTCAAGGGGGAATGACGACGTCGAAATACGCCCGGATCGCCAAGTGCTCGTCCGACACAGCTCTCCGCGACATCCAGGATCTCGAGGCCCGAAGCATCCTCGTGAAGAACCCGGGCCGCGGCCGGAGCACGAGCTACGCCTTGCCCGATCCCCGCTGACGACCGCCGCTGGTCAGGGCTACTGGGCGGTGCCGTAGTGATCGGCGAGGTATTTGATGATCGCGTCCGGCCCGGAGACGAATGCTCTGCCATGGGCCACCGGCACACCGGCCGGCGTCTCTCCGGCGGGGAGGACGAGCACCGGGCACGACTGGTTTTCCTCGCCGACCATCGCGATGACCTCCGGCCGCGGCCGCGGGACGTCGACCTGGCGGATGTCCAACTTCGCCGCCACCTCGGGGTAATACCAGAGGATCCCCGTCACGGCGGTGCACTCGGGGCAGTAGGAGCCGCCGGGGCCATGCTTGGGGTCGGGGAAACCGGCGCGGAGGAGGAAGAGGATCGGCTTGTCGGCCATGGGGAGCGGTTCCGGTGGGAGTGGAGGGAGCCTCGGACGGGGCGGCAGTAGTTTAGCCGGATGAGGCAAACCGAATCATGTCGGGGGATGCCTGGTCATGTTTGATCATGTTTGCTCATGGTTGATCATGGGGCGTCGTCCCCCTCGAGCGGAATCTCCGTCGCCGCCACGTCGACCAAGGGGGCGAGCTCGAAGACGTTGCGGTAGCCGTAGGCCACGAGCGTGGCGAAGGCGTGGTGATTGAGCGCCGCCCGCGCCACCTTCTCCGGGAACGCCGTCGGGGCCGCGGCGAAGTTGTTGTTGCAATAGATCAGCACGCGGGTGTCGGGAGACGGGATCAGCCGGGCCAGTTCTTCGGCGGTGATGTCGGGGAAGGGAAGGTTGACGGCGCCGCGGACATGGAGCCGGGCGAACGACTCCCGGCTGCGGCAGTCGAGGATCACGCTCTCCCGCGTGGCCAGGGTTTGGAAGGCCGCTTCGCCGACCCGTCGCTCGGCCCGGAGACGATCGGCCTCGGCGACGCTGTCGCGGAAGCCGGCGGTGTCGACGAGCGGATTGGCGATCGCTGCCGGCGGCCCGGCACCGGGGTCCTGCGTGAACGGGCTTGGTGAGGCCGGGGTGGGCATCGGCAGCGGAGGGGGAGGTGCGGCCGGCAGGCTTGGGGGCAAGAGCGACGGTGGACGACCGTCGGGAAGGAACGGCGCGGATCCCGGTGGCGCGAAGTGCGGCTGCGTCCAGGCGGGCACGGAAGGCCCTGGCTGATGATGATGCGGCGGCCGGGGGATGACGCGCCAGGCGAGCGCATGTCCCTCGCGGACGAGGTAGCTCACTTCGCCGGTAGCGCTGTCGAAGAGGAGCGTCATCGTGCCGAGGCTCATCGGCTTCCCTTCGCTGTCGAGGACCGAGATCTCACGGTCGACGAGCGTGTATCGGCCGGGCTGCTGGGGCCCCGGGCCGGGCGGCATCATCGGCTGGGGGGCGTGAACGGGCGCCCGGTTGGTTTCCTGCGCCACCGCTCCGGCAATCGGCGCGAGGATCGCGGCTAGGACGAACGTGGAAGAGATCGGATGTCGCATCGGGTCGGGCTCCTGTGCATCGTTTCGCGACCGCGGCCGGCGTAATGCTCTGGGGCGGGGCGCTGTTGGCAAGCGTGATGGCCGTTGATCCGCGCGGGCTCAAAACAGTTCGCTGATCACCTCGCCCCGGTCGATCGCCGGCACCGGCCGGCCGGAGTGGTCGAGGAAGTGGGTCGTCGGGTCGATGCCGAGGACGTGATAGATCGTGGCGTGGAGGTCGAAGGGGGTGATGGGGCGGTCCTTGACGCGCTCGCCGCGGGCATCGGTGCTCCCCACGATCCGGCCCCCCTTGATGCCGCCGCCGGCGACGAGGGCGAACATCGCGTTCCCCCAGTGGTCGCGGCCGGGCGTGCCCATCGAGCGCGGCGCGCCGCCGTTGCCGCCGTCGTTCATCCGCGGCGTCCGGCTGAACTCGCCGCAGAGGATGACCATCGTCGTCGCGAGGAGGCCGGTTCGGTCGAGGTCAGTCAGCAACGCCGCCACGGCGGTGTCGATCTCCGGCATCCGGGTCGTGAGCCCCTTCTCGAGATCCCAGTGGTGGTCCCAGCCGCCGGAGTGGACCGTGACGAACGTGCTCCCCGCCTCCACGAGGCGCCGGGCCAGGAGCGTGCTCTGGCCGAAGTTCGTCCGGCCGTAGAGCTCGCGCGTCGGCTCGTC
>CAMARC010000324.1 GCA_945860405.1 Candidatus Kuenenia stuttgartensis | reverse complement strand
GTAGAAGGTCGGCTTCTTGGCATTCGTCGCCAGCACCGGCCACCACAGCACCGGCACGTTGCCGAGCGTCAAGGTATTGCCGCGGCTGGTGACGAATTGCTGGTGCTCGAGCACGGGCTCTCCGGTCACGCCATCGACCATCGGCTGGCCGTCGCCCCCCGCCAGCGGCACCTGTTCGTCGGTGAACTCAAGCTCCCTCGAGCGAAACTCCCACGTCGGCACGCCGAGGCGGCTCGAGGTGAGGCCGGTCCGCTGGGCGACGAACCGGCTCCGATCGACCTGGCGGATGACGTCGGCGCGGAGCCGGACGAGCCCGGCGTAGTTGTCGACGGGAGTGAGCACCGTGGCGCCGGTGATGACGCCCGAGGAGCGGGGCACGTCATAGAACATGCTCATCGCTTCGACGACGCGCTGCCCCTGACGAAAGACGACGTTGCCCTCGAGGTAGAGCTCCAGCGGCGTGTCGGCCGACTGCGCCGCGTTACCGTCGAGATCGGGCTGGGTGCCGCTCCGCGTCCAGATGACGACACGGTCGGCGGCGATGTCGAGTGGGCCGGCCGGGTCGACCCCGTCAATGACGAGGTTGACCCCCGACGTGATCACCGCCACCCATTCGCCACCGGTGGGACTGGGGAACCAGCGGATCGAGAGCGGGACACTCGACCGCGGGAAGGCGCGGAGCCGGCGGGCCGGCGCGGCCACGCCCACCGCCGGCGGCGCGGGAGCGGCAAACTCGCTGAACTGCGCCAGATCGTTGCCGCGATCGCGATCGACGAACTGGACCTGCTCGACGCCATCGGCGCCGTCGTCGCCCCCGACCGCCGGGCGGACCGGCGCGGGCACGTCGGCGACGGCCTCGTAGACCGGCGGCGTGCCCGTGGGCGGCACGACGCTGGCGAACTGCAGCCGCGGATCCCGTCGCGTCCAGAAGCGGCCCGTCCAGCGCGGGCCGCGGACCGTCGACAGCCCCGGCTCGGTGCCGGGCGCCGGAGCGTTCCCGGCGGTCACCGAGACGTTGCCCGCCATGCGCACAAGCATGCCGCGGAGCGGAGGCAATGCCGTGCCGCCATCCGCCGCTGGATCGTTGAAACGATCAGTGGGATCACCGGGGACGCCCTCAGCGAGCGAGGCGCCTGGATCCTGCTCGATCCACACCACCGCCTCGTGCGATTCGGCGACCGTCGGGCCCTGTTCGATGCGCACGCCACCGGTGAGATGCCAGACGTCGTAGGAGCCCTCCGTCCACCGCGAGGCCTGTGCGGCCCGGATGGCGATTGCTTCGGAGGGATCGACGGCCGGCACCTCGATGCTCGAAGCCTCGGCGATTGCCGCGGCGAGGCCGCGGGCCGGAAGCGCGGAGAGTGCCCCCGCAGCCGCCTCCGGTTGTGAGACCGGCTGCGCGAGAGCCGGGAGCGTCTGCAACGCGATGAGCAGCAGCACGATCGCCATCAACCATCGCGCGATGTCACCGCGCGCCGGCGCACGGCCACGCCGCGCGTCGCGGTGTCGGCAGTGGGACACGGGAAAGTTGACGTGGTCGCGCAAGCGATGCCCGCGGCGGGGTCAGGAGGGGAGGTCCGTCGAAAACGGCGCGGTTTATAGGAGCCTGATCCGACGGGGGTCAAGGCGTTGCGCCGCCCTGGAGGCGTCCGCAAGTGCCGATGTTCGAACGGTTTACCGCCGCGGTCCCCGTCGCCACCCCAAGCCCCACGGAAGCGACGTCCCTGGTGAGCCGGGGAGGCTGCGGCAAGGGCTCTGGCGGCGGAGACGACGCGGTCTGGGATGTGACGACGGGGATGTCTGGGGGGAAGCGGAAGGTTTGCCCCACCCCTCCCGGGCAGCGCGACTAAGATGACCCGCAGGTAACCGTGTTGCCTGGAGTTCCCATGCTGCCCGAGCATCCGCCCTCCCACCGCCCGGTCCAGGCTCGCCTAACTGCCCGCATCCCCGTGCCGTCCGGCGATCCCCGGCTCCCCCCGTGTCGCCTCCCCGCCCCCCCACCTTCCGCCCCACGTCGGCCCCCTGGGCCGGCGTGACGCCACGGAGTCGGCCCAGCGATGTCGTTTCCCGGTGATCCCCCCCGAACGGCGGCCGAGGCATCCTCCTCGCCGCCGTCCCCACGTCCCCCCGTCAGCCGACGCGTGGCGCGCTGGCTCATCGCACACCGGATGGCGCTGTTCCTCGTCGCTCTCGTGCTCGGCGGAATCTCGGTGGAACGGTCGCGGCACCTCGAGTTCATCCGTTCGATCGACACGATGTTCGACCGCACCGACGCAGCGCTTCCTCCCTACCGCCGCCTCGCCCGGGCCTTCGGCTCGAGCGAAGTGGTGCTCGCTGCCTACGACGCGCCCGATCTCCTCACGCCTGCGGGAATCGCAACGCTCCGCGACATCACCCAACAGCTCGAAGGGATCCCCGGGATTGCGTCCGCCACGAGCCTCGCCAGCACGCCGCTCGGCGCCGGGATCATCCACCTCGACACCAACCCCGCTGCCCGACGGCTCGTGTCGCTCCTCGAGGGATATGCGGTGTCGGCGGATCACCGGACTGCGGCCGTCGTCTGCGTTCTCGAACCGGCCGGCACGACGGCCGGCGTGACCCGGGCCGACGCGATCGATGCAGTCCGGGCCGCCACCGGCAAGCTCCCCGGCGGCACGGTCGCCGGCGAGCCGGTGATGCTCCGCGACGGCTTCGCGATGCTCGAGCGCGACGGCAATCTCCTCGGCACGTCGGCCGGCATCCTCGCCGGGGTCGTCCTCCTCCTGTCGTTCCGCAGCCTCCGCTGGTTGGCCGTTCCCCTCGCTGTGGTGCTCCTCGGCCTGTGGAGCACCCGGGGCGTCCTCGCCGTGGCCGGCATGAAGCTGACGATGGTATCGACGATGCTCTCGGCGATGATCACGGTGGTGGCCATCGCCACGGTCGTTCACGTGATCGTCGAGGTTCGCCGCCAGCGCGAGCTCGGCCTCCCCCCCCGCCAAGCGCTCGAGGAGGCGATCCACCTCCTCTTCTGGCCGGTGATCGGCGCCATCGCCACCGACGTGATCGGGTTCGGTTCGCTGATCACCAGCCGGGTCGGGCCGGTGCATGACTTCGGAATCATGACCGCGGTCGGGGCGATCATGGTGCTCGTCTCGGCGGCGCTGGTCATCCCACAGCTGGCCCTCGGCGGCCGCTTCGACACCGATCCCCGCCGGGCCTGGGGCGAGGGGCTGCTCGATCTCGGCCTCGACGGCCTCGTACGACGGATCGTCCGCCATCCGGGGAGGATCGGGGCCTGGGCGACTCTCGTCGTGGCCGCCTGCATGGCCGGGATGGGACGGCTCGAGGTCGAGACCGATTTCACCCGCAACTTCCGCCGCTCGAGCCCAATCGTCCGCTCCTACGAGATGATCGAATCAAGACTCGGCGGCGCCGGGGTGTGGGATGTGCTCGTCCCGGTGAGTGGGCCGATCGACGGGGCGACGGTGGCCCGCCTCAATCGCCTCGAGGAGCGGCTGCGACGGGAGGTGATCGCCCCCGGGGCCGACGGCTTCCCCGCTCCGGCCCTGACGAAGGTCCTGAGCGTGGCCGACGTCCTCGCAGCGGTCTCCCCGGTGCCGCTCGATCAGGCCGGCGCGTCGCCGCTGGGGAACTGGGTCGTCGCCAGCGCTGTAACGCTCCTCCGGCAACAGCTCCCCCAGCTCGACCGGTCGCTCATCGGCCACGACCCCGAGGATGGGTCGACATGGCTGCGCGTGATGCTCCGGGCGCGGGAGCGGCAGCCGGCTGCGGCGAAGCGGCAGATCGTCGAATCGGTGCGGCGGATCGTCGCCGAGGAGCTCCCCGACGGTCCGGGCGGCGGCGGTGAGGTGACGGGGTTCTTTGTCCTCCTCTCGAAGCTCGTCGACCGGATGCTCACCGATCAATGGTCGACCTTCCTGATCGCGGCGGTGGGGATCTTTCTCCTTCTCGCCCTCTCCTTCCAGAGCCTTCTGCTGGCCACCGTGGCGCTGGTCCCCAACGCCCTGCCGATCTTCGTTGTCCTCGGGCTGATGGGCTGGTGCGGCCAGCGGATCAACATGGGAACGGCGATGATCGCCGCCGTCTCGATGGGGCTCTCGGTCGACAGCTCGATCCATTGGCTCGTCGCCTTCAAGCGGAGGCTGGCCGGGGGCCACACGCTCCCCGC
>CAMARC010000323.1 GCA_945860405.1 Candidatus Kuenenia stuttgartensis | reverse complement strand
TCGCTCTCGCCGGTCGAGGCGGCCGCCGTCGTCGCCGATTTTCTCCCCATCGAGGGCTCGCGGATCGGTGAGCTCGCGGCCCGGTGGGACATCGTCCTCGGGGTCACGCCCGAGGATGGCTGACCCAGTCGCCGCCGAAGCGGTAGACTTTCTGTGCGTTTGTTTTCGCCACTCGAGCGCCCCCTTCCGGCCACGCTCGTCGTCACGATTTTCCAGACAGGAGACCCCGATGCCCTCCCTTTCCCGCCGCTGTCTCGCCGCGCTCTTGATCCTCCTCGGAAGTGCCGCGGCCCTGCCGGCTGCCGAACTCACGATCGGCTCCCCGGCGCCGGCGATCGACGTCGAGCACTGGGTGCAGGACGGCGAGGGAAAGTACAAGCCGGTCACGGAGTTCAAGAAGGACAAGGTTTACGTCGTCGAGTTCTGGGCGACCTGGTGCGGCCCCTGCATCATGAGCATGCCCCACATCGCCCAGCTCCAGGCCGACTATGCCGACAAGAATGTCCAGGTGATCAGCATCAGCGATGAAGAGCTCGAGACCGTCAAGGAGTTTCTCGAGCGTGACAACGGCGAAGGGGAGACGTTTGCCGACGTGACGAAGGGCTACTGCCTCACGACCGACCCCGACAAGTCGGTGTATGCCGACTACATGGAGGCGGCCGGGCAGAGCGGCATCCCCACGGCCTTCATCGTCGGCAAGACCGGCGAGGTCGAGTGGATCGGCCATCCGATGGAGATGGACGGCCCGCTCGCCGAGATCGTCGACGGCAGCTGGGATCGTGCGGTCTACGCCGAGGAAATGGCGGAGATGCAGAAGATCAACGAAGCGTTTGGCGAGATCCGCGTGCTGCTCCAGGCCGACAAGGGGGACGAAGCGGCCGAGATGGTCGACGGGATGATCGCCACCGCGAAGAACCCGCGTGTCAAGCAAAGGCTCGAGCAGGTCCGTGGCCAGCTCGACCAAGTTCGGCTCCAGATGGCGATCCAGGGGGGCGGGGAGAAAGCGGCCGCGGCGTTCTCGAAGCTTGCCGAGGCGCAGGCCGATTCGGCCGAGGGGCTCAATGCCTTGGCTTGGATGGTCGTGACCCTCGCCGAGCGTGGGGCGCCGATCGATGACGCCCTCACGGCCGCCGCGACCGAGGCCGCCGAGAAGGCCGCCAAGCTCGAGCCTGAGAATGGGCCGGTCCTCGACACGCTTGCCCATCTCTATGCGATGCAGGGCGAGGTGAAGAAGGCAATCGCCGCCCAGCGGAAGGCCGTCGCGCTCGGCGGGCCGATGGAAGAGCCGATGAAGGCCTACCTTGAGGAGCTCGAGGCGAAGGCGGGGAAGTGATTCCCGGTTCGTGGGGCGAGATTCCCCGCTTCACGACACGTCGCTGAAGGAGAGCGCGATCGCCGCCGTCATCAACATGGCGGCGGCGATCCGCTTGAGCAGCGTGGCCCGGTCGACCGAGGAGACCGGCGACGACACCGATCGTGGGGGCACTCAAGAAAAACCCTTCCGAGATGTCGGGCGGGGGGCTATGGCTGGGTGACGGCTGCGGTCACGAGCATCTCGACGCGGCACGTTCCCCCGAGTCCCGATTGGACGCGGGCCCGGACGGGAGGATGCCCCTGAGGCACCCAGGCGTCCCAGAGCTCGTCGAGGATGGCCGCGTCGGCTAGGTCGGCGAGGTGGATGACGATCTGGAGGAGGCGGGTGCGATCGCTGCCGATCGTGACGAGCGTCGCCTCGATCTGGGCGAGCACCTGCCCGATCTGCCCGCGGGCGTCGAGGCTCGTGTTGTCGGCGACCTCCGCCCAGTAGGCCGTGTCGCCATGGATGACGACGTCGGCATAGCGCGGGGTGGTGACAAGGCGGTGAAGGGGTGGCATCGGCGCTCCGAGGGGGGCGTGGGGTGACGAGTGTAGCACTCCCTGGTGGGCCCGATGGCTGCCGCCGTGGCGGCAGAATCGCTGCGATCCTCACGACCGTTCGTCTCGGCCCGTTCCGCAGAGCGTTCCGGGCCGTTCCGACTCCGAGGCAGACATCGTGTCAGAAAGCGGCCTGTAGAGTTCCGATGGAAAGGACTCCCCATGGCTACCGCTGATGCTCCGTACCGAGACGTCGAGGCCCTCGCCCCACCGCAGGCGGGGCGCTCGCCCGGCCGCGCCACCTCCGCGGCCCGGCTCCCTATCGAGGCCGCCCCGAGCGAGCCACCGCGCGACCGCGTCCGTGACATCACGGCGCTTGTGCTCCTGGCGACATCGACGTTCGTGCTGGCGTCCCTGGCAAGCTTCGACGCCGCCGATCCCCCCGTTCCGCACGCCTTCCCGCCGAATGCCCGGGTGCTCAACGCCTGCGGCGCGGTCGGTTCGTTCCTTGCCGGCCAAGCCTATCGCTGGCTCGGGATTGCCGCGTGGATCGGCCTGGCGCTCGTCGTGGCGCTCGATGTGGCGCTTCTCCGCCGCCGCGTTCTCCCCGATCTCCCTCTCCGTACCGTCGGCGCCGTCATCGCCACCGTCGGCTCGGCCACGCTCCTGGCGATGTTCCTCCCCGATTCCTTCCCCCGTCCCGTGTGGGGGCCGGGGGGCGCCATCGGCGCCATCGGTCGACTGTTCGCCGAGGAGCTGCTGGCTCACACCGGAGCGGCGATCGTCGTCAGCGGGATCACGGCCGCCGGACTGTTTCTCGTCTGCGACGCTGCGCTCGTGCGCCTCGCCGCCGTCGTGGCGAGCATCGGCGGCGTGATCGTCGCGACGGTTGGCGCGCTTTTCAGTCGCCGCAAGCCGGTGGGCGGGGCGCCGGAGGAGGCTGCCATCGCTTCGGCCGCTGCTCCGGCCGAGCCGACGTGGTGGCAGGCACGCCGCGGTGCGGCGAAGCCGGCTGGGGGCGTGTCCGCCGAGGACGACGAGTCGGAGGCAGAGCGCGATGCGGGCGACGATGCCGATTCGCAGGGCCCGACGATCAAGGTGCGAAAGCCCCCGGCTCGGCCTGCCGTCGAGGATTCCGCGTTCGAGGCCGACGACGTCGAGGATGGTCTCGACGAGGCCGACGACGACGAGTCATCGGAGGCGTCGTCGGTCGATGCGCCGGCTGCCATGCAGGTGCCGATCAAGTCGCTCGCCAGCCGGCGGCGGCCGATGGAGGTGAATGTCGACGAGGGGTCGGTCGGGGCCGACTACGAGCTTCCGTCGCTCGAGTTGCTCCTTCCCACGGAGCACCTCCGTCAGGACGAGCAGGAGAGCGAGGTGCGGGAGCGGGCGCGGATGCTCGAAAAGACCTTCGCCGAGTTCGGATTCAAGGTTCGCGTCGTCGAGATCGAGACTGGCCCGGTGATCTCGCAGTACGAGATCGAGCTCGAGGCGGGGCTGCGCTTGGCGAAGATCGTCAACCTCGCCGACGATCTCGCGATCGCCTTGCGCGTGCCGAGCGTCCGCATCGTCGCCCCGATCCCCGGCAAGAACTCGGTCGGCATCGAGGTGCCCAACACGATCCGACAGATGGTTCGCCTCCGGGAGGTGATGGAGGAGGCCCAGGCCAAGGCGAAGACGCTCAAGATCCCGCTGTTCCTTGGCAAGGACGTGGCGGGCAATCCGATGGTCGTCGACATGGCGTCGATGCCCCATCTCCTCATCGCCGGTCGGACCGGCACGGGCAAGAGCGTGTGTCTCAACTCGCTCATCCTCTCGATGATCATGACCCGGCGCCCCGACGAGGTGCGGATGCTGATGATCGACCCGAAGATGGTCGAACTCACCCCCTACAAGTCGCTCCCCCATCTCATGCACCCGGTCGTCACCGACATGAAGAAGGCGGAGGCGATCCTTGCCTGGGCGGTGGAGAAGATGGAGGAGCGCTACGCCCTCCTGGCGAAGGTGGGCGTCCGCCACCTCACCGGCTACAACGCGCTGGGCCGCGATGAGCTCATCAAGCGGATCGGACCGGAGACCGACGAGGAGGCGGCGGCGATCCCCACGACGATGCCATTCATCGTCGTGATCGCCGACGAGATCGCCGACATGATGATGACCGCCGGCAAGGAGATCGAGCAGCACATCATCCGCCTGGCGCAGAAGAGCCGGGCCGTCGGCATCCACCTCGTTCTCGCCACGCAGAAGCCGACCGTCGACGTCATCACCGGCCTGATCAAGAGCAACCTGCCGGCGCGGATCGCGTTCCAGGTGGCGAGCCGGACCGACAGCCGCGTCGT
>CAMARC010000322.1 GCA_945860405.1 Candidatus Kuenenia stuttgartensis | reverse complement strand
CCGGTGGGCGTTACCCACCATCGCGCCCTGCGGAGCCCGGACTTTCCTCCCGTCAGGGCGTTCCCACCCGGCAACTCTCTCGAGTGCCCAGTGGACTCTCCCGACCGGCGGCCATCCGTTCCGCCCCGTTCCCTCTCCCGGGAACCGTCACTCACAACCATACCACCCCGGCGCGGCAGGAGCTTTTTGACCATCCGCAGGAAGGGGCGTAGATTCTGGGAGAGCGTCCTGATTCCCACTGCGGCGCGAACCGAACTCGAGCGAGAAACGTATTGGGGCCCATGTACGGCGAATTGATCCCCCAAGGGGGCGGAGACCCGATTCCGTTGTTCAAGCCGGTCCTCCTTGTGGGGCGGCGCGAGAGCGCGGATGTCGTCCTCCGTTTCCCAAACGTGTCCGGGTCCCATTGCGAGCTGACGCTCGTCGATGGTTATTGGTTCGTGAAGGATCTCGCCAGCAGCAACGGCACGAAGGTCAACGGGGTACGGGTCAGCGAGAAGCGGCTCGATCCAGGCGACAAGCTCACCGTGGCCCGCCACCACTTCGAGATCAGCTACGAGCCTTCCAAGAACGGCGCCGTCGCAGCGCCGGCCGACAATGTCCCGGTGAACCCCTGGGGCAAGAGCCTCCTGGAAAGCGCGGGGCTCGAGTCGCGGCGAAGCACGCCCACCTATTCCTCGGCCCCAGGCCCAGCCGCTCGCCGCCCCGACCCGCCCTCTGCGGGGACGCGGGGGGATCGCCCCTGATCGGCTGCATGGCGAAACCCCGCAAGATCCGGATCGACTTCCGCAAGAATCGCTCCGTCCGTCGGCGCGGTGGCGACCTGACCCGATCGCTCGGTGATGACCCCGACGGCCTCGCCGACATGGCGACCTCCGAACGTCTCTCCGGCAAGGGAGATCTGACGCGGAAGCGGACGGTCATCGAGCCGGGCGCCGACATCGCCATCGACAGCTGGCGCGGGCAGGTGCTCCACGTCCACGGGCTGGAGAGCTTCGTCCGCCGGGACGACGGCCATGTCGTCCGTTGCACCACCCGCCGCGTCCTCCGCACGATGGCGATCGACCAGCGGCATCCGGTGGTGGCGGGCGACTGGGTTACCGTCCGTCAGGCGACGGTCCCCGATCTCTCCGCCCACGCACTCCCGACGACCGGCCCCGACGGCATCCGCCAGGATGCGACGATCCAGGCTGTCGATCCGCGGCGCAACGAACTGGCGCGGAACAGCCGCGGACGCCGTCACGTGATCGTCGCCAATATCGATCAGGTGGTGATCGTCGGCAGCGCCGCCCAGCCGCATCTCAAGCCGGGGCTCATCGACCGGATGCTCGTCGCCGCGGAGTGCGCCGGCATCCGGCCCTTGATCTGCCTCAACAAAGTCGATCTCGTCCCCGCGGCCAGCCTCGTCCCCCTCGCTGGCGTCTACGCGCGGATGGGGTACCGCGTCGTCCTCTGCTCCGCTGTCACCGGCATGGGCATCGCCCGTCTCCGGGCCGAGCTCCGCGGCGCCGTCAGCGCCGTCGTCGGCCAGAGCGGCGTCGGCAAGTCGTCACTCCTCAACCATCTTCAACCCGATCTTGCCCTCCCCGTCTCCGAGGTGAGCCGCGACAACGACAAGGGTCGCCACACGACGACGACGGCGCGGCTCATTCCCCATCGGCTCGGCGGGGCCTTCGTCGACACCCCCGGCGTCCGCCAGTTCCAGCTCTGGGACATCGTGCCCGCCGAGGTGCCAGCGGCCTTCCGCGACCTGCGACCCCTTGCCAATCTCTGCCGCTTTCCCGACTGCACTCACAGCCACGAAGCCGACTGCGCGGTCAAGGACGGGGTGGCCGACGGCCTCCTCGACACGCGTCGTTGGGAGAGCTGTTGCCACCTGGCCACGAACCTGGGCGAAGACCCCGAGGACGACGAATGACAACACCAGTCCGCAGCAAGAGTGTGCAGAGTGAGCGGGCGGTCGTCGTCGGCGTGCTTCTCCACGCCCCCGTCGATGCCCACGGCCCGCTCGACGAAATCCGTGGCCTGGCGGAATCGGCCGGCGCGGAGGTCGTCGCCGAGCTCACGCAGCGCCGTGAAAGCCCCGACCAGACGACCTACCTCGGCAAGGGGAAGGTGACGGAGCTCGCCGGGCTCGTCGCCCACCACGACGCCGACGTCGTGATCTTCGACAACGACCTCTCTCCGGCCCAAACCCGCAACCTCGAGCAGGAACTGAAGACGAAGGTCCTCGACCGCTCCGAGGTGATCCTCGACATCTTCGCCGCGCGGGCCCGCACGTATGAGGCCCGCCTCGCCGTGGAGCTGGCGCAGCTGGAGTATTCGCTGCCGAGGCTGAAGCGGATGTGGACGCATCTGTCGCGGCTCAAGATGGGGATCGGCATGCGCGGGCCGGGCGAGAAGCAGCTCGAGGTCGATCGCCGGCTCGTCGAGAAGCGGATCCACGATCTCCGCGCCGAGGTCGCCGAGATCCACGGCCGCAAGGAGCGGCAGGTGGCGGCCCGCCAAGACCATATGACCGTCTCCCTCGTCGGCTACACCAATGCCGGCAAGAGCACGCTCTTAAACCGCCTCACCGGCGCCGACGAACTGGCCGCCGACAAGCTCTTCGCCACCCTCGACACGCGCACCCGCCGCTGGAAGCTCGACGGCTGGGGCCCGGTCCTCCTCTCCGACACCGTCGGCTTCATCCGCGATCTTCCCCACCGGTTGATCGCCAGCTTCCGGGCGACCCTCGAGGAAACCCGCCAAGCCGATCTCCTCCTCCACGTCGCCGACGCCTCGAGCGATCTGGTCGACGCGCAGATTGCGGCCGTCCGCAGCGTGCTCGCCGATCTCGACGTCGATGAAAAGGACACGCTCTTGGTGCTCAACAAGGTCGACGCGATCGACGATCGCGAGCGCCTCGAAGCCCTCCTCGACCGCTATCCGCATGCCATCCGGATTTCAGCGCGGAGCGGTGCTGGGATCGGCGATCTCCTCCGAGCGACGAGTGACTGCCTCGGCCGCAACTTCGGTGACGTCGACGTCCGCACCTCCGCCGGCAACGGCCGGCTCCTTGCCTGGCTCTCAGCGCATGGCGAAGTGCTCTCCCGCCACTTCGACGACCACTCCGTCACGGTCCACTGCCGGATCCCGGCGGCGATGCTCGGCCGGATCGACCCGGCCGAGGCCGAGGTCACGCCCCACGATCCGCTCGGCGCTGCCGCGCCGGACGCAACGCCCACCACCGACTCCCCTGCGACTCCCCCCGCCCATGCCGACTCCACCGGCACCCCCTGACGCGCTCCGCGCCCGCTTCCGGCGACGTCGGGCGCTTGCGGGCCTGCGCGTCCTCCTCACCGGCGGATCGTCGGGGGTGGGGCGGAGTCTCGCCGTCGAGCTTTCGGCGCGCGGAGCCGCCGTCTTCGCCACGGCCCGTCGTGCCCCCCTCCTTGCCACGCTCGCCGCCGAGCACCCGATCGCGGTCCTCGCCGGCGATGTCACCGACGATGCCTTCCGCCGTGAGCTCATGGCCGCCGCGGTGACAAGCCTCGGCGGCCTCGACGTCGTGATCGCCGCAGCGGGAAGCGGCGCGATCGGCCGATTCGCCGAGGCCGATCCGGCGACGCTGCGGCGCGTGATGGAAATCGACTTCTTCGCCCCGGCGGAGCTTGTCCGGCTCGCGCTGCCGGCGCTCGCCTGCGGCCGCGACCCGGCCGTTGTCCTCGTCGGCTCGATCCTCGGCCTCCATCCGATTCCCCTCCATGCCGACTACTGCGCCGCGAAGGCGGCCGTCCACTCCCTCTCCGGCACGCTCCGCGCCGAGCTCGCTCCCGCCGGGATCGACGTGCTGCTTGCCACGCTCGGGCCAACGGCGTCGGAGTTTTGGGACAGCCTCCTCGCTGGCAACAGGCCCGTCTGGTCGCGCGGCCGGCAGCTCGACGCCGCCACGACCGCCCGCGCGATCATCGCCGCCCTCGAGCGCCGCCGGGCGACGGTCTACCCCGGCTGGTCGGCGAAGAGCTTCGCCCTCGCCGCCCGCTTCTGCCCGCGCCTCATCGACCGGATCATCCGTCGGCGCATGGCCGTGGGTTGATCGCTAGAGAAGCCACCGACTGTCGCCTCACGCGCCCTTCGCCCGCTCGAGGTCCAAGCCGATGGCGAGGAGTTGCTCGGCGTCGAGGAGGGTGTCGTTGGCGGCGAACAGGCGGCGGATCGCTTCCTTG